>NZ_BAABWF010000006.1:0-276967 GCF_040366405.1 Arenicella sp. 4NH20-0111
AAACCATACAAGTCCCACAGTGTCTGCGCTCCTGGGGCTCGCATGGACGTGCACTCCGCGCGCGCGATGGCTTGGCGTTAGATGCTGCGTACGCAAATTTAGGAAATGAGTATGATATCAAAAGGTTCTGATTAATGAATGTAGACATAAAACCCAAAGTATTTATTTCCTACGCACATGCTGATGGCCAGTCGATGGTTCAAGACTTTTGGTCATCTCTCAGTCGTTTTTTGAAAACACCTGAACGTATATGGAATAAGTGGGATGACAAGGAAATTATGGTTGGGCAGGACTGGGATAATACGATTCATCAAGCATTAAATGCTGAATGCAATTGTTGTCTTTTGCTAATTTCTGAGCTATTTGGCAAGTCGTCGTACATTATTGATAAAGAATGGCCAAACACATTAAAGCGTTATGAAGACCAAGGGGTTACTTTCTTCCCCGTAGTTTTTGGTGTGCTTGAAGATGATCTAAAAAGCTTGCCTGATGGCATGGGGGATTTTCAAATATATTGGCCAACGGTGACGGATCTATACAACATGCCGCCTGCCAATGTTGCTAACCCAGATCAAACACGGCTTTGTTACAAAGACGTTTTATATGAGCCTGCTGCTAAGGATCGGTTTTTTAGTCAGCTCGCGGCACAGATGAACAAGAGTTTTGATGTTTATTTGAAAAATAGAATTGCAAAACTTTCTGGAAAAGAGGCTATACATAATTGTCTCAAACAATTTGTTACCCCTGTAAGTGATGAGGATGAACTAGCAAGAACTATGTTTGGTTCTTTTAGTTATGAAAAACGTTATCGTGACAGCAGCAGTAAGAAGCATTATTTTCACCGTGAAATAGATATAAAAATTGATGAGGCCTTACGGTGTCGAAAGTGGGTATTGCTGGAAGGTCATCCTCTTGCCGGAAAAACACGCGCATCCTTTGAGGCAATAAAGCGCCTGTTGCACGACGAGGGTGGTTTTTCCTTGTGGCCTTTTTCAATGCCTGAACAAAGTGATCAACCGCTTTATTTACCAACCTTTCCAAATACAAAGCATCGTATTGTCTGGATGGATGACTTCGACGCGCAGTTGCGTGATCTGATCAAACAGGGATACAGCTCTTCTGATATCAACAATTATTTAAAACGTATTGCGGATAATAATCTTGTTTTATTCGCCACAGCTCGTACCGGGCCAGATTATTATGACCTTCGCCATCGTTTTGAATTAGATGATCATCTCTGGGACAAGCTAGAGACCTTTTCAGTTTCTCGTTTGTCAGGAGCTGAAGAGAAAAAGTTTTTGGATTGGTATCAAGAAAATTTCAATGAATTGGTAACTGATAAGTTTGATCATAATCCTGGCTCTCTCTTTCTTGATCTGAAAGCCATGCGTGATCGTTGGGTAAATATGGATAATATTGCCAAAAAACACGGATTAAAGCTAAACACAGATCATGCCAAGGATTTGCTCAAATCCCTATACACTTTTTATATCATGGAGGCTTATAGCGCAGGTGGTGTATTTCCTGAGGAAGACATTCGATTTTACTTACAGAAAAAACATAAACACCATCAAGACTCATCTGCTTTCGGTAAGGCGCTTACTAACGCTCAATGGTCACAAGGCCCTTTTAGTGATGATAAGTGGGAAGAGCTAATCAGGCTATTGACACAAGATAGATATAACTTAGGTTTTTTGCGCCGAGAAAATGGTCACTTGATTACAGAGACAGCCTACTTGGACTATATCGTTGCTCCTGAAGGGGATAGAAACTTAGTGAGAACTATTGAAACGGTATTTTCGAAAGAAGAGCGAGAGCGTTTAGGGTTATTGGTAACTAGCTATAACTTTTCTGATGTGGCTCTAAAAATACTTCCTAGAAATGAAAAACAGGTTGAAAAGCTAGTCCGTAAGCTTAAACCCTTAGGCCTTGAGCGAAACATACAGGTTTGGAACCAAATAATTGGTCATTGCCCGAGCACTGAATTAGCACGCAAAGCTATAGCGCTACTTAGAAAAACAGGTATGAAACCTGATTATTTCAGTTATAAGACAATTCTTCAAAGAGCGAGGGGGACCGAGAATAAAAAAGCCATCATTCAGGAAATGCAAGCAGATGGAATATCTCCTCGATCAAATGAGGTCTTGAGTTTGCTTTCCGGCGCGCAAGATTATGAAACTGCAGCTGAATTGGTATCTCAGCTGAAGATATGGAACATCGCGCCAAATACCTATATTTATAATGTGTTGCTAAGTAGAGCGCCTGACTACGCAACGAGTCGTACTGTTATTGATGAAATGAAAACCGCCAAACTGCTATGCGATAATATTACCTTTGAGCGTTTACTTCAGAAAGTCCCAAATTACGCCACGGCGCGAATTGTCATAGATGAAATGAAGGCTGCAGGTGTCTCACCCAATCATGGGACTTATAATCCTCTACTTCATAAAGTCCCAGATTACGCCACGGCGCGAACGGTCATAGATGAAATGAAGGCTGCGGGAGTCTCACCCAATCATGGGACTTATGATCATTTACTTCATAAGGTCCCAGATTACGCCACAGCGCGAATTGTCATAGATGAAATGAAGGCTGCGCGTGTCTCACCCAATCATGGGACTTATGATCATTTACTTCAGAAAGTTCCAGACTACGCCACGGCGCGAATTGTCATGGATGAAATGAAGGCTGCGGGAGTCTCACCCAATCATGGGACTTATGATCATTTACTTCATAAGGTCCCAGATTACGCAACGGCGCGAACGGTCATAGATGAAATGAAGGCTGCGGGAGTCTCACCCAATCATGGGACTTATGATCATTTACTTCATAAAGTCCCAGATTACGCCACGGCGCGAACGGTCATAGATGAAATGAAGGCTGCGGGAGTCTCACCCAATCATGGGACTTATGATCATTTACTTCATAAAGTCCCAGATTACGCCATGGCGCGAATTTTCATAGATGAAATGAATGCTGCGGGAGTCTCACCCAATCATGGGACTTATGATCATTTACTTCATAAAGTTCCAGATTACGCCACGGCGCGAACGGTCATAGATGAAATGAAGGCTGCGGGAGTCTCACCGAATCACGGGACTTATGATCGTTTACTTCAGAAAGTCCCAGATTACGCTACGGCGCGAAATGTCATGGATGAAATGAAGACTGCGGGAGTCTCAGCCAATCATGGGACTTATGATCATTTTCTTCAGAAAGTTCCAGATTACGTCACGGCGCGAATTGTCATGGATGAAATGAAGGCTGCGGGTGTCTCACCCAATCATGGGACTTATGATCGTTTACTTTCTAAAGTCCCAGATTACGCCACGGCGCGAACAGTTATAGATGAAGTAAAGTCCCTGAATTTTAGTCCTGGAATGGCCTATTACAATAAGTTGTTAGATAAATCGCCTAACTATGAGACGAGCGAAGAAATAATCAAAGAAATATATTTATCCGGGCTTTCGCCAACCGAAAGAACTCATCAGATAATAAACGATAAAGCTAGCATCGACGAGAAATTTACTTGCCTTCTTGAGGGGATATAAGTTGTTTTCAATAGCTCCTCACATTCTAAGTGCATCTAAAAAATTTGTTGAGTCGGACATACCTCCCTTAGTGGATATTTGGTGATTTACCCATGAGATCTAAAGAAAAAGTTTTAACTGAGTACAGCCTTGATGGTGTCGGGTTAATCAAACCTGGGGACGAACTTGAGCATCCACTCTTTGGTGTTGGAAAGGTAGAAGATATTTTTGAATTAGGTGATGGAACTAATACTATTCGGATATTATTTGAAGCTCATGGTTCTAAAGCCCTAGTGCCCGAATACGCCAACCTTTCGAAATATGAAAGAAAATACGTTGAAATGGATGAAAGAACTTTTATGCAAAAAGTTACTAGTTTGTTTGGTAATAGAAACACCTAACAAGAGATTATGGTTCCCCGTCAAGCGTAAACGTCGACAGTTAGGATCTCATTGTTATATCTACGGTGGTGGGCTTAATGGCCATTAGTGACGCATTTATACTCCTGTGAAGCCTATTTCTAACTATGTGATTATCGGCTTTTTGTTTTTAGCGTTAGCGGGAACGCAAGCGAGTACAGCCCCAGAAGTCAAGGGTCTGCCGTATTGTGACGCTGAATACGTTGTGAGTAAAATTGGGAAGGTTAAAAAGATAAAGATTACTGGTTGTGGCCCAGGCAAACTTTTTCCCAAGTACAAAACCCGCACAAAACGATTTATAAAGAGGCTTTACTATGAAGCAAAAACAATTGATGGTCGTCCGGTAGAATCAACAGGAATGAACGTCAGAGTCGTTTTTGGAAGGAAGTACTAATATGTGCATTAAGGCAGTCATTTTTCCTGTAGAGCAGCGAGAAAGTATTCCAGATGATCCCATGGATTATGAATAACCGAATACGGTTCTTCCGGACGACCAGGACCCTTTGTGGCACATTTTAGTAGTCGACAGCCCTTGGAGTGAATACTTTGCATCACGTTATGTTGGACATTGATGGAACCTTAGTTGAATCTTTTAACTTTGATGAAGAGTGCTACCTTAACGCTGTTTTTGAGGTGCTCGGTCATCGTATAGATTCTGATTGGAGGCAGTATACGCACGTTACTGATTCCGGTATTTTGCATCAACACTTGAAAACGAGAGGGCTTCTTCATCTGCAAGAGCGTATTCATTTCAAGGTTAAAGAAACGTTCGTGGCTAATATAGGGCGTCATGTCGAGCAACATTCGATTAGCGAAATAAAAGGGGCAAGACTCTTTGTAGAACAGCTTAAAGCGAGATCTGATGTCAGTCTTTCGATTGCGACAGGAGGTTGGGAAGAAACAGCTCGAATAAAACTGGAGGCGGTAGGTTTAGATGTTACAGGGATCCCAATAGCTTCCTCCAATGATCATTTTTCAAGAACAGAGATAATGAGAATCGCGCTCGAGAAAGCACTCGTTAAACCACACCAAAAAGTAACGTATTTCGGTGATGGCGAATGGGATAAGAAAGCGTGCGAAAAGCTGGGTTTTAATTTTGTGCTGGTTGGCAATAATGCCATCCACGATAAAGCTATCTCAGACTTTGATGATCTCGAAGGCGCACTCAATTACATTGGTCTAGTGTGAAACGTATTGGTTTTTCTTATTGTCTTTAATTCAGTGTTTAATGATATTTGCATGAATAAAAGGGCGTGTAATCGTGGTTCTGTTTTCACGCTCCTTCTATTCGCGTGAGTTAGTCTGACTGTCATACATCGATTCTCTGTCGGCGGTATAACATCAGCGAATTACGTAACCCGAGAAACTTGAGTTTAAACTTAGATTAACTTCCGTTTTGAGTTATTCCTTTTTCCAATTTAGTCTGGTATCTATACTTGGATCACGACCATCATTTCGATTGCTCGATCTGTTGTAAAGGGATGAGAAAACCAATAGGAGGTGAATCCATGAAGTCGACCATCATCACAGCATTGCTTTTATGCATTTCGTTAGCGGTAGAATCGCATCAGCCAAATCAACGGTATTATGCCTTAGCTGATTTAGCAAAAGCGGAAGTTGATAGAAGTGCCAGCCAGGCAAGGGTATTTGCTAAAGAACTTCTCCACTTGTCAACGGTTGAACCCAAAGACTGGAATTATGGTAACGCGGTTCATTTTGGCAATATGGTGTTAGGCCAGGTCGCATTACGAGAAGGTGATATTGATAAAGCCGAAGAATACTTATTAAAGTCAGGTGCTACTGAGGGCTCGCCTCAATTGAACAGTTTTGGCCCAAACATGACCTTGGCGAAGGAGCTCTTAGAGGCAAATCGATCTGATGCCGTTCTTGAGTATTTTGATCTTTGCGCGACATTTTGGAAACTATCCAGAGGCCGTTTAGACGAATGGCGTCAACAGGTAAATTTGGGAGAGATTCCAGATTTTGGCGCAAATTTACGCTATTAAACGTACTCAATTCGGCACTTGGTTTAGGCGCGGAAAATATTGTGAAGATAGTCATCACTGGGGCATCAGGGAGAATAGGACGCGCGATTTACGCCGAATTGATGAAGAATTACAAGGTCGTCGGCGTTGATCTAATTCCATCTTCTACTGCTGATTACGTAGGCGATATTCGTGATCCTTTATTCGTTGGAAAAGCGCTCACAGGCGCGGATGTGGTGGTGCATGCGGCGGCCTTACACGCTCCTCATGTTGGTTTGTTCAGTGACGCAGAGTTTGAGAATATCAATGTAAGGGCTTCCGAAGAACTGGTGATCCAAGCAATTAAAGGCGGTGTTAAGCACGTCGTTTTTACCAGTACGACGGCTTTGTACGGTCACGCATCTACGCCTGCCGGTATGGCAGGTTGGATTGACGAAACGGTAGAACCACAGCCCAAAACGATTTATCACCGTACTAAAATTGACGCAGAAAAGTCATTTCGGCATCTATCGAATCGGTTTGATTTTCCGATCACGGTGTTGCAAGTTTCGCGTTGTTTTCCAGAACCCGCTGATCTAATGGCGGTGTATCGATATACCCGTGGCATTGACGCGAGAGACGTAGCAACTGCGCATAGGCGTGCCATAGAAAAACGCTTAGCCGGTTTCAATCGTTTTATTGTCTCTGGAAGCACACCATTTGATCCGTCTTGCTGTGAGCAGCTGTTTACGTCGGCGCCAACGCTATTTGCTGAGTTTTTACCTGACCTAGTGTGCGCTTTTGAAGAGCGCGGTTGGTCGCTGCCGAAGAGTTTAGATCGGGTTTATGACTCGTCATCGGCCCAGCAGGTGCTGAATTGGCGCCCGGTTTTTCACGCCGATAGCGTACTTGAGTCTTTAGATAACGGGCTGGCGGATGTATTGCCTGTGCAAGACAGCGGGTAAGCAAGCGTTGAGCCATAGTCGTTTCTGAGTGCGTGAGCGTAAACAGTCCCTCGGTTAATATTGAGGTCGTCGTGAGCAGATAGGTGCCGGTGACCATAAAAATGCATCATGACATTCTTGACGATGGTATAGTTGATCGAGATTCAGACTATATGCGCGTATTGGGTTGCAATGACAATGACTGCTGGGCTGTTTAAGAACCGTCTGTTAGATCTCAAATTGGATTGAGCAATGAACAGATTAGAACTACATTTTTATTGCTGTGTCGAACGTTAGCCTGAAGTGGCGACACGTCATTGGGTTGCTCTGTGCGGCTCTTATTATCACTCTACTGTGGGTCTCACCTTTTGCCGTATCGTTGAATGGTGCGGTTTTAGATTCTCAGTTTAAAGTACTTCGAAATTTATCGACGGAGTCATCCAATGGCAACCAAAATGATAATATTGTTGTTATTGGAATAGACGAGCGCACTTACGAGTTTTTTGATCGACCTTCTGGCTTGTGGCATCACTACATTGGTGAAGTGCTATCGGGGTTAGCTGAAGCGAAACCTAAATTGGTGGTGATGGATCTCATTTTCGAGAAACTCTATCGAACGCTGGTACCCAATCACTACAGTGAACTGCATCGCAGTCTGCTGCGCTTTCGAAAGAGCTCGATTCCTTTGGTAATGGCGGTTGCACTGAAGAACTCCGACGTCAAATTGGTCGGTGACGCCAGTCATAAAAAGGCAACTCTGGAAGAGGTTTTCCCTTACCCTGCAATGCGGGCAATTCTTAAGGATGACGCGTATTTTGGCCTAGCATTAATTGAAAAGGATCAAGACAATGTAATGCGCCGACAAAGTATGGTCTACGAGAATTGTCAGGATTGCTCTCCGAGTATGTTGGCCAGAGTTTATGAGCAACTTGGTGAAACGCACTCGCCGGGGTTAATAAATTTTTCGGTAGGCGCAGAGTTTGACTACATATCATTGCATCAAGTCGTGAAATGGGTAAGAGAGCAGAACGTAAGTCAGTTGAACTTAGCGTTTGCCGGTAAGTCTGTTTTTGTGGGCACAGTCACTCGTTTTGAAGACCGCCATATTGGTCCGGTGCGAATGACCGCGTGGGAGGGCGATAATCGCATGACACCGGGTGTATTGTTTATGGCCCAGGCAATGAGGTCTATCGACTCGGGGGGCTTGATCCAGCCAGCTCGATCTTGGCTTATCGCGCTATTTGTGATGCTCGCATTTTGTCTTTGGGCGCTCTCTCGGCGGATTGATGTGGGCTTAGTGTCATTAAGTGTATTTGTTATTTCGGTTTTACTGTTTTCAACCTGGTCGTTAACCGTTCAAGAAGAATTTCCGACGGGGACACTCTTAATGGCCGGGCTCGTCGTCTGCATTACACGTTTCTCATTCGAAGCCGCTAATTCATTTCTCGAACGGCGCCGATTGACGTCTTCTTTTGGTGGGTACGTTAGTCCTAACGTCATGAAGGAAATACTGGATGGCAAAATTCGCCCTGATATGAAAGGCGCGCGGCGAAATGTCTGCGTCATGTTTGCTGATATAAGAAATTTTACGACGCGAAGTGAATCTTCAACCCCTGAAGCCATTATCGATTTGTTGAATCTTTATTTTGAAGAGATGACGGCGGCGATCGATGAATACGGCGGTACCGTAGATAAATTCATTGGTGATGGATTGATGGTGTTTTTTGGCGCTCCAAATTCATCAGCGAACCCTTCTGAGGATGGCTTTAATGCGGCAAAAAAAATGCTTGAACGTCTTAAAGTTGTTAATCAAACCTTGGACGAGCAAGGTATAGAACCGATTGAAATTGGCATTGGCCTGCACACTGGTGAGGCCGTGATAGGGCACGTGGGTTCAGTTCGTCGCAACGAGTACACGGCAATTGGGGATACCGTTAATGTGGCTGCAAGACTGGAAGGGTTAACCAAAGCGCTTGAGAGCAGCATCGTGTTCAGTGAGACGGTGTTTGCTGATATTGACAATGACGAACAAACACAGAGTTTAGGGCAACATAAGCTTAAGGGGCACACGCCAATACCTGTGTATGGTTGGAATTCATCAGTTTCATATCAATAAGTAACATTGCGCGTAAAGGTCGTTGATTCGTACATTACAAACGTCAATTTTTAACCTACAATGTGATTCAGGGAAAGCGCTAGGGTATTCAAAATGGGCGCAAGAAAGATGGGCCAAAATGAAGGATGGAGAAATGATAATGGGAAATTGCTATATGAAAAGTTGTAGAGATTTATCGGTGAAGCGCTGGGTCAGTTCTTCTGTTGTGGCTGTTGGATTGGTGTGGTCGTGTGCCTCCGTAGCTCAAGTGGATAATGGGTCAGGAGCTCCGACGGCAGGATTGTTGGTTGGCGATATTGCCGTAGGCCAGTCCAGTCCGGAAGCGGCTGTGGGTGTGGCGATTGAGAATTTGTGTCCACAGCTCGCTGTGAGACAAAATCAGGAGCAAAACTCGGCGATTCAAACAGACCTTTTTCGACGTTGCGGTGATTTGATATTTGATACCCAACCTCAGACAGGAAGTTTGCGCCAAGTTGCTCCAGAAGAGATAGCCACGCAAGAAACGGGCATTGTGGAACTGTCGTCTAACCAGTTAAATAGTATTGGTTCGCGGTTAGCCGGACTACGAAGCAGTATTCAAACTTCAAGTCAGCAAGTCTCGTTGAACAGTAGCCAACCCGGGCTATTGGCATTCAATGTGAATGGTTATGGAACTGGAGCGGGCGATGATATTGCAAGTTCTGGACGCTTAGGTGTTTACATCAATGCGACAATTGGAACTGGCGATAAGGATCAAACCGCCAATGAATCAGGTTTTGATATTGATTCAACCTCGCTAACCCTAGGCATGGATTATCGATTGGATGGCGGTGCGTTTGTGGGCGCCGCGTTGGGGTTAAACTCATCTGATTCTGAAATGTCGAATAATGGAGGCGATGTCGAGTCCGATGGAGTCAGCTTAATGGTGTACGGAACAAAGAGCTTGAATGACCGACTTTATCTAGAAGGCACTTTGGGGACTGGTAAGTACGATTACGACACAAGTCGAAATCTGGATTACACGGCCAGAGGAACTGCGGTTTCTCAGACTGCATTAGCAAGCACTGACGCCGATATGACGTTTGCGAGTTTTGGGTTTGGTTTTACTCCAAACAGTCGGCAAGGCGAAGGAATCCAGTTTTCGTATACGGGTCGACTGAATTACCTTGATGCTGACGTGGACGGGTTTACTGAACGAATGTCGAATCAAGGAGCCAGTGGCTTCGGTATGAATTTGGAACTTGCGGCTCAAGAAATCGAGTCATTGACATCGGTATTTGGAGTTCAGGCATCGAAGGTATTTGGTACTTCATCTGGTGTGATCATCCCGTTTGTTGAGTTATCTTACATTCATGAGTTTGAAGATGACCCACGCACAATTCGTGCCCGCTTTGCTAACGACCCGTTTAGTGCAGGGTTTAACCAGACAAACGGTGCCTTTCCTTCAGGGGCGGATGCCAGTAACAATGGTCAGTCAGTGCCGACCATTATTTCGTTAGTGACTGACGCGCCAGATACGGATTATTTTAAGTTTGCATTGGGAACTTCTGGGGTGTTGCCTCGTGGTAAAAACTGGTTTGTTTCAGCTGATACGACGGTCGGGCTTAAAGGCACTGCTTACTATTCAGTTACGGCCGGATTTAGAGGCGAGTTTTGATGATTTACTATTTGGTTAAGAATGCTTGGCCAAATAGACTGCCAACAACACGTGTGATCGAAACCATTGTAGGTGTGTGATCGAACGTCTCGGTTGTTAGAAAGGTATTTATCGAACAAGTCTACTTGCACTACACTGTCGTCAGACCCAAACAAGTGAAGGACGTCGGTCTGCTCTGGCAGCGGTGGTAAGTTCGCTGGGTTTATGGAGTCCGTGAGCGGCAGGTGCGAAAGACTTGCCGTCCATACGTCTGTGTCGATATTAGCGGCGAGTGTGACAATGGTATCAACCTTAGGGGATTTGTTTTTGAGTGCGTTTGCAATCAATATGGCCATCGATCCGCCACCACTGTGTCCGAAGATAGCGAGGCTCGAAAAGCCAAGCTCGGACTGTAATTTTTCGATCGCTTGCACCATGGACTCTACGACCTTCGAAGAGTAGCGACCCATGGTCCAATCGTTGGGCACGCAGTGTTTATCTTTTTTATCTAGGTGATAACAGGGGCGGCCTAATAATATTGCTGGCGCGGTGTCCAAATGCATAAGTGGGAGCATAATGGAACGGCGTGGAGTGGGGTCGATGGCTATCCATTTTCCCTCTACCCAGGGTGTTCCATCGCCTTCCAAATAGATATGGAGTGGGCCACCGGGCGTTAGCGCTAAGTTACGTTTATTTTTTAGCGCGATGGCATTCAGATTTAGGTAGTAAGTGTGTGTAAATCTGTCCGTCTGGATTTGAGATTGTGCAAATGCGAAGTTTCGAGCTAGGTTGCTATACTGGCTTGATGGCGTGGTACAAGAACACAATAGGCTAATTGCAATGATTGAAATTATGCGAATAAAAGGTGTATTTATGTATAAGCGAACCTCGACATCATCGTTTAGAGATCGAAAGAAGTCCTGGGTATCATTGATCAGTGCGTTCATGACGACAAGTATAGTCGCTCTGTCGCCTCACGGTTCGATTGCTCAGGAAATATCCATTGAAAGCTTGATTGTTGTGGATTGCCTATTGCCTGGCCAGGTTCGACAACTTGGGCCTAAAAGTAAATTTATTACGCCACGCAGACCTATTAAAACATCGGCCAGGAGTTGCGCGATTCGTGGTGGTGAGTACGTGTCCTACGATCGAGCAGATTATCAAACGGCACTTAAGGTTTGGATGGCCGATGCGAAAACCGGCGATGCTAAAGCTCAAACCTATGTGGCCGAAATTTATGAACGTGGGTTGGGTACGGACCCTAATTACGCGGAGGCCGCCAAATGGTATCAAATGGCATCGGAGCAAAATTATAAGCCTGCGCAGTTAAGCTTAGGGCGGCTGTTTGAACAAGGTTTGGGTGTTGAAAAAAACCTGTTAAGCGCGCTAAATTTGTACAGAAGCGCTAATGGGTTGAAAAACGATAAGCTCAGTTTTGTATCGGATATGCAAAGTGCGGCAAAATCAGGGACCGCCGAAGAACTTAAGGCGTTAAAGAAGCAAGTGAAGGAGCTTGAACAAAGTAATGAGAGGCTAAGGCGTCAGTTTATTCAAAGCACAAAACAGGCGCAAGGATCTGCCGACCTAGTGCAGCAATTAGAGAATGACATAGCCATGAAGCAACGGCTTTTGCAGGATGCTCGCAGTCAAGAAGACTTGGCGCCGGTAGTGCAAAATTTACAGAGCCAAGTTGATACGCTCGAACAGCAGTTGATTAATCAGGAGAGTAGGGCTGAACTGGAAAAGAGATCTTTAAGACGAAGGATTTCAGCTGCTGAATCGGCAATAGAGAACGCCAAGATGAGCGATAACTCCGAGGAGTTGATTGCTCTCATGAAAGGTCAGTTGTCTGATCAGCAACGTCAGATCGCTGAGGCGCGAAGCGTTGCGAACGCCCATCTTGATCGTGCTAATTCATCCATCGCTGATTTGACTGAACAGTTGCGAGTCGCGAAGAAAAACTCCCAGTCAGCGTCTTTGGTAAATCAATTGAACTCAAAAATTGAAAACCAAAAGATCCTTTATGAGCAAGAGACTGACCGGTATGAAGCGACAATTTTAGCGTTTAAGCAAGAGCTTGCTACTCAAAAAGAAAAGTTTATCGCGGCTAAGAAGCAAGATGATTCTAAGAGCATTATTAAGCTGCTCGAAGAGCAAATTAAGCGGCAACAGAATGATTTAACGGTCGCGTCTTCAGATTATGCTGACCTTCAAGCGGACCTTGCTAAAGCCATTAGTGTGCGTAAGGCTCAAGCTGAGCAACTCAAAGACAGAGCGGGTGCTGAGAAGGTCATAGCGAGCTTGAGAAATGAGATTAAGAAACAAACTAAATTGCTCGAGTCAGAATCTAAGCGCAATAAAAAGTTGATCGCTAAAGTCAACAGTCAGGCTAAGCAATTAGCTAACAATGAAAGTAATAGGGACTTAGCCATCAATGAGGGGCCCACCATTGTATTGAAAGTGCCCCCGATAGTGGCGAGCCGTGGACTCAATGAGGTTGCAGTCCAACCCGGCCAGCAAGTGTATCTTGCCGGCGGTGTCGTGGTGCCCTCAGGGCTAAAGTCATTTACGTTGAACGGCGAGCCAGCTGAGCTGGACGTTAATAATCTGTTCATGATCCAAGTCGATATCCAAAATCAAGCCGTACCGATGGAGCTTAAGATCGTTGATTCACAGGGCAGAGAAAGCACAAAAAATTTGGTGCTGAAGCCAACCGTGTCCGATCAACAAGTATCAGCAAAGAGCAAACCTTCAAAAAAAATGAAGTGGGGGAAGTACCACGCTCTTGTGATTGGAAATAACGACTATGCCGATCCTAAATGGACAAACCTGAGTAATGCCGTTAATGATGCAAAAACAGTGGCGCGCGTTTTAGAGAAAAAGTACGGGTTTGAAACCACCCTTTTATTAAATGCTAAGCGTGTTGATATGTTACAAGCCATAGAATCTATGCGTAATAAACTCACCGAAGATGATAACTTGCTTATCTATTACGCAGGGCATGGACAGCGCGACGATGCTAATAACAGAGCCTATTGGATTCCAGTTGATTCGTCAGCCGAGAGCTCGACTAACTGGATACCAAGTTATCAGGTGACGGATCACGTGAATGCGATGAACGCACGGCACGTTTTATTGGTGGTGGATTCTTGCTATGCCGGTCTGATGACCAGAGCCAGTGGGGTAAACGCAATGTTAGTTGGTATGACAGCAGAGCAAAAAGAGCAAAAAATTAAAGATAGGTTAAAGCAAAGAACTCGAATGTTGATTACGGCTGGTGACAATACGGAGGTACTTGATGCGGGCAAACAAGGGGATCATTCTATCTTTGCAGAAGCGTTCATAGGGGCCTTAGAGAACAACAGTGGCGTCTTAGCTAGCGAAGGGGTGTTTAAAATTGTACAACCGTATGTATCCAAACACACCTATAGAATTAAT
This sequence comes from Arenicella sp. 4NH20-0111, assembly GCF_040366405.1. NCBI lineage: Bacteria > Pseudomonadati > Pseudomonadota > Gammaproteobacteria > Arenicellales > Arenicellaceae > Arenicella > Arenicella sp. 4NH20-0111. Next base: position 14,027 of record NZ_BAABWF010000006.1, read on the forward strand.
AAGCAATCGGTTGTCTACGCTCCAATCCCGAGAGCCAGGCACGAAGGTGGTGAGTTTTACTTCAGCCCTGTGGGTGGCGGTTAATCGTTGGCTGCCTGGTTTTGAGCGGTTCGTTGTTGAAGTAACTTGCTGTTCGGCTTAAGAGTTACAAGTTCCCGCCAAATCTCTTGAGCATCTTGCTTCAATCCCAATTTTTCGAGCAAGCGAGCGTAGACCACCTGTTCAGAAAAGCTGGCTGTTTTGGCCGGACGAGAGCTTTCTACTTGTGATGCAATATAGTCTTCTGCAATATTAAAGTAGGCGTGAGCTCGATATTCACTTTGTTCTGATACTTTGGCGATGATTTCCCAAGTGTATTCCTCCCCTGAGGTCAGTTTGGAATCAGAGGGTAATTCAATCCATGTCTTGTTAACCGATTGATCAACTATTTTTTTACCTAGTTCATTCGATAAAATGAATTTGTATGTTTTGGCTCCATCGACCTCGGACCAGGTGAATCTAATTTGATCAGCAATTACAGACGTGTCGACCGGCGTGAGTAGTTGCAGTTTAGGCTTTTCAAAATTTCTTAGTTTTAGTACTCCCAACCCAATGTTGTCTTCATCTTCGCTGGCGATGTCTGCGAGTTTGGTTAGGTTGAGGTTGCGACGGTTTCCTTCTTCACCTGATAGTAACGTGGGTTGAGCATCATCGACTAATAGTTTGACTGGGCCTTTATAGGTGTATTCCTCGGAGGAAGCGAAATAAAATAGGGTCAAAGACGATCCTTCTTGCAGCCCCAGTTCAGAACCAGCTTCTACTTCCACTAAAATACCGGCAGGGGCGCTATTGCCCCCATTAAGGATGGTGCCTTGGCCTTCCAAATCAGCAATCATTGCCACACTTTCGGCGCCGTGTGCTGGGTATGAAAAAGCGCAAAATGTTATCAACAGAAACGTGGTTAGACCAATTGCCTTCATGTTTTGTACCTCGATGTCCAATTCCTGACAAAGCCAAATTTTGTTGTGAGGCAAATACTTTACCATTAGTGAAGAACAATTAGTTACTAATTCAAAATGCCCCTCAGCCCGCCGGCCAACGTTATCTCAATAAGTGACTTCGAGATGTGACTTATTGCGGTTACTTTTTGAAGTCACGGCTGCAGCTCAATTTGCTTACACTCAATGTTATTATTTGTCCGATGTTTTGAGATAACAAACGAGAAAATCCCCATGAAGCAATCTCTAGTACACATTGCCTTGGTCGTCGATGACTACGACCAAGCCATTAATTTTTACACCACGATCTTAGGTTTCGAATTGCTGGAAGATACCTACATTCCTGAGCAAGATAAACGCTGGGTATTGGTGCGCCCGCGAAGTGATTTGGGTTCAGGGTGTGCTATTTTGCTTGCTAAGGCGTCCAATGAAGAACAAAGCGAGTTCGTGGGAAATCAAGCGGGCGGTAGGGTCTTCATGTTTCTTAATACGGACGACTTTCATCGAGATTACGAAAATTATCTGGCTCGAGGTGTTAAGTTTATTCGACAGCCAACGCAGTACGATTATGGTCTTGTTGCGGTATTTGAAGACTTGTATGGCAATAAGTGGGACCTTATCGAACATGCTAAAGGTCACCCGTTTTCTGGAACGTAAAACGATCAGGATTGACGAGTTGATTGAAAATATTCATCAAACGCCAAATTAATTTTTGATTGTGTCGAAAACGAGGAGTCTTAAACGACATGATAATGAATAGCCGAAAATCTGATGTGGACTACGGCGTATTCATTAATATTTATTACAGAGGAGTGTTTATGCAATTTTTAGCAATGATTTACAGTACTGAAGATCAAGATGACGTGGATTTCGATACCCTTATCGGACAATATGCGGCCTTGGAGGCTGAGATGGAAGCTGCCGGAGTGACGTTTTCTGGTAATGCCTTGCAGCCGGTTTCAACGGCCACCAGCGTGCGGAGTCGTAACGGGCGTGTTGAACTTACGGATGGTCCGTATGCTGAAACTAAGGAGCAGCTTGGCGGCTACTATCTATTTGAGTGTGAATCCCTTGATGAAGCCATTCGTTGGGCGAGTAAAATTCCTTCTGCTCGGTACGGTTCTATCGAAATTCGACCCGTGATGGAATTTGAAAGCTGAGTTTACTCAGCGGGAGTTAGCTTTAACGTATCGGGCTAACTCCGGCCGCATTATAGCGGCCCTTGTAGCGAGTTGTTCAGACCTGCAATTGGCCGAAGACGCACTTCACGATGCCTGCCTGCAAGCTGGTAAGGCGTGGATGGACAACGGGCTGCCCAATGATCCCGCTGCTTGGTTATATGTGGCTTCAAAGCGACGTTTAATTGACGTTCTTAGGGCTAAGTCTAGAAAAGAAAGGAAGAGCGCTGGTGACACGCTTTTTGAAATGGAAATGCAAGTATCTGTGTCTGACGAAGAAGAGTTAGATATTCCTGATGAACGCCTGTCTCTTATATTTACCTGTTGCCATCCAGCGCTTAGTAGAAATGCGCAGGTGGCGCTTACATTAAAAACATTATGTGGGTTGACCGTCCGTGAAATAGCGCGCGCGTTTCTTGTTTCAGACACGACAATGGGGCAACGATTAGTCAGAGCGAAACACAAATTGCGAGTCAATGCCATTCGATATCTTGTACCGAAAAAGGAGGAGTTGGGGGCTCGTTTAGAGGCCGTGCTTTCAGTCATTTACCTTATCTATAACGAGTCTTATTCATGTTATGAAGGGCAATCCTTAACACGTGATGATCTTGCAAATGAAGCGATTCGGCTAGCCAGCATTGTTTGTCGATTGTTGCCGAGTGGCGAATCAAAAGGGTTGTTAGCGTTGATCACCTTGCATCAAAGTCGCCGAGCAGCTCGGTGTGATGATGCGATGGGTTTCATTGCGCTCGAGGACCAAGATCGAACTCAATGGGATCATCAGTTGATTGTAAAAGGAAGAAAACTGTTGCTCGAGGCCTTAGCCGAAGATCAGCTAGGGAAATACCAACTACAAGCTGCTATCAGCGCGGTTCATTCAGAGGCTCAGACATGGGCGGAAACGGATTGGGCCCAGATTATCGGCTTGTATCGGCAGCTGTTGCTGTTTGATCCTAGTCCTGTTATTCGGCTGAATATGTTGACCGCGGTCGCATTTTCGGGAGGGCTGGCGCTGGCTAAGCAAGGGATACTAGCGCTTAAGAACGATCTAGACAACTATTTGCCATTCCATGTGGCTTTGGCTGATATTGAATACAGACTGGGAAACAAAGCTTCATCTATATCGTACTACGAGCATTCCATTGCAATGTGCAGGAACTCGGTAGAACAAGCTCACCTTAAACGTAAAATGCAGCGTGTTTATGTCACGCCCGCTGTAAGTAGATAAATTGTGTGAGAAAATCAGACCACCAAACTATTTGAATAACAGTTTCTCACGAAAAAATATCGCTATCTAAAAGTAATTGTATGTATCTTTATGTTTTATAAGGAAGTAATTAGAATTTAGCTTGGCCAAGATAAATATGGTAAACGTTTGCCATATCATGTAGTATTTCATCTTAAGAGCTTTTACAGTAATTGTTTGCCCTTGACGTTATTAGCATTGGTGTCTTTGGTAAACGATTTCCTAAGTGTTGGGCAGATGCTAATGCTTCTTGTGAGTTAAAAGTTTAAAACAAAGACATCGTAAGGTGCTGCGTGGAAGTAGGTGTTCACCAGTATCTGTCGATAACGTATTCTGGCAATGTGTGTCCGAAGCGAAGTCTTGGGTAGCTGTAACGACCATTCAGTTAGAAGGTCGTGCAGGTCAATCACGGTATAGGTGGAGTAAATAATGACACTTTCAATGCTCGATATTTCAATCATATTGTCATATCTGTTGAGCACAATTTTTATTGGCTTAATTTTAAAGAAACGTGCTGAACGGTCCAAAAAGGACTATATGCTGGGTGGTAATTCGCTGCCTTGGTATATGTTAGGGCTTTCGAACGCGTCCGGTATGTTTGATATATCTGGAACCATGTGGCTTGTTACATTGCTGTTTGTTTACGGACTAAAGAGCGCTTGGGTGCCGTGGTTGTGGCCAGTTTTCAACCAAATTTTTCTGATGGTGTTTTTGTCAATGTGGCTTCGTCGATCGAACGTCAGCACCGGCGCAGAATGGATTAATACGCGCTTTGGCAATGAGAGAGGAGCGGATTTGTCGCACTCTGTCATCGTTATTTTCGCTATTCTCTTAGGATTGGGGTATTTGGCGTACGGCTTTATCGGCGTTGGAAAATTTGTGGAAATATTCCTTCCTTGGGAAGTAATAAGCCCTTACGTGTTCTTTGATCTGCCACCAGAATACGTTCCTCATTTTTACGGAGTCATATTAAGTTGCTTTGCCATCTTCTATTCGCTATTGGGTGGAATGATGAGCATCGTCTGGGCTGATGTGATTCAGTTTATTCTGATGGCGGCTTCGTCAATTATTGTTGGTGTTATCGCCATGAATGCTCTTGATGTAAGCCCTGGATTATTGGTCCCTGATGGCTGGCTCACCCCCTTTTTCGGGTCGGGCGTGGCGATTGATTGGTCTAATGTGATGCCTCAAGTGAACGAACGAATAGCGAGCGATAACTTCGGCATTTTTCAAGTGTTTTTCATGATGATGGTGTTTAAGGGGTTATTGGTTAGTATGGCTGGCCCGGCACCGACCTATGACATGCAAAAAATCCTATCCGCTAGGTCGCCAAGAGAAGCTGCATTAATGAGCGGATCAGTCAGTTTGATCTTGATGCCGTTGCGGTATTTCATGATCGCAGGATTTGGTGTTCTGGCCGTATTGAATTTCGATAAGTTGGATTTGATCGTCGCGGGCAAAATTGATTTTGAGCAAATCCTTCCATCGGCTATCAATGAGTTTGTGCCTAATGGCGTTCTGGGCTTACTCTTGGCTGGATTGTTAGCGGCATTTGTCTCCACCTTCGCAGGAACGCTTAATGCCACTCAGGCTTATTTGGTAAACGATGTTTATCTTAAGCACGTTAACCCCGATGCCTCGGCTCGTTCTATCTCTAGAATGAACTGGGTGGCAGGAATCGTCATGGTAAGCGTGAGTATTGTCATGGGTTTCTTTGCTGGAGATGTAAACAATGTGGTGCAATGGATTGTGTCGGGTTTGTATGGAAGCTACGTCGCTGCCAATGTCCTGAAATGGTATTGGTGGAGATTTAACGGGGCAGGATTTTTCTGGGGTATGGTTGGTGGTCTAATTCCAGCTCTGACGTTTCGTTATATTTTTGACGGAGTATTCGATTTGTATACGTTCCCGTTAATGTTGGCGATATCGTTGATCGGCTGCGTCGCTGGCACGTTATTAACGAAACCAGTGGACGAAGAAGTGCTTAAACAGTTTTATCGACAAGTTAAGCCATGGGGTTTTTGGGGGCCAATAAAGAACAAGGTCTTGGCGGACGATCCAAGCTTTGTCGCGAACGCCAATTTCAAGCGGGACATGTTTAACGTTGTTGTTGGGGTTGTTTGGCAAACATCATTAGTCATTTTGCCGATATACATTGTACTTCAACAGCCAACGGCAATTGCAATAACGGCTTCTATTGCTGCGGTTACTAGTGTGGTACTTAAACTTACTTGGTTTGATCGTTTGCCTAAGAAGGGTGAAGAATGACGTCACTTGCTAATCGTTTTCCCCCCGAATTTCTATGGGGTACAGCCACATCGGCATATCAGATTGAGGGGGCGGCTTCAGTAGATGGTCGCGGCCCTTCTATATGGGATACATTCTGTCGAACCGAAGGCAATGTGTTGAACGGCGACACGGGTGATATTGCTTGCGACCACTATCATCGTTTTGAAGAAGACGTGCAGTTGATGGTGGCGATGGGCGTTAAGGCCTATCGATTTTCAATTTCTTGGTCTAGGGTATTGCCCGATGGGACGCTAGACTCGCTCAATCAGGCTGGCATTGATTTTTACAATCGATTGATAGATTGTTGTTTGAAGCACGATATAACGCCTTGGGTAACGATTTATCATTGGGATTTACCTGATGCGCTTGAAGTGAAGTACGGTGGGTGGCTTAGTAACGAGGTTGTGCCCTTATTTGCAGACTACGCGGCGCTTTGTTTTGACAGTTTTGGTGATCGAGTCAAAAATTGGATTACCCTGAATGAGCCTTGGGTCGCCGCAGTTCTTGGGTATGGTCAAGGCGTTTTCGCTCCAGGTCATTGTTCAAATGTAGAGCCTTATGTGGCTGCGCACAATCTTTTACTGGCACATGCGCACGCGGTAGAGCGTTACAGAGTTGATTACCAGCCAAGCCAGCATGGAATCATTGGCATTACCAATAACTGCGATTGGCGAGAACCGTTGACAGACTCCGAAGAAGACAGGCAGGCCGCCGAAGTGGCGCTGGAGTTCTTTTTGGGCTGGTTCGCTGACCCAATATATTTGGGTGATTATCCTCAATGTATGCGCGCCAATGTTGGTAAACGATTGCCTAAATTTAGTGAAGAAGAACAAGCTTTGCTGAAAGGTTCTTCCGACTTTTTTGGCTTGAATCACTATACGACCATGTATGCCGCCAAGCAGCATGCTGATGACCCAGGGCAGAGTGTTTATGGTAATGGTGGGCTCAGCGAAGATCAGGGAGTGAGCTTGTCTGTGGACGAGAGTTGGCCGAAAACCAGCATGCAGTGGGCGGTCGTACCTTGGGGGTGTCGCAAGTTGCTTGAGTGGATTTCCAAACGTTATGATAATCCTCCTCTTTACATCACAGAAAATGGCTGCGCTTATGATGATGAGTTGGAAAGTGGTCAAGTTATTGACGAAGAACGAACCGAGTTTTATGCGCAGTACATTAATGAATGCGCCAATGCCTTAGAAAATGGGGTGAATCTCCAAGGGTATTTTGCCTGGTCCTTGCTCGATAATTTTGAGTGGGCGATGGGATATTCAAAACGGTTTGGCTTGCATTACGTTGATTTTGAAACAGGTGAGCGCACCCCGAAGGAAAGTGCGAAATGGTTTGCTCGACTACTGTCGCAGGAATCATCCAAGAAGGTGGTTGGCTCAGCGGCTTGATGCTAAGCGAGGGCGGTTGAGTTGCCAATTGATTGATGGAAGTTGCTATGTGTTAGCTAGAGTACTTAGGTATTCGTTGGCTTATCGTGAATTAAAAATATTGGTTTTGACGATTAAATAGCGCTTCTATCGGCAATAATGAGTTGGAAAACGTTTACCAAGCTGAATAAATGATATATGATCTGCTCGTTGTGATTAAATAAGTGAGTTTTAGATAACGCACGGCAGCTATTTTTTTTCACAATTAGGTAAACGTTTACCATCTCGATACATATAAATAAATAATTGAAACACTAGATACACCATCATAGGAGATTAAGTTATGAAAGAGAGGAAATCCAAAGCATCGCTGAGCCTGACTGGCGAAAGTGCGGCTAACCATTTGGACAAAATAAAAGCAAAACCAATTGCTGCGCTCGTTGGGTTAATGGTCGGTGGGGCTGTACTGCCTACGGCTCCATTGCTAGCTCAAGAACAGAGTGGCGAATTTCTTGAGGAAGTGGTTGTCACGGGTATCCGAAGCAGCTTGCAGCGTTCTCAAGACATAAAGCGAAATTCTGACGGAATCGTAGATGCGATCTCGGCTGAAGATATGGGCGTTTTCCCTGACACAAACTTAGCAGAGTCACTACAACGAATTACCGGCGTTTCAATCGATCGAAGTCGTGGTGAAGGTAGTGCCGTTACGGTACGTGGTTTTGGTCCGCAGTTTAATCTCGTTACGTTGAATGGTCGACAAATGCCGACCTATACAGGTCGTTCATTTGACTTTGCTGACTTGGCATCTGAAAGTGTTGCCGGAGTTCAAATTTATAAGACAGGTCGTGCAGATGTGTCTAGTGGTGGTATTGGTTCTAGCATCAACATTAAGACCACAAAGCCACTTGAGTCGCCAGGACTAAAGTCAGTGGTTGCCTTTAAGGCGTTGCATGATACCTCGACAGCGGCTGGAAGTGACTTTACTCCAGAGCTTTCTGGTATTTACAGTAATACCTTTAATGATGACACCTTTGGTATCGCGATTAGCGCCAGTGTTCAAGAGCGCGATAGTGGCGAAAACAATGCGTACGTTAACGGCTGGCGCGCATTCCCAGGTGATTTAGAAGGCGATTGGGGAACCATTCCTACCAATGATCCGAATCAAGTCAATCGACCTGGCGCTGATGATATTTACGCTGTCCCTCAACAAGCGGGTTATCAATTCAGAGAATTTACCCGAGACAGAATCAATGGTCAGTTAACGTTGCAATGGCAGGCTACTGATAGTGTGCGTACCACCGTTGATTACACGTATTCTGAAAATGAAGTCAATCGTACGTTTTCTGACTACTCAGCTTGGTTTAACTTTGGCAATCAATCAACTGAGTTTGACGGCGCGTCTGTGGCAACCCCTGTTGTTTATACCGAGCGATTAGAAGGCCAAGACTATACATTGAAGGCCGGGCGAGATGCTCGCTTGACTGAAAACGAGTCACTTGGTTTCAATGTTGAATGGCAAGTTACCGATCGTTTGAGTCTTGAGCTAGATTATCATGATTCATCGGCTGAACGTCGTCCAGCAAGCCCCTTAGGGGATGCCTCTCAATTGGCAGCGTCAGCGTTCACGCGTGATCGTACTACGTTGATTATTGATGGCGGTGTGCCAATTCTAAATCTCGGTTTGCGCGATGCTCCAACTCCTGATGATTTCATCGTGACGGGCAGTACGTTTGAGAACAGATTGGATCGAATGGAGATCGAACAAGCTTCATTACGCGGTGGTTTTGATTTTAATGACTCCAGCCGAATCAATTTCGGTGTTCAGTTGACCGAAGTTAATAACCGTTCTGCATCTTCAATTGTTCAACGAAACGATTGGGGTGGTACAACGCAAGTTGGTCAGATCGCCGATTTGTTAACGCAAGCAACAGGAGAAGGTCGATTTGATCAGTTTGGGTCTGACGATCCTAGACGTCAATTTGTCTTTTTCGAGTACGATATCGATGCTTTGATTCAACGAACTGTAGATCTCGGCGCAACTAACTCGACTGAGGGAGATTGTGGCCACGGATTGTGCCCAACGAGCGTCTTTGATACTGATCGTCGAACGACTGAGGAAACGACGTCATTCTATGTTTCTTATTCCAGTGATTTGTCGATTGGCGACATGCCGTTACAGGTTAATGCCGGCGTAAGATACGAAGAGACGGATGTCGATTCAGCTGCATTGGTTCCAGTCTACAGCAGCATTGTGCAAGAAGGTTTCAATGAGTTTCCGGTTATTCCGGCTACCGACGCGTCAGGAAATCCAATCAGTGATTTCACGCGCCTTGATGGTGACTACGATGCTTTCCTTCCTAATCTTGATTTGAAGTTGTCTATTACGGACAACCTGGTTGGTCGATTCTCTTACAGTGAAACGATTACTCGACCTGACTTTCAAGACATTCAAGGTGGATTGACTATTGGTCGTCTAACTCGAGTGAATGGTGAAGGAACGGGTAATGCAGGTAATCCAGGACTATTGCCATTCGAGTCGGAGAATATCGATCTGTCGTTTGAGTACTACTTAAACGAAACCGATTATGCTGCGATTGGGTATTTCCGTAAGGATGTATCGAACTTTATTGGCACCGGTATTTTGCAAGATCAAGTATTGTTCCCTAATCTTATCCACCCAGCGACAGGCGTTGCGGCGGTATTCGATGTGGAAACACCAATCAACCAAGAGGAAGCCTCTGTTGATGGATGGGAGTTGGCGATTCAGAAGACCTTCGGTGAATCAGGCTTCGGTATTATGGCAAATGCGACCTTCGTTGACGGCGATATTGCTTATGATACCTCGAGTCTTGAAGCACAATTTGCGATCACTGGTTTGAGTGACTCTGCAAACTTGATTGGTTTTTATGAGAACGAAAAAGTTCAACTTAGGGTTGCTTACAACTGGCGTGATGACTTCCTGTCAGGAACAACGCAGCCTAACGTAGGGAACTTAGGTCCAACGTTTGTTGAAGCCTATGGGCAGTGGGATTTACGTGCGAGCTATAACTTTAGCGATAACCTAACGGTATTTTTCGAAGGGATTAACGTTACTGAAGAAACTACGTCACAGTACGGAAGAACCACTTCTCAAATCCTAAGCGCTACGCAGTCGGGTGCTCGATATAGTGTCGGTGCTCGCTACGCTTTCTAGACCTCTCCTCCTCTAGAAAGTTGTGTTCCGAGTGTGGCGATATGCCTCATTCGGCGCGCAAGCTTAAGGCTCCAGCTTATTTTTAAGTTGGGGCCTATTTTTGATAGACTTAGGGTCAATAAATAACCCGGTTCCGATCGATAAATTATAGAGACGCTTTGTGAAGCATATTGTCATAGTAGGTGGAGGATCGGCTGGGTGGTTGACGGCTGGCATTTTGGCGAGTAAGTATCTATTGGCTGGCTCCGATCCCGACGCAGAACTGGGCATTCAAATCACCTTAATCGAATCTCCAGACGTGCCAACGGTTGGTGTTGGTGAAGGAACGTGGCCATCCATGAGAACCACGTTGAAGGACATGGGAATTTCAGAGACCGAATTCATTCGAGCGTGCGATGTGTCGTTAAAGCAGGGAACTCGTTTTGAAGGTTGGCATACACGCTCTGCTGATCACTACTATCATCCATTCAGTTTGCCCGAAGGGTATCATCAAACAAATCTTGCTGATTGGGTCGCCGAATTGATGCCTGATCAAACTTTTGAAAATGCGGTTTGCGCACAAGCTTTAGTATGTGAAAGGGGATTGTCAGCTAAGAGCATAACGACGCCTGAGTACGCCTTTAACTTAAATTATGGTTACCACTTAGACGCTGGTAAGTTTGCTCAATTTCTGCGCCAGCATTGTACTTCAAAGCTCGGCGTCGATTACGTTCAAGATCATGTGCTGTCAGTGAATGAAGACGCTGATGGCAGTATTAAGTCATTGCTGATTGAAAAAGGAGGTCAGTTGGCGGGCGATCTCTTTATTGATTGCACTGGCTTTTCCGCTAAATTAATTCATGAACACTACCAGGTTCCTTACAAGTCCTTGGTTGGTGTATTGAATAACGACAGCGCCTTAGCCGTGCAAGTGCCATATAGGGAGGGGCAGGAAATTGCTTCCGCTACTCACTCTACTGCCCAGGAGTCTGGTTGGGTCTGGGATATTGGGCTGAGTTCTCGGCGTGGTATTGGTTATGTCTATGCTTCTGAGCATTCCACGGATGAACAGGCTTACGACGTACTTAATCGTTATGTGTCGAAGAACTGCGGAGATGCTTTAGCTAAGAGCATCGAACCTCGCAGGTTATCATTTAGCCCGAAGTACCTTGAGAAGTTTTGGTATAAAAACTGCGTAGCAATCGGGCTTTCTGCTGGGTTCGTGGAACCATTGGAAGCGTCCGCTCTGGTTTTAATTGAAACCTCCGCCAAGGCAATTGTTGATTTGCTACCGATGGGAAGCAAGTCGCTGGAAAGCGCTGCTAATCGTTTTAATCAGAAAATGGATTATCACTGGCTACAGATTGTTGATTTTTTGAAACTTCATTACGTGTTGAGTGAGAGGGATGAGCCATATTGGCGAGAAAGCAGAAACCCAGATTCTATCCCCGATTCACTTACCGACTATCTAAATGTATGGAAGTATCGGTCTCCTTGGCACCAAGACGCGCCCAGAATTGATGAGTTGTTTTCTTCTGCCAGCTTCCAATTTGTGCTCTATGGAATGGGGGGGCAACCCAGTCATACTCGGCATCATTTTAGGTCAGCATCGAGTGAGCGGCAGAAGGCGATAGGGCATTTGCATGACAATAGAAAGAGAGTGGAACATTGGATAAAGACACTTCCAACTAATAGACAATTCATAGAAAAGGTCGGTATGCACGGCCTTCAAAAAATATAAAAGAGGAGACTGTTATGTCAGAACACGTTTTACTAAATCATCATGATCATCTCGATGTGAAAATTTTAAGTCACCATTCGCCAGAGCTGGAAGAGAAGACAAATTTCACCATGGTGTTTCCGATTGAGTTTAGAGATATTCAATCTCAATATCCGATTTTCTTCCAAAAGAATACGGAAACGGGAGCATTTTACCCAATCGCGCTTTTTGGATTAGAGCCAGGGGAAAATTTGTTTTTGAGCGATCGAGGTTGGGACGCATCGTACATTCCACTGATGATTCAAAAACAACCCTTTTTCATTGGTTTAAAGCACGATGAGTCTGCCGAAGACGGCCGTTCCATGGTGGTTACGATGGACCCGTCGAGCCCCCGAATCAGTACTGTAGATGGTGAGTCTTTGTTTAACGCGGACGGTTCTGCGACTGAGTTCTTGAACGAAAAAATGAGTGTGTTAGAACATGTTCATCAAGGCCACGAACACAGTGATGAATTTGTTCAGGCTTTATCAGAGCATAGTTTGTTGGAGCAGTTTGTCCTTGAGTTAACAATGGAAGATGGCAGTACCAATCAAATGCTGGGCTTTTACACCGTGAAAGAAGAGTCCGTTCAGGCTCTGTCTGGCGATGTTTTAGCTGATTTTTCGGCAAAGGGGTTTCTGATGCCGTTATTCATGGTGTTAGCTTCACACGCAAATGTGCGGGCGCTAATTCAAAAGAAAACGGGCGTTTAGGGCTCAATTTGCGTTAACGTTGCTGTGAACCACCATGTGATGGCGGCCGTTCGATGTAGATCCGCTTAGCGGTCCTGTAAGAGTCTGCTGGTTTTCGAGCTAGGCTTACATGGGAGGCCTCTTAGGTGAGAGGCTTAGGTGGAAGTCCTAATTGAGAGGCATAGGCACTTTGAGATTCAAGTCTCTAGAGTGACGGTTTGACATTAATCGGTTGGTATTGTCGCGTGTGATTCAAAGCGCAAAGTAAACTGAGATCAATCTCGGTGGAGCCTGGTCAATACGACTCAAATTTAGATGATAGTTATATGAATACACAATGTGATTTGGCAGGGCCCGTTAAGAAAATAGTGGTTGTTGGTGGAGGCACGGCTGGCTGGATGTCAGCCGCGACAATATCGAAAACTCTTGGCAAGTCGGTGGACGTTACGCTGATAGAGTCAGATGCCATACCAACGATTGGTGTCGGCGAAGCCACCATTCCGACCTTAATGAGCTTGCATCAACTTATCGGAATCAATGAACAGGAGTTTGTTAAGGCCGTTAATGGCACATTTAAGTTGGGGATCTCTTTTGAGTCTTGGAGAGATGTTGGCGAGGATTATATTCATTCATTTGGGTCGACAGGAAAAGATTGTTGGGCGGCGGGGTTTCAGCATTTTTGGGTAAAGGCGATGCAAGATAGTGGAGCTAAGGAGTATGGGCAATACTGTTCGGAATTGGTGGCTGCTCAGCAAAACAAGTTTGCAATTACCCCTAAACATGGATTGAACTACGCGTATCACATAGACGCCGGACTCTACGCTGCTTTTTTGCGTGAATTTGCTGAGTCAAATGGGGCGACACGCGTTGAAGGAAAGGTTGTTAACGTTAACTTAGATCAACGGTCAGGGTTTATTCACAGTGTCTCCTTAGAGAGCGGTAAAGAGGTTGTAGGAGACTTATTTATTGATTGTTCAGGCTTTAGAGGGCTCCTGATTGAACAGGCGTTGCATACCGGGTACGACGATTGGTCGCATTGGTTGCCTTGCGACTCAGCCATAGCCGTTCAAACCGAGGCGCTGGAAGAACCCATTCCGTATACCAGGTCGATTGCTCGTGAGTCTGGCTGGCAGTGGCGAATTCCGCTGCAAACGCGAGTTGGAAATGGGCTGGTTTTTTGCGGCCGTTACATGAGCGACGACGAGGCAATAGGTACGCTGCTCGACAATATTGAGGGTGAAACGCTCAATGATCCTAGAGTGATAAAATTTACGACCGGTACTCGGCGTAAGCACTGGAATAAAAACTGCATTGCGATTGGATTATCCAGTGGGTTTATTGAACCGTTAGAGTCAACCAGCATTCATTTAATTCAACGCAGCATCACTCGACTGATGCAGATGTTTCCGCACAATGGGATCGTCGAGGCAGATATCAATGAATTTAATCATCAAATGGCGTCGGAAATAGATAACATTAGAGACTTCATTGTGCTTCACTATCACGTGACTAATCGACAAGACTCTGCGTTCTGGCGTCATTGCTCAACGATGAGAATTCCAGATTCATTGCAGCACAGAATTGACCTATTTCGAGAGACAGGCAGAGTGTTTAAAGTTCCAACCGAGCTGTTTGGTGAAAATTCCTGGGTGCAAGTGATGATCGGGCAGGGACTTGTCCCCAGAGATTTTCACCCGATTGTTAATATGATGAGTAAAACTGAGCTAACATCTTTCATGCAGACCATTGATCAGAATGTTCAGGGATTGGTTACGCAGCTTCCCTCACACTCCGAATTTATTCGTCACTATTGCCAGAGTCAGCAGTCGATGGAGATGGAAAAGTTGGCTAACGGGTAGGTTTGACGTGTTGGAAGTCGTTGTCTTGGTTGTGGTTGCTATATGATTTTGTCGCGTAAGAAGGCGAAGCACTCAGATTTTTGTTCGTTAGTCAGCTCAGTGGCGAGGTCATTAATCTCTGCAGGTAAGTGTTCAGATGGGTCCCCCGATGTTTTGAATACGAAGTAGTCGAAGAGCGCTTTCCATGCTAGCCGCTGTGGCTCATCCATTTTTGCAATCGTCATCATGCTTAGCATCATGCTGTTATTGGCGCTGGGCCCTGGTTCTTCCAGAAACGTGTTCCACCAGTAGTTTACTAGCACGTTTAATGAATCCAAAGACTCGACCGAATGCCACCAAGGAGACGGGATGAAAATAGCGTCGCCTGGGGCTAGTTCAGCAAACATTGCGTTCTCTAACGCTATCTCAAAGCGAGGAAATTGAACAAGGTCTGGGGAGCGCAGATCCACCATGCTGGTCGGCACTCCTCCGGGAGAGTTAAGTGTGGGGCCAGGGTAAAGATTGGGTGCTTGTTCTGGTGGGAAAAGAGTAAACCGGCGTCTGCCCGTTGTGACGCAGGCAATATTATCATTTAGGTCGAAGTGCGCGGCAACGCGAGAACGGTTGCTGATCCAGAGAGTAGGCTCAACAGAGGAATCAACTAACGTTAGCGGATGTGACTGCTGAAAACCCGGGAGGCAATCTTTGACGGAAGCCGCTTGGACTGATACCGCATGAGGGTCAGTGAGTTCAGCCATGCCCAATAGATGTTGCAGTGTGGAAGGCAGATCTGCACTAACGGACTTGAAATTTAGCCCGGTTAAATCATCCGAATAGAATAAGCGACCTCTGGCGTCAGGTGGCGCTACGACCGTATAGCACGGGAAATCAGTGGCCTGGTTAGCAATCGCTTGTATCGCTTGTTCGTTACTCTGTTTGGCCAATTTCACGAGAGGCCATTGCGCGACAAGATTTCTAAACACGAGTGGGTGCTTCGTTGCCAAGATTTCGTGTTTAAACTCTTCTTGGCTTGGCGAAAGGCCGCTATATTCGTTGATGGCTTGCATGGTATTTTAGCGGGATGGTGGTGAACGCAGAACTACACTGGTTTCTTGGTGCTTCCTCGGACAATTAATTTGTGAGGAAGTATGACTTGAGTTTCCTCTACTGGTTTTTTCTCAATCAACTTTATCAGTATTTCTATGCATCGCTTGCCGAGCTCAGTCACTGGCTGAGCCACCGTGGTCAACGGGGGGTCGGTATAGTTGGCGAACCTTATATCATCAAACCCGGCCACCGCAATGTCATCTGGCACATTAAACCCCTGCTGCCTTAGGGTATGTAAGCACCCCAGTGCACTTTCGTCACACATACAAAAGATCGCGGTAGGGCGATCTTTGAGTTGTAAGATCTCGCGCGTCAGTGATTCTCCCGCATCCAGAGTGTATTGACCTTCGAAGATTAACTCCTTGTCCAGTGCGAGTTCGGCTTTCTTGTGCGCCTTTTGATAGCCTTTTAGACGCTGTTGTGAACTTGGGCTGGTGCTTCCGCCTGTGATAATGGCGATGCGCTTATGTCCCAGCTCAATCAAATGAGTAACCACTTCTTCAGCAGCGAGAATATTATCAATAGTGACGTACGGAATACGATGATCTTGAATTAAAAAACCATCAGATGACACCACTTCACAGGAGTTAACCATCGGCGGCGGCCTGAAGCTGTCGGATTCAAGTAGACTGTCTTCAAAAGGAGGTCGTGCACTGAAGAATATCACGCCATCGGCTTGCTTATGTTGAACTAGATTTCCGTATTGCATTTCACGATCACGAATTCCCTGAGAGTCACCAAAGAGTATTGAGTAACCTGCCTTAGCGGCTGTGGCTTCCATGGATCGGATTACGCCCGAGTTGAATGTGTCGCTTAAATCAGGAATGATCGCCACAATGTTTCTTGTGCGAGATGTTCTTAAGCTACTGCCGAGCATATTGGTTCGGTAGCCTAATTTATCAGCGGCAGTTTGAACACGTTCACGCATGGCTTCAGAAACTCTTCCTGGACGATTTAACGCGCGCGATACTGATGCTGTTGAAATCCCAAGGTGTTTTGCGAGATCTTTTATACCGATGTCTGACATTTGCGGCTAACTATTGTGTCCAATTGGTTGTAAACGTTTACCGCTTATTATCCACTGAATTGAGCAAAAATAGTACCAATAAAGGCAAAAACAGTTGTGCTCAACGCTACACAGCGTCGATAGAGCAGCATTACTGTAACAATAGGCTAGTTTAGGGCAGACCATCGAGCAAAACGATGATCCTTAACAAACCAGGCTAAATGCCAACAAAGAGGCGTGTAAAGCTTTTGTGGCCGAGATTCACCCCGATAAACTAACTCACTCTACTCAATTCACCTTGCTCGGACTCGCTTTGTTTTAGCTCGTTTAAATCTATCTCAAGGCGGTTCATCATTGAGTACAAGGTGCTACGGTTTTTCAGTCCCATCATTTTTGCTGTCGCACTGATATTGTTGTCGCACTTTTTGAGGCTGTACAAAATTATTTCTTTTTCGATACCTTCATGAAGGTTCTTATACACATTATCCTGATTGCTGTTTTGAATGTAGCTATCCAAAAGGTCCATTAAGTTATTGGTCGTGACTCGCTCCAACGAAAGTGGCATAACGCGGCGCAAATCCGAAAGCTTGTGTTTTGATTCGGTGTTCAAGACAATGCCTAAGAACATAGCGGTCGCAAGAGGAACCAAGCCAGTCGCATTGATGCCCACATCGGTGATCTTAAAAATAATGGCTAGAAAGAACACCAGCATTACCGGTGCCAGCGCCAGTAAGCTGTGAAAACACCTCACGGAGTCAATTTGAGATTTGGCATTTCGATAGCCATAGAAAGTAACGCAAACATTACTAATCAATAGTAGCAGTATGTACGAAGCGAATACCCAGTACAGACTGCCTTTAACCGCACTGACCGAGTAGCCAATCGAGTATTGGCCTGCGATGACCAAATCTGAAAATAGAACCACGCCGGCGAGCGTAGTCGCTAGGGCTATAAGAATAGACGTTGAGGTTTTGCTTTCGAGCTTACTGACCGAGAGGCCATGTAAAAACATATAGAGGATCACGTACGATGTGGCGACGTAATAAAGCCGTAAAAACGTACTCCCTATGTCGGTGCTCTCAAAATAGAAATACCCGAGTATCTCTATAAGATTGTGGAGAGCAAACACCACAATTAAAGACAAAAACACCGTTGATACTCTGCCGCCTCTTAGCACATACGCTAGGACGAAGAGTTTAAATAGCAAGCTTAAAAGTGCTGGCGCAAAATATATACTCATCGAATTTAAACCACTCCTCAGTTTACACTACGTATCCAAACTGGCCAGCGACGAGGCCTGAACCTGCAAAAAGGCCTCCAATCCTGTCCCCCGTTTTTAGGCTACCAGAAGCCATAAGCTTTTGAAAGCTCACGGGAAGCGTTGCTGTGGTGATATTGCCTAACTTTGGGAAAGTTTTAACAATATTTTGCCGAGTTACGCCATGCAGACTTCTTGCATGCTCAAACGCGGTCTTTCCTGTTTGATGCGCAATCACCCAATCGACCTTACTCCAGCCTAGTTCATCGAGCGTTTCCTTGAAGATCTTTTTGTTGAGTTTAAGGCCTCGAGCTACGATTTGAGCCATATTCATATGTGCGTCAACGTCGCCATTGGGTTTCCATCTATAGTGACATAGGTTCGAGTGCTTGCTTTCGCTGGCTTGATGAAATTTCATAAACCCAGAATGCCCGTTGTCTGATTGTCCAACCACCATAGCTCCGCCGGCATCGCCGACGGACAGCATACCCCACAGGTGTTTTGCTTCATCTGCAGACACTCCTCGTTTTAGTTGATCGGCTACCTGTCTGGACATTTTCGTTGTCACTTCACCTGTGACGATTAAGGCATATTTTACGGCCCCGGATTCGATCAGACTCGATGCTAATTTTAGTCCGTCGAAAAAGCCGAAGCAGGCGTTTGCCACGTCGAACACGTGATTGGCTTGCAGCCCTAGCGCATGTTGGATGATATGGGCAGTTGCAGGCTCTGGTAAATCACGTTCGATGCCGCAAAATATGACGGCGTCGATGTCACTCGCTTTAACATCAGGGCAATGAGCAAGAGCGTCTTGTGATGCCTTGATTGCCAAATCAGACGGAGTTTGATCCATGGCCACCATTCTTCTTTCATGGATGCCCATTTGATCGGACATCCAATCGTGCGGCAGCCCGTATTTTGCTTCAGTGCCTATTTCAATCATTATGTCTTTCGACGACACTCGTTGGCTGGGTAAATAGGCTCCGACGCCAATAACTTTGGTACGGATGAACGGTTTTAGTTGGTGAACTTGTTGTAAAAGTTTGTAGTTGATTTCATTCATGATAGTTTTCGCTTAAATGGTTTTAAGGGAGAATTATCATTACATTTGTCCGTGATTCTCGACTACCTAGTATTGAAATATTGCTAACATATTGTTAAATATCGGCTGTTTTTTGCCGAGATATTGATTGTGTTGCTAAGGTGGTTGCCATAGTCACTGCTATTTAAAAGAGATGGTTATTTAGCCCCACCAAGGAGGCTATTTAACTAGAATTACGCTGAGGTTATGAACATGATGTTTATTTGGGGGTTGGAAATTACTACCTGGATGGTCGTGATCACGGCGTGTTTACTCTGGATTAAAGATGACAGAGTTTGGAGAGTGTCATGTCTACTCACCGTTTTTTCCTGCTTAGTGTTTGGGGCAATAGAGCCGATTGCATTAATACCGATTGTGTTGATTTGGGCAGCCTGTGAGTCGCTAAAATTCCGCTCTCGGCATCGATACATTGGTCTATTGTTTTTGCTGATCATTGGCGTGGCGTTAGGGCTTCATATTATTCCGGGCTTTAATAATCATCAATTTTTGGTTGGCTACCAATTAAGTGACACGTCTGCGCCTTTCTCCATATGGTTCAACTACGATAAATCGATTTACGGTGTGCTGGTTCTTGGGGTCGTGTTTCATCAAACCTTGATTCATGACCGAGAGACGCTTTTCACTACGGTCAGCCTCTCGGTTCCAATCATCATCATCGGTTTGTTTTTGGTTTATTCAATCGGCCTATTGATCGGCTATGCGCAAATTGACCTAACGTGGTCGTCTACTGTGTGGCCCTGGGCATTAAAGAATTTAGTCTTCACCGTGATCGCTGAAGAGGTTTTGTTTCGTGGGCTGATTCAACGCGAACTCGAACGCGGGTTTGGCGGTAGTCGAGGAGGCGTTTATGCGGTTTTAATTGCGGCGCTTTTGTTTGGGGTGGCACACAGTGCTGGCGGCTTAATGTATGTTGTATTAGCAACGTGCGCGGGTTGTGTGTATGGGTATGCTTACCTCAGAACACGCCGCATAGAAGCAGCGATTGCGGCGCACTTTCTCCTTAATTTGGTCCATTTTATGGTGTTCAGCTATCCTTACGCCACTTCTTAGATGAAACAGCGTATTTTTCGCCAAAAGAGTCCTTCGTACTATGGCAATTTTACTTTAGAATACCGCCTCCTAAAAATCTATTATTTGTTGTTCCCAGTTTTGTGGCTAGTCAAATATTACAGCGTAACGTTGGTTAGACCGTGTCAATAATGAATAACGACTTAAAAGAGTGATTACATGAGTTCAACACCTAACCTTCCTGTTATTGGGATTCTTGGCGATGGTCAGCTATCTTGGATGATGACTGAGGCTTATCAAGCGTTAGGCGGCGCTGTGCACGTTCTTGGGCCCAATTCTGACACTCCTGCGCATTCGATTGCCAACGTGTCTGTGGTGGGTGATATTAATGACTACAACGACTTGATTCGTTTTTTTCCTAATGTTGACGTTGTTACTATCGAGAATGAATTCATAGACAGTGACCTTCTTATGAAAGTTGCAGAGGAAACTGAGGTTTCCGTACGTCCGGAGCCAGATAGATATTCTCTAATTGAGAATAAATTGGCAGAGAGCCAGTTTTTTCACGATGCTGGGGTACCAGTGGCTGATTTCTTTAAAGTAGACAGTGAGCGAGACCTACTGGATGAGCCAGGTTTTTTAAAGCTCTCTAAAGGAGGTTATGACGGCATTGGGACGTGTGCTGTCGAAAATCTCGCTGAGGCAAAACAGGTTTGGTCTGAATTACGAGTTAAAGGCGATGTCGTATTTCAGCATAAAGTGACGTTTGATAAAGAGCTTTCGGTGATCGCAGTCAAATCAGGTGATCAAGTTGAATTCTATCCGATGGTCGAGACCCACCAAGATCTTGGCACCTGCCGTTACGTTACTTTTCCAAGCGGTGTCGATAATGATGTAGAGCAACTCGGATTCGATCTGGTTGGTAGAATTATGGAAAAGCTCGATTGCAATGGTCTCTTTGCATTTGAGTTGTTTTTAAAATCAGATGGAACTCTAATTCTGAATGAATCAGCTCCTCGCCCTCATAATTCTGGCCACATCACGCTCGATTCCGTTGATTGTTCTCAGTTTGAAAACCACATGAGAGCGGTAGCGGGGCTGAGGCTCACGAAACCGACGGTATTGAAAACGCCTGCCTTGATGTTGAATTTATTGGCCAGTAAAGCTGGAGAATTTGATGAGCAGGCTATTGCTGATGCTATCGAAGACTCCGAACTCAGTGTTAAGCTGTACGGAAAAGGAACGTCAAGACCTAAACGAAAGATGGGGCACATAAATCTTTGGGGTGACGATCTTTGGGCACGCGCTAGACTACTTAATGAAACACTCGACTTCTAACTTACGAGAACGACGATGAAAATAGCAATTATTATGGGTTCGGACTCCGATTGGGGAGTTATGAAGGCGGCAGCAGAAGTGCTAACCGATTTTGGTGTGAGTTTTGATGCCAAGGTAGTTTCTGCACACAGAACGCCAGGTGATATGTTTGATTATGCGAAGGGCGCCGTTGAGCAAGGTTATTCTGCCATTATTGCTGGTGCTGGTGGTGCCGCTCATTTACCTGGAATGGTCGCTTCCTGCACCACATTACCTGTTATTGGTGTGCCGGTAAGGGGCAGCAGCTTGGATGGAATGGATTCACTTCTTTCTATTGTACAGATGCCGCGAGGCATTCCCGTTGCTACGGTGGCGATTAATAATTCAACGAACGCAGCTTTGTTGGCAGTTCGTATCTTGGCTGTGTCGTCTGACTCATTGCGAAAAAAGCTGGATAAGTACGCGAACGACATCGCGGACGCTTCTCGGGCAAAAACATTGGATTAGCTTTGTGCCGATACAACTCGACTAGGGTTGTGATTGATAGAGCCACTAAGGTCTTTATAAGAAGGAATTAAATAGTGGCTAATCTTATTTGAAGTAGTCATACGGCGGGCACTCGAGTATCGGTATTGCGGCTAACCATAATGAGCCTACGTAAGATTACTTACTGAAGCCGTCGTACTTTTTAAAAATGGCGTAGACCAGAAAGCGACGGTGCATGTCCATTCTTAAAGTCCATTCCTAATGCAGGTTTCTTGTCGTCACGGGATTGTGGCGATAGGGAGACAGCTTTTAACGACCTGACTGATTGCACTCCTTTAGTCTTTAGTTTGTGGGGTGTGCGGTCCAGTTCGATTGTTACCTGCGGTTGCCAGTAAGGCGAGTGTTGTGAGGTTTCGTAAATCTAAGTCAGTCTATTTGCTGGGCAGCCCGCATTCGTGGTCATTGACCTTTCATCGTAGGCGAGGTGCTTAAGTGCTTTCAGAGAGCAAAAAAAAAGATACCAACCCTAGTCAAAAGACGTCGATATGGTATCTTTCTACTGCGCGCACTGCTAATGCGTGCACGCTCGCCAAGTGAGCCCATCCCTTTTGACCCCGGGGAGGCAAACTTGGTGTCACCGAGCGCACCCTAAAGTGCACCCGGTGACGGATGAAGGCAAAAAACTTTGGGGGGGACTTGCCTTCGGAGGGCCTCTAAGTCTTAGCGACTTAGAGGCCTTTTCTTACAACAAGACTCATCGTACTTAATCAGTAGATAAAGCCTTACTAACAACAACCCGAGGACCCCTACTAACCCTACTAGCAACCCTATTGACCCAGTGTGGTTTGACCCTTTAACTGCTCTTATATTTATCCTAAGAGCTGAAGATGTGCAAATGTCTATTTTAAATAATCACTGACGCTGATTGCTACTATGAGTTTTTTTAACCGTCTTATTTAAGACATCACCTTTTGGAGTCACTCATGCATCAGCGTATTCGAAGTAAAAATAAAATCCATTCAACGGGTATTTACCTTCCAAAGCAAATCGTTAAATCCGATCATCTGTTCGAGGAAATACGTTCAGAATCTCAATACGATATAGACAAATGTTGGATGAGCGAAAAAATGGGCATCACAGAAAGGCGAATGGCGCCAAGCACTTCTAAACCTTCTGACTTGGCGATTCCTGCCGCGCAAAAAGCTCTGGAATCATGTGAGGATTTATCATTGCAAGATATTGATTTAATTATATTTTGTGGTATCGAGCGTGACCAACCTGAACCGGCAACCGCGCACATTATTCAAGATGCTCTGGGGCTATCTGCGCGGTATGCTTTTGATATAGCGAACGCCTGTTTTGGCTTCATCGACGCAATGCAAGTTGCTGATAGCTATATACGATCTGGCGTAGCGCGTTATGCCTTAGTGGTTACTGGTGAAGTGCCAACCAGAGTTTTACGGGCGGCCGTAGATATGTTAAAAAGAGGTGTCGACATTAAGACAGCACGTAGCATTATTGGTGCTTTGTCAGTTGGCGATGCCGGAGGGGCCGTTATTATTGGACCTGTTAAAAATGGTGAAAAATCTGGATTTGAGTTGTTTAACACTAACTCTTTCAGCTACCTTGCCAATAAATGTATGTACAAAACGGACAAAGATGGTTCAATTTCTGGGCATATGAACATGGCTCAGATCACCAGCGCCTTCATTAAATGTCATTATGGGCTGATTGACGACACTCTTGAGCAGTTGGGGTGGAATGAATTTGACTGGGTACTGACCCATCAAATTGGTCAAAAGCCGTTTGATAGGCTGGCCAATATGAATGGTGTTTCGCCCAACAAAATGATTAAGACTTTGGATAAGTTAGGCAATATTACATCAGCTACGTTTCCAGTTAATTTTAAAAAACTAGCTGATGAAGAAGAAGTAGTGAAGGGAGATCGTATTGGCGGGTGTTTTGCCGGTTCCGGTCTGGTGGTCGGCCAGTTTGGCTACACCTATTAGTTAGTCCAGTCGTTATTCTTAGCTGAATTGGCGTTTTGAGTTTGTATGTACGCGAGCGCCTTATTTAGGTTTTTATTAACGTTGTAATTAGATGGTAGTCTCTATTTAACGCTCAGCAGAGGCACCTTTAAACCATTTTGAGCAAATACATACCAGGATCATGTCTCGATGAGTATATTTGTTGTTCCAGCATTGGTGGCTTTAATTATCAAGTTAGGCGTGATGTTTGTTTCACGAACAACGTTCATGTCCAGTCCGTACTTTGGATTCATGGTTCTGGTTTTCGCGTGCCATAATCTGTGCGAGGTTTTGGTGTTTTGGGAGTATTTTCATGGCGATAAGGCCGAGTACGTGCTTCGGTCTTATTATGTGATTTCTCTGGTGTCGCTGCTTTCGATTGCGCTGTATATCTCATCGATTGTCGATTTCATCGGTGCACCCATCAAGCGACTGCTTGTTTCCCTTGTCTCTTTCGTTTCCTTGTTTATCATTTTTAGCGATTCAATTGTGGCGGGTAGCCGTTCATTGGGGTACGTATTTACCGCAGTCCGAGGCGAGTACTATGGTGTATTCCAGTTGCTGTCACTCGCGTTTATGGGCCTGCTACCATTTGTCTTGTATCGTGGTTACGTTCGAGCTCAAAATCACAATACTCAGATTCGATGCGCGTTTATGGGGATGGCATTAGTGCCGCACTTTTTGTCCGTCATTTTAGTGATACTGATAATGAATCTTGGTTTTCAAGTTAACGGCGCTGCCATATTCCCGTTCGCAACGACTCTGTTTTTGGTCATCATTTTGGCGAGTGAAAACCAGCACAAATTAACGGATATTCGTCGATTCATTCCATTTTCTCATGAGCGTAGAACATCAAATGAGATCATGGACATTTACTCGAAATACGCTCGTGATCAGCAAAGTTATCGGGAGGCAATCAGTGAAATCGAGAAGCTGTTAGTGACCCATAAATATGACAAAACAGGACGTAATGCCTCTTCGACGGCAGAGTTAATGGGGATGCCTAGGTCTTCACTTTATTCGCTGTTTAATCGACTGAAGATTAAGAAATAGCCGATTTTTTGCCCCTGTTTTAACCTAAGTACGTTTTACTGCATTGGGTATTTGCTCTAAGGATATAAGGATCTGTGGATAGCCGGGAATAGCTATTACATTTTTCATGCGGTAGACTGCGCGAAACTTAACCCTGTATACCGCTCTCATACCAGAAGTCCTAATTATGAAACTCAGTACAAAAATAGAAGCGTTTGTATCGCACTTTGGCGAAATGGGCAGTCGTTGGGGTTTTAATAGAACCGTCGGTCAAATGTACGCTTTGTTGATGGTCTACAATCGACCGCTGAATGCGGATGAAATGGCTGAGATGCTGAGCATATCAAGGTCTAATGTGAGTATGGGGCTGAAAGAGCTGCACTCTTGGAGGCTGTTGAAGGTGACGCATTACCCAGGGGACAGAAAAGAATATTATCGCGCTCCAGAGGATATTTTTGAGGTTGCTCGCATTGTTCTAGAGGAGCGTCATAAACGAGAGGTTGCTCCGACACTGACCATGCTCAGACAGGAAATCATGCGAGAACCCGTTTCTGAGGAAGGTAAGCATGCTCAAAAACGGATGACTGAGATTTATGAGTTAATTGATGGTGTGTCCAAGGCGGTTGATGAGGTGGCGGGGTTGAGCTCTAAGGATTTGGCCAAAATGATGAAGCTGGGGTCGGGCGTGGCGTCGGTCTTCAATTTTAAAGACCGCTTGCTGGGCAAAGCTAAAGATTCGGAGGAGGAGTAAAGAGCTCTCATCACCATGAAGTACCTGATCATTACGCTGTTCTCTGTTGTTAGTATCTTAGGTGCCAATCTTTGTGCGCAGATAGATATCACGGACTCGCACGGTAAGTACACATTTGACTCTCCACCAAAACGTTTTGTGGTCTTAAATTGGGCATTAGCCGAGCAATTGTTGGAGCTCGGTGAAAGCCCAGTTGGAATAGCTGGGTTAACGGAGTTTGAAACGCTGAGTACTCGATACAGCTTACCAGAGGGTACAGTGAATGTTGGATCAAGATTAAATCCTAACCTCTCGACTATTCGTGATTTAAAGCCTGAGGTTATCTTTATTGGCTATTCTCAGCGCTCACTAATTCGTCCTTTGTCGAATATCGCGACCGTAATTTACTTTAAAAATTTTGGTAAGCGCTATAACAATGCGGCAAAGTCTGAAGAACGGTTTCTTGAATTGGCAAAACTGTTTCAGAAGACCGGTCTGGCACAGGAGGTCTTGGAGTTTAGAAATCAAGCGTTAGAAAAACTTAAGGCAACACTGGTTGATAAGCAAACCGCAGACGTTGTAACAAACGTGCTTCTGATCGCGCCTTCAGGGCAAGGGAATACCCGGTTTGGCGTGTTCGGGAAAAATTCTTTGCCTTATCACGCGGGACTAATGATTGGTTTAAATGTGTTGTCGCCAGAAGAAACGGATAACTTTGGAGTAGCTCAGTTGTCTAAAAAGGGTCTTTTGGAGCAGGCGGCATCATTAAGCAACGAAGATGTGTGTCTCGTTGTGTTTGAAAAGTATGGTGTCGGTAACACAACTGAAATGATTGATGACTTGGATAAACGCCACGATTGCGTCTTATCCATTGATTATCAACAGGCTTTTGGCGGCGTCAACTCTCTTCTATGGTTGGCGCAGGAGTATGCCCAGTCATTAATAGACAATTCCTCGACGCCATAGTTCTATACTGTTTCAGGCCGCTGGGTAAATTGCTGGTCACATTCTCCAGTGACGTAGAAATATCTATGATTTAAGTGCAGCTAGGCTTGCATTTATTATCAAATAATCTAAACTTTCAGAAATTACTGAAAATTCAGTACACAAGTAAAGTTGCTGTACAAAGCCGGAGAATTAAGGTGAACCGATTCCATCGTCTTGCCATCATACCGCTACTCCTCATGTTGGGCGGTTGCGAATATTTACTCTTTGACCCTAAGGGTCCAATTGCCGCTGAGCAAATGGACCTTATCATCTTATCGTTTCTGGTGATGATGATCGTGGTGGTTCCAGTCTTCTTTATGACGTTTTGGTTCTCGATAAAATATCGCGATGGCAACAAAAAAAGCGAATACCTGCCTCACTGGGAACATTCGAATAAGATTGAAGTGATCGTTTGGTCTGTTCCGCTTGCTATCATCATAGCGTTGGGGATTATTACCTATAAGACTTCCTACTCTCTTGATCCTAGGCAGGCGTTGGACTCCGAGAACCCGACGTTACGAGTGCAAGTCGTGGCTTTAGATTGGAAGTGGTTATTTATCTATCCTGAGCAGGAAATAGCGACGGTTAATGAATTTGCCATGCCGGTAGATACTCCAGTCGAATTTTTGATCACATCAGACACTGTGATGAACTCCTTTTTTGTACCCCAACTTGGAAGCATGATCTACGCGATGGCGGGTATGGAGAATCAGCTTCATCTCATTGCTGACACCGAAGGTGAGTATCGCGGCTTGTCGGCGAACTACAGTGGCTTTGGTTTTTCTGGGATGAAGTTTAAGGCATTAGCTAAAAATGATGCTGACTTCCAAGCTTGGGTTAAGAAAGTAAGAGAATCTGGAAATGAACTCGACGCCTCAAGGTATGAATCTTTGAGTGTTAAAACAAAAGATCACCCAGTTGAGTACTACTCACAAGTAAACCCATTGATGTTCAACCGAATTATTGAGAAGTATACGGGGCCTCAAAATGGCGAATAAAGCGACAATTATTACTGATCCTGATCCAATTTTTGGAAAGTTAACTTGGGATTCAATTCCTTACCATGACCCAATCATACTGACTACATTTCTTGTGGTGGTGATGGTCGGTGTCGGTGTTCTGGGCGCTGTAATGTATTACGGTAAGCTGAGATACCTGTGGGATGAATGGTTAACGTCCGTAGATCACAAAAAGATCGGCATCATGTACATAATCGCCGCATTTATTATGATGATTCGCGGTTTTTCTGACGCCCTATTGATGCGTTCTCAACAAGCGTTGGCCGTTTCTGATAGTTCAGGCGTTGGTTACCTACCACCTGAGCATTATGACCAAATCTTTACAGCGCATGGCGTGATCATGATCTTTTTTGTGGCCATGCCTTTGATCGTTGGGTTGATGAATTTGGTCGTACCGCTACAGATCGGTGCGCGTGATGTCGCGTTTCCGTTTCTGAACTCGCTGAGTTTTTGGCTGTTTGTGGTGGGCGCAATGTTGGTGAATGCCTCTTTGTTTGTTGGCGAATTTGCCGCAACAGGGTGGTTGGCTTACCCCCCACTATCTGGGCTCGAATACAGTCCTTGGGTTGGGGTCGACTATTGGCTTTGGGCGTTGCAGATTTCCGGGATAGGAACATTGCTCAGTGGCGTGAACTTCTTTGTGACTATTATTCGGATGAGAGCGCCGGGAATGAGTCTCATGAAAATGCCTGTCTTTACTTGGACCTCTTTGTGCGCAAATGTGCTAATTATTTTGGCGTTTCCAATATTGACAGTCACCATCACTTTATTAACGCTCGATAGGTACATCGGCACTAATTTCTTTACAAACGATATGGGTGGCAATCAAATGATGTACGTGAATCTTATATGGGCCTGGGGTCACCCTGAGGTCTATATTTTGATTTTACCCGCGTTTGGAATTTTCTCAGAAGTAACGGCTACTTTTTCAAGGAAGCGCCTCTTCGGGTATACGTCACTCGTATGGGCTACGGCCTGCATCATGTTTCTTTCGTTTATAGTATGGCTACATCACTTCTTTACGATGGGGGCAGGTGCAAGCGTGAATGCGTTTTTTGGGATTGCGACGATGATTATCTCGATACCCACAGGGGTTAAGATATTTAATTGGTTGTTCACGATGTACAAAGGCCAAGTCAGGTTCGATTCTCCAATGTGGTGGACATCTTCCTTTTTGATCACCTTCACGATCGGCGGTGTGACTGGCGTAATGTTGGCCATTCCGGCCGCTAACTTTGTGTTACACAATAGTCTTTTTTTGGTGGCCCACTTTCACAATGTGATCATTGGGGGCGCCCTATTTGGGTATTTCGCAGGATTAACCTATTGGTTTCCGAAAGCCACTGGTTTCAAGTTAGATGAAAAACTCGGCAAATGGGCCTGTGCGTTATGGACCATCGGTTTTTTCATGGCGTTCATGCCACTGTATGTGCTCGGGTTTATGGGCATGACGCGTAGATTGAATTATTACGATAATCCAGTTTGGAACGATTGGTTGCTGGTTGCTGGTCTGGGTGCACTGGTCGTATTAATCGCTATTTGTGTCCAGTTTTATCAAATTTTTGCGAGTATCCGTGATCGTAAAAATAATATGGATTTAACGGGTGACCCCTGGGATGGCAGGACATTAGAATGGGCCACTTCATCTCCTCCGGCATTCTACAATTTTGCTAGAACACCGGAGATCCGTGATCGGGATCAATTCTATTATCTGAAGGAACACGACTTAGCGTTTAAGCAACCTGAACAGTATCAGCGTATTCACATGCCTAAAAATACGTGGGCGGGTGTCGTCATCGGCGGGTTCTCGGGCGTGATGGGCTTCGCAATGATATGGCATATTTGGTGGATGGCTATTTTTGGCACCTTAGGCATGTTGATTGCTTTTATCGTATATAACTTCCAAAAAGGTAAGGACTATTACGTTGAAGTGTCTGAAATAGAAGAGATTGAAAACGCACATTTCGAGAAAATCAGACTGGCTCAAAGTCAGGAGTCGAACAATCTCGACGGTCAAGATTACCAAGTTAACGAACGCGGAACGCCGCTTTCAATGCCGGTTTAGGAGAGGTAGATCAGATGAATCAGTTAACAGCACCTGAACCGGGGTATACCGGATTTGTTGAAGAAGAGCATCATCACGACTACGCGGGAGATACTCTTTTAGGCTTTTGGATTTACATCATGAGCGATTGCATTCTGTTTGCAACGCTCTTTGCGACCTACGCGGTATTGAGCTTTAGTTTTGCCGGTGGTTTGACGCCTAAAGACCTTTTTGATTTGAATTTCGTGGCGGTTGAAACTGGGCTATTGCTGTTCTCAAGTTTCACCTTTGGCATGGCCATGTTGGGTGCGCAAAACAAGAATATGGCGCACCTTCTATTATGGTTGGGAATAACGTTTTCGTTGGGCGGTGGGTTCTTGGCGATGGAACTCTATGAGTTCTATCACTTTAGTCATGAAGGAGCTGGCCCCACAACAAGTGCGTACTGGTCCGCATTTTATGCCCTAGTAGGAACGCATGGTTTGCACGTTTTTGCCGGTATGTTGTGGATGGTCTTTCTTGTCATTCACATGCTTAAAGATGGGATCACTGAAACCAATTTCACCCGCCTGTCTTGCTTGAGTTTGTTTTGGCACTTTCTGGATATTATTTGGATTTGTGTGTTCAGCATGGTTTATTTGATGGGGGTTATGTAATGGGAACTCAGACTCATGGTGGCGCGGCTCATGGCAGCGTTAGAGAATACCTATGGGGGCTTTTTTGGTCCGTGGTACTAACGGCCGTTCCGTTCGGAATGGTCATGCTTGGCGGGTTTGATAGTGGCCTTACCCTCGCGGTAATTCTACTTTGCGCGATCGCTCAAGTATTCGTCCAATTGGTGTTCTTTTTGCACATGAACACATCGAGTGAGCAAATATGGAATACCGTATCCGCCGTGTTCATTGTTTTAATCGTCGCCATCGTTGTGTTGGGGTCTATCTGGATTATGAACCACTTGAATCACAATATGCTCATGGGGCATTAATTGGTTTATTTGAACGATGAATGATCTCGTTAACAACTGAGAACTGGAGGGGAGTGTGAATGAATAAAATTGCGAAAGTGTCCATGGCCGCCATCGGTTTAATTTTGGCTTTGGTTATCGCCTTATTTGTGGTCACATCCGAATCAAGTCTGGCGGAGAAACCACAAAGCTTCTCCGATCTCGGTGGTGATTTTACTCTGACTTCAGCGTCAGGCCCTGTTGCGTTGTCGGACTTTCAGGACAAAGTGGTGGTTCTCTATTTCGGGTTTTTAACCTGTCCTGAGGTTTGTCCAAACTCAATGAGTGTAATTCAAGGTGCCCTTAGCCGTTTAGAAACCACTCAACTCGACTCAGTACAAGCCGTCTTAGTAAGTGTTGATCCCAATAGGGACTCGCCACAACAGCTCGCTGAGTACACTCAGTTTTATCATGAGAACCTAGTGGGATTGACCGGGTCGAAAAAACAAATTGACGCTGTTACTCGTCAATACGGTGCTTTTTATGATTTTAATGAGATAGAAAGCAGCACGTCGGATTATGGTGTGGAGCACTCTTCACGGTACTACGTTATTAACCCAAAAGGAGCTCTTGTCGCCGCAATGCGTCATAGCACTACATCAAACGAGTTAACTGCACAAATACAAGAGCTGTTGTAAGCCGCTTTATATAGGTAATGCCATGTTATTTTTAGAACGTTTTTTTCAACCTAATAAATACACCGTTATGTTCGGTGGTGTCTGTGCCTTGATCTTGACGATGGGCATCGCACGTTACGCTTTTACGCCGATGATTCCATACATGCAGGCGCAAACCGGAATGAGTGAGAGTTTAGCCGGATGGCTCGCTGGTTGGAGCTACATAGGTTACTTGGTTGGTCTGTTTATGGTTTGGCTAATGCGGGATTTACGGCTTAAAGACTATTTTTACCGCTACGGGTTATTTATCGCTGTGTTCACAACGTTGATTATGGCTTTTCATGATCATCGCTTGGTGTGGTATCTAAGCCGCTTTTTTGCTGGAATTTCGACGGCACTAGGCTTCATGTTGGGAACGGGGTTGGTTCTTAAATGGTTGATGCACAATAATCAAAAGCAAGAAATGGGCTTGCACTTTGCCGGGGCTGGGCTTGGTATTGTGGTGGGTGCATTGATTGTGAATTTCGCCGCTGATACCCTTTTGGGTGGTCTTGGCTGGCGAGGGCAATGGGTTGCATTAGCTGCTTTCGGTTCATTGCTATTGGTGCCCGCATTTCTGTTGATGCCGTTTCCGAAGACTGAGCAAATAGAAGAAGCGGTTAAAATTGACCGCAGTGGCGAACCGTCAAAAAAATGGCTTTGGTTGCTAACCATTGCCTATATATGTGCAGGCTTCAGTAACACGGTTAACATTACGTTTACCTCACTTATCACTGAGTACATTCCTTTGGAAGATCAGGGCACAATTATGTGGATGTACGTCGGGTTAGCGGCTGCACCGGCGCCCTTTGTGTGGGATAGAATTGCGCGCAAAGTTGGCTATCTGTATTCAATTAGAACGGCATTTGCGATAAATATTGCCAGTAACTTTTTGATGACAGCCACCACATCCTACGTCGCCGTATTACTAAGCTCATTGCTGTTTGGATTCGCCTTTATGGGAATTGTGTCTTTGACGCTCACGATCATTGGTAATAAATATCGATATAGAGCGACTCAGGTTATGGCTCAATTGACACTTGGTTATTGCGTAGCGCAGATTCTATCTCCAATTATTGCGGGTATTATTGCTGAGCAAAGCGGTAGTTTTAATCTATCGTTGTTTGCTGTGAGCGGCATCATGGTAGTTGGAATGCTCTGTTTGTCGCTGATGAAGCGAGAGTAAAAGAAGTTCTTTAAGCGACACCGAGAGCGAGCCTGGTTGCGTCAGTTGATGGCCAGGCTCGAACGCCAGTGTCGGTTTAAATGATGTCTAGGGCTTCAGGTTGTTTGATAAATAGGATCGATAAAAGAATCAGCGCGACAGGGAATATGATGAAGGTCACGGGGCTTAGAATTACGGTCACTTCCATGATGCCTTGGATTATTGTTATAACGGCGAATACCTTAATTAGTGGTGATAATTCAGCCGACTTGGTCAGGAGTATGACTCCAAGGACGACGTCTAAAACACCAAAAACAATCAGTGTACTGAACGTCAATATCACGTTGCCATTCACTGCTCCATTGTGCCAAGGTAGGTGCAGTTGGTGACCAAAGAGCTGCATGATCAGATCCATTGAAAGCGATCCGAAGGTGAAAATTCCACAGGTAATCATGAGTAGAGTCAAAGGGATGTGCGCACCTGTATAGGCATGACGATCTTCTAGGAATCGTTTAACGCATGCATAAACATAGATCGTTGTGATTCCGATAATTAACAGTAAAAGGTCTGACAGGTTTAGACCACTAATATCGTCGTATATCTGCGCGCCAGGGTTGTCGGAAATGCTCCAATATTGCCCAACCCAATAAACAGGGAAGAGTACGGCTAGAGTGATGGCCGCTATGGCGGGCATGATGTATTGATTTTGTTTCATTCGTATCTCCATTTAGATGGTTGTGTCGTCAACGTATTCGAGGATGTCGCCAGGCTGGCATTGCAACTCTTTGCATATTGCGGCGAGGGTGGTAAAGCGGATGGCCTTAACTTTTCCGGTTTTGAGCAATGATAAATTGGTCGCTGAAATGCCAACACGCTGTGACAAGTCTTTAAGAGACACTTTATTTTTTGCCATTTCGACATCGAGATTGATTTGTATATTCATACAGAGACTATAGAGTCTGTTTTTTCGAAAAACAACTAAAATTTTATGATTATCATAAAATAATGCTCGATATTCATTCTTTTAAGAGCGTCTTATATCAAGGTGAGAGTAAATTGAGCTTGCGACAGTACTTCGTCAGTGCCTGCATGGCCTTGTTAGATTCCGCTCAATTTCAATTTCGTTGATTAAGCTGATATGGTGAAAATACTGAAAATAGTAAACGGAGTAGGTATGTCTGATCACGTATATAAAAAAGCTGAAATTGTTGGTTCGTCAAAATCGAGCATCGAAGACGCCATAGAACAGGCGATAGAGCGAGCAAGTGCCACCATTAAAAACTTAAACTGGTTTGAAGTTGTGGAAACCCGAGGTCATATCGAAAATGGCAAGGTGGCTCACTACCAGGTTACTCTAAAGGTTGGCTTTCGCCTGGAAGGTTAGCTTAGGCGACCAGTGGATCGTGACGTGGTCCTGTACGTTGCGATCGGCTTGGTTTTCTCGATAAAAGGCATGATGGGCCAATACAGAAGTTATGGGAAACGTTGTTTGGCTCCCAGCGCTTTCTGTGGATTAAGCGGTTCGTGGTTTCCAGCCGAGTAGGCGCGCTGGTAGGGTGATTACGGCCAGTAGAAATGTAAATAAGCCTGTAAAAACAACGCCGACTAGACGAAAAGGAAGTGTGAGGATCCAGATAATCGGCCAAGCAAGCAGAGCAATTAATGCAAGAGGCCAACAGAGTACGAATAGAATGCACCAGAGTAGTAAACCGGTGAATGCTCTCATTTTAAAAGCCTCCTTATAATCTGTGATTGAATCCGCCCCTCATAGTTTATGACATAAGGGTCTAAACGTTGTTTTCAAGTATTCTATCGAATACAGAAACCTTCCTGACGCCCAACAATAACCGAGCCTAATTTGCTCCAAATTGAGTATGTGCTTTTAATTCCAGTGATGCATGGACGCTTCGAGAACGGCAGCGCACTGAAATGCCAGACTGCCTGGGTATCTCGATAACACTGATGAAAAGCGTTAATTATTTACGACTCGGTGAAAAGGAATGCGCAGAATGAACGAAAGTCATAACCAATTAGTCGATCGCTGAGCGTATACTATGCGGGTCAGCAAGCGAGTATAAATTCAACGCAATGTTGACACTGAACTCATGATTTAGTTTGCATGGTTTGCCCGCAAATAGCTCGCGCAGTGAGCAGTTATTTGAGGCGAGTGCTCTAATTAGCGAGCATTTGCCTGAAACAACTTTTAGGTAAATAAAATGCAAACTGAAATAAAGCCCCATAAGGCCGTTCCACATATTGTTATTGTAGGCGGAGGCGCGGGTGGTCTTGAATTAGCCACAACATTAGGTAATAAATTAGGAAAAAAGCAAAAAGCAAAGATTACGTTAATTGATAAACACCGAGTTCACATATGGAAGCCCTTATTGCACGAAGTTGCCACAGGGTCGCTAGATACTGAAATCGACGGAGTTGTCTATCGCGCACACGCCAAACGACATCACTATCAGTTCCAACTTGGACAATTGGTGGACCTAGATCGAGAGTCAAAACGCTTGAGCTTTGCTCCGATTCTTGATGATGAAGAGAATGAAGTTGTTGAAGAACGACAAATTGGCTATGACACTTTAGTGTTGGCAATAGGCAGCATCAGCAACGACTTCGGTACTCCTGGTGTTCAAGAATTTTGTTCTTTGCTTGACTCAAAACATCAGGCTCAGCGTTTTCAACAAAAACTGTTGAACCTGTTCTTAAAGAAGTCTTCAACGACGGAGTCTGCGGAGGATCCCATTCGGTTAGCAATTGTCGGTGCTGGCGCTACTGGGGTTGAACTTTCGGCAGAGTTAAATCATGTGGTTGATGTTGTCAGTGTTTACGACAATATGACTGAGGGTAAGACTTCTTTGAGTATCGACCTGATTGAAGCGGGTGAGAGAATCCTGCCGGCCTTGCCAGAGAGGATTGCGGAATCGGCGACCGCCGAATTGGAGAAATTAGGGGTTCGTGTGAGAACTAATACTCGGATTACCGAAGCTAATCAAAACGGTTTTGTTAATGACTCCGGAGAACTTATTGAAGCTGATTTAATGGTTTGGGCTGCCGGTGTAAAGGCCGAGTCTTGGCTTTCTGTTGTTGGTTTAAAGACAAACAGAATTAATCAAGTAGAGTGTTTTCGAACATTAAAGAGCCTGAGTGATCCAAGTATCTACGCCATTGGTGATTGTTGTCATGTCGAGATGGAAGAGGGTGGTAAAGTTCCGCCGAGAGCGCAATCTGCCCACCAAATGGCTTCGACTGTCGCAAAAAATATCGTGCGTGAACTGTCTGGTAAAGACCTAGTTGAGTTTAAATACACAGATTACGGCTCTCTGGTTAATCTCGCTCGTTTTTCAACGGTGGGTAGTCTGATGGGCAATTTGGTTAAGGGCTCTATGTTTATTGAGGGTAAGATCGCTCGATTGATGTATCTGTCTCTCTATAGAATGCATCAGTTATCTATACATGGGTTTATTAAAGGCCCATTCGTAATTCTGTTGAGTCAAATTTCAAAGATTATTAGACCCAAAATTAAGCTTCATTAGTCCGTTTACAATAGGAACCTCAGGACTGAGACAAGCCTATCTTACCCTCCTTTAGCCTATCGCTGGGTGGGTAAGATTGGTTTAGTTTATTCAAATGACAGATCGGTGCGTTCGGATTCTGAATAGATATAATCAACATAGCGATCAATTAAGTGATCACTAAAATAGTCTAACTCTCTCTTTTTTAATCCCGAGACAAAGCCTCTCCATAGGTCTGCTCTTCGTTCAACCGCGGAAAGAGTTTTTATCTGTCCGAGTGCATCAAGATACATTTCTTTACCCGCATGTCGGTATCCAAGCCAGGCAGGAGGAGAGCGCGTGACGATATCGTTGTTATTCACCCAACGATAGTAATCTACTTTTGCGTGATTTATGTATCGCTTTGTTCCAACTCTGGGGCTGCCAAACGTGTGTATTTGTTCGGGTGCTGTGTCGATGTGTGAAAGTAAGCAGCGTCCAGCACAAATTGAAGCCATCGCGCCGCCTAGAGAGTGTCCCGTGAACCATAATTTTTTAGCCAAATTCTTCTTGTTGGAAACCAACATTTCTTCCAGCTCAGGCCACAAGTCATCAACTTCCTTCTTAAATCCACGGTGCACATGCCCAGCGGTCTCTGCGAGGGCTTTGGTTGCATCCATGTCGGCCTTTATATCATTCCATTCGTTGGGTTCAGTTCCTCTAAACGCGATGACGATGTCATCGTCGTTAGCAAATGAATAGGCTTGAGACCCATCATTGTTGTAGAAGTTGGTTTGTGAGAAGCCCAATCGAGCGGCCGCTGACCTCGTTTGCTCTGGTGAGAGGTAAGCGATCATCGAAAGCTCTGCAAACAGCAATGCTCGTTTTATAAAAGGCATGGATCTGATATCTCGGCCTATCTCTGAGTCACAAGGTATTGAGCGCAATACCAGCTGATCACTGGTCGATTTGGAGAGTTTCTGTTGTTCCATAGCTATAGGTGAAAACTAAAGAAAAAGTGAGTCAAAATTCGCTTACTATTCTATTCATAAAAATTAGAATTTACCCCCTAAACCGGGCTTAGCTAAGTACGCAAGCTGTTATTTTTTGTAAACTCAGCCTTGCTCTGTCAGTGACGGTAAAGTCAGGGGAATTGTTCTTTAAACTCAATTCTCAGGAGAGTAATCTTCGAGCCAATGGCTGACACCTTACTAGGGCATGATGCCTTGCTATGGCTCTACAATGAGTTAATGTCTAATTTTATTTGCGATGGATAGACGAATGTCTTCCATAAGCGTCGATTGATTCCGCTAAATACATCGGAGTAGCTGCTATTGAGATTTGGATCCGCATGAACGTTACGAATCAAAATTTTTACTATTTGTTCTGGGTGTTCTCGGGCAATTTTGGCGTAAGCTTGAGGGTCTTGCTCACCACTGTCGCCCACCAGCACGAACTTCCTATCAGGATAACGATTTAGAATGGCCTTAATTGCTATTGGCTTGGTGACTAATCCGCTCTTAAACAAATTGAGAAAGGTTTCATCTTTAATCCGTACTTTCTTCAGCGACAAGGTTGACCATGGAAAATCGAATTCATCCAAAAACTCCTTAAGTGGTTGATATAATTGCCATGGTGATGATGAAACGAAATGAAAATCGGCGCCGTCTTCTTGCCACTTACGATAGACTTCTGGCATTCCAGTTACCGGCTTAAAGTCTTTAAAAAAGGCCGCCTCAAACATCTTTTTGTGATCATTGATAAAGCTCTTTTTTACCGTGTCGTCGATGTCACTTATAACCGACACGCCCCGCGGGCGAATTAATTTCATCGTCCCTTTGATGACGCGAGAATCGCTTGGCTTTAGTATGGCTTTGAATTCAATCAGTCCATGCTTGTTAGCTCTTATTTTCGATGAAGGAACCTGAATGATTCCTTCAAACTGCCCATTGGGTTTACTTTTGGGCAGTGCGTATAGTTGCCCTTTGAACTCTATGATCAATCGCTTTCGACGTTCATTATCTGCGATAAATAGATTAAGTCTGCGCTTGAAATTGTGTTTTGTATCTGGCGTTACTTTTAATCCGTATTTTCTGGCAAGCAAGCGCCGAATCAATGTTCGTAACGTCCAGCTATTTTGGGGCTCGTAAACCCACCCGTGAATCGGTATATTCCAAAGCTTAGCGCTTTCATCTAACCAAGCTGATGTATTGAAAAAAACGACAGTTTCATCCCTCTTAATGTTCGAATACTGGTCGTTGTTCTTTAATCCGACCGCGATCAGCGCTTTGGAAACAAGATTTGGCATGGTGTTGGACTCGAGTTTTATATTAGACGAACTGTCTCACAGTAGGGGGCAGTCTTCAAACCTATTTGCAAGTTTACTTGCTCGGATAAACTTAAACGATGAATAAAGTAATTATAAATAGAGAACCTGTGGAGCTCTTTAAGCTCCTAAAGTTTGAAGGTCTAGCCATGACCGGCGGCGAGGCTAAAATGTTGATCGACGAAGGTGCGGTGTTGGTTAATGGGCAAATCGAGATGCGCAAACGCCGTAAAATGTTGGCTGGCGATGTATTTGAATTCAATGGTGAACACTACGTATTAGAGCTGGAAACGTAAACCGCGTGGATTTTTAGTTGTCTGCGTTGTACTGATTAGTGAGAATTGCGAGCGTCGGAGTTCAAAACTCCCGCAAGATATTGACTATCACTGCGCTTACTTGTTTATTTAATACGTGAGCATCGATTAACGTAAGCGTCGTTTGGCCTCTGAGGAAATCCGTTCAGCGAATTTTTCTGAGGATTCATTGTCTTGGAGCCTTACCAGACTTATCGATGGGTACCAATCTGTGCTGACTGGGTGTCTGCCCCATTGCCAGCCAGAATTTACTGGCAGCAGCATGATTGTTGGTAGGCCTAGTGAACCACTTACGTTGGCAATGGCGTCATTGCTGGTGATGATGAGCCCCATTTGAGACATTAGGGCCGCAACGTGGCTTAGGGAAATCAGTTCTTGGTCCAGATTTACAATGCCCCTGTTCTCATAGAAATCTGCCAGTTCTCGGCTAATATTATGCTGCAAACTGAACATACTAGCTTGTTGAGCGGATTCTGAGAGCGAGTCCATTAAGGCAGCTTGAAATAGTGATGGCGATGAGTTTTCTTGATCGATAGGGTTACCCAAAAGATGATCAAATTGAGTGTCTAAAGATATTCCGATCTTAAATCGACTAGAGGGTTCCAGTTGAGGGACGATCACTCCCTTTGCTAAGGGCATGGTAGGCTTAAAATCGTGGATCGCCGCGTTTTTGATATCTAAAATTAGCGGTAGAGATACGATGGGCGCATAGACATCAAAGAGGCCTGCAGGAAGCGCTCCGATAGGTCGTACTTCATCAACGAACGGAAGTGCTTTGAATAGTAAACGTAGTGGCTCTGGGCATACAACGACTAGACGATTACACCGTTTTTTGGCCGCTTCTAAGTATCGAGAAAATAGCACGGAGTCGCTTAGGGTTTGCTCAGTATGGATGAGGAGGGTTTTGTCTCTGATGTCCTCTCCAGTCCATCGTGGCTGCTGACAGTTCAGCGGACGATTGTTTGGCAATTGCCAGCGCCACTCATAATCGATTAGTCCTTCGATAAGCTCGCCCGACATCATCTTTACGCGCGCTCTATTTACGTGGGCGTCGGCGTATTTTCGGTCTGCGTCAATGGCCAGATCGAAGTGCTTCAACGCCTCTAGGCGGTTGTTTTGTCGAAGATATGAAAGCCCGAGCGAGTTTTGCGCAGCGGCGTGATTGGGACGATGTTCAATGCAGTTTAGCAAAGAACTAATTGCGTCTTTGATGTGTCCGCTGTCATGTTGAGCTACCCCCAAGTTATACAGTACCTCCACGTTGTCAGGAGAGGATTCCAGTAATTGTTGATAGGCCGAAATCGCTTCAGGGAGTTTCTTTTGCTGGTGAAGAGTCACTGCTTTTTCAAAAGCTAGTTGATCTGAATCAGGAGGCGTAAATAGATTTACAGCGTCATCTGGAAGAGAGTAAGATGAGCTTAGCAAGGGGTCGTTGAGGTCGAGCAATGCTGGGTATTTTCCAGGGACTATCTGCACAGAAAATATTTCCTGAACGCCAGATGAGAAAACCAGATAACCCATCGTTTGACCGCTTTCAATATCAACAACCCAGACACCGCACTTTCTGTCTTGTTCTCTTTCGGTGAGCGGCAAGCCTGCAAAAACGGCGGTTTCTCTTACTTCAGATAGACCGATCAGCGCATAGCGATCAATAAAGTCTATCCCTCTGCAAAAGCCAGGCAGTTCTGCGACCACCCGTTTCTCTCCAGAGTCGATGTCTACCGTAATCAGTTGGCCCGCACCTGACTCCAATACCCACAGTTGATCTCGATACCATCTTGGCGAATGCGGCATGGATAAGCCTGTAACCACAAATTCATTGCTTTGAATGTCCATGATCATGCCACCTGACGCTTTGTTTTCGCGCCAACCTGCTGGGCGGTCCGATACGCCTAGTGAACTTACGTATCGTGGCTTTCCGTCCCGCATTGCTAATCCGTTTAGGTGGCAACGGTCAGTTAAGTCATAGCCTGAAATAAAAGGTGGCTTCCATCGAGGCACAAAGCTGTGTTGAATGTCTATAGTGCCCAGGCAGGACATCTTGGTGTTGACGATCCACAGTTCTTGTTCTGAGGTAAAGGCCATCTCGTGAATATCGATATCACCCGTATAGTGGAGGCGACGTGGTAGGAACGCAGAATCATGCGTGCCTCTGGGATGCACCTTAGGCCCAACCGATGGCATATTGAAGTAGTCGACTACTTGAACGCCCGAACCCACGCTTAATCTGTTTTTGGAGTACGCCACGCCCATGGGTTTGGCCAGGCTAACAAAGTGCGTATTCAGAGCATTTCCAGTCGACCTCAACAGGATCAACTTCCCGGCTTGATAGGTTGAGATAACGACGCTAGCCATAGCCTGATTCAGCAGGTCAGGAAACGTGGTGGTGTGTTGACTGGAGAGCGCTTCGGCCATAGTTAGTAAGAGCGGATGAGTATTCGGATTTTGACGTTGTGACGAAATAATAACATTTGTAAGAGCGTTAGTAATAAGTCGGCTATTTGCATGCGCCATGCTACCATCGAGCATCCGTTTCGGAATATCCGAACATTTCAATTAATTCGCCTTTGATGGCGCCGGGCCAAAGATTATCGAGCAAGGTTATCTTTAGTTGGTACCCAGTATTATGATTAGATTGCTGAGAACGCTTCAATACTATTTAAAGATGTTTCTAGTGGCACTTTGGTGCACTCTTGTGACGTTGGTATTCTATGTGGTTTCTTTCCCGTTCAACCATCGCAAGTGGCTCGCTTGGGCGTATGCTCAAGCGCTGAATGTGGGGGTAAGGTTTGCTCTTAGAGTTAAAGTACATGTGGTTGGCCGCCGTAATATGATCGCAGGTCCGGCGGTGGTGATCATGAATCACCAGTCGAATTTTGACCCGTTGTTACAAGGCCCAGTATTTCCAAAAAATGCCATCATAATTGGCAAGAAGGAATTGATGAAAATCCCATTGTGGGGACGATTATTCTACGCTTCTAACAACATCATGGTTGATCGACAAGCCAAGGGTAAAAATGGGTCTGCGGTTGAACTGTCCGT
Source organism: Arenicella sp. 4NH20-0111 (assembly GCF_040366405.1). Classification (NCBI taxonomy): domain Bacteria; kingdom Pseudomonadati; phylum Pseudomonadota; class Gammaproteobacteria; order Arenicellales; family Arenicellaceae; genus Arenicella; species Arenicella sp. 4NH20-0111. The sequence goes on from NZ_BAABWF010000006.1 coordinate 55,677, forward strand.
AGAGCGTTTGCAGCAGGATGATTGCTATATATGGATATTTCCTGAAGGAACTCGTAGCCAAGGCGGAAAGATGAACGAGTTTAAAAATGGCGCTTTTCGAATGGCGGTGATGGCTCAAGTTCCGATTATTCCTATGGTCTCTAAACCATTGATGAATGTTTTGGATGTGCCGAACAAGATCGCCAAGGGCGGTTCGCATGAAATAAAAATAATGCCCGCGATTGAAACGACCGGTATGTCTATTGATGATGTGCCGATGTTAATGGCTCGCTGTGTTGAGCTGTATAAAAACGAGATTGCCGAATACACGGGCTGTAGACCAGACGACGTTTTTAACCCTTAATTTGCTTGGTAAACCCAAGATAAAGTCTCTCTTCCGTGTTGCCATCGATTGTCAAGTTGCGAAAGCTTACCAGTATCTTACCAACAGTTTATTAAAATCCCACACAAATCCCACACAAATCCCACCCATAAAGTTAGCTGGGCGCGGCATACTATCCTTATTGAAACCATGGATTGAGGATAGTGCCTTGAGAATACGATTAGTTGGCGTCACGCTGCTTGGATTAATGTTGACGTGTACGTCACTGGCTCAAAAAGCGTTTGATTCGGCTACGCTGAATAGCCCTAAAGCGGAATTAGATTTAATACGAGTTATCCCGGCCGGTGAGGATGTGCCGACGTCTAATCGTCAAATTGTATTTAAATTCAATCAACCGATGGTGGCCATTGGTCAAATGCAGGTGCGATCATCACAAGTGCCAATCAGTATCAAACCGCAAGTCGAATGCGAATGGCGCTGGATTGAAACCAGTTCCTTAGCGTGTCAGCTCAAGCGAGATGCGCCCCTGAAAAAAGCCACAAACTATACCGTCTCGGTCGCCACCAGCATGGCGGCACTCAGTGGAGCGCAACTCGGAGAGCGATACAACCATACATTCACAACTCAGCGACCTAAGGTCAGTCGTGTACATTTAGAAGAGTGGTCCGATGAATCAAAGCCGATAGTGCGCGTGGTGTTTGATCAGCCAGTGACCAGAAGCAGTGTGTTAAACAGTCTGAAACTCGTTTCCACCGATAAAAACTATGAATCTAGCATTGTGCTGCCAGAAAACTGGAACAGTTGGCGGGATCAAATGCATGCGCTTTTTGAGGTGAATCGAGGTTTTGAATTTCTCAAGCAGCTTTCACACAACATGGATGAGCGATTGTCGTTAGTTGAACAAAAAAGGCGGTCAGAAGCGGCGCAAGAGGCTAGAACAGTATGGCGAATCAAACCTGCGATTGGCCTGCCTGAAGACGCGAATATTCACATTTCATTAACGTCGGGGCTTTTGGGAATCGACGGCGATCTGGATGCCAAAATTAACAGCTCCGTACACCGGTTTCGCAGTCTGCCAAAATTGATGTTTTTGGGTGTTCATTGTACACACAGAGACTCGTACGATGAGTTGATACTAAAGCCTGACTTTGCAGCGCAAACCGAGCTTAGGGCGCAAGGGCAAGATCAGAATAAGATTGAATCATGTGACCCCCAAAGGCGCATAGAACTTGCGTTCAGTGGTCCAGTGAGTTATGCCACGGCGGAACAGTATTTAAAGTTTAGCCCAGATTTGGCAGGTAATGACCCTACCTATAAACCATGGTCTACTCGCAGTGATCGCTACCAATTGAGGTCCTACCTTTCTTATCGATTTGACTATGGGAATAACCAACCCTACCGGCTGAAAGTGCCCGAGACTCTGAAGGCTTTTGAGCAGTACTCGTTGAGATCCCTCGATGGATTTAAGGACGAGCTTGGTCGCGACCTTGACAGGCCAATTGACATGGCCTTCCTAACCGCCCACCGAAAAGCAAGATTAGTGTTTGAGCACGGTCATTCGGTGCTTGAGCAGGGCGTTGATTCAGAGTTACCCGCTTACGTTACTAATCTAAAAGACCTTAAAATTGGAGATTACTCGATTACGACGGCGTCTACTTTGGAACGAGGTTTGGGGTTTTCTAAGGAACTGCTTAATGTTTCTGATGTGGCTTATAAAGTGCCGATTGGCGTACGCAATATTCTCGGCGGGCGATCTGGAATGCTTGTCGGGACATTGAGCTCGAGTCCAGTTCAAAGTAACTATGGTAATGGGGCATACTCATTCGTAACCCAAGTTACGCCGTATCAAGTTCATTTTAAGTTTGGACATTTTAATTCCTACGTATGGGTGACGGACCTCAGAACTGGACTGCCGGTGAACGGCGCTGAAGTCGGTATCGAACTTGAACATTATTCAAATGTATCGTCACTTAGCGAGAGTGATAAAAGCGTGTATACCGACGATAGTGGTCTCGCAAAACTCGAGGGTATTCTTGAGTTAGACCCCACCCTGAAATACCGAAACCCTTATCGTTTTTCTGCTCCAAGATTAATCGTTAAGGTTCGCAAAGGTGAAAATACAGCGTTTCTCCCAATAGATAGGAACTATGAGTCTTGGACGCAGCCTTGGCCTAACCTTAAGACTAAAAACGGCTACGTTAAATCCTGGGGTACCACCGCACAGGGTGTGTATAAGGCTGGTGAAACCATTGAATACAAGTTGTATGTTCGTGGCCAAAGCAATCGTCACTGGGTGGTCCCGCCGAAAGGCAAGTATGAAATCAAAGTGGTAGACCCAAAAGGGCAAGTCATCCATAAAATCGAGGATGCATCGCTCAACGAATTTGGCGCAGTTCATGGTGAGTTTAAGACCGCAAAAGATGCCGCTGTGGGCTGGTATAGTTTTCAGCTCACGTTTTTCAACGGAGAAAATAGTTACACCCGATTTCCGATGCAAGTATTGGTGAGTGATTTTGTTCCAGCATCATTTAACGTAGGTAATGACCTTAATGGTGATTTGTTTCAAAGTGGTGACACGCTTAGTGTGTCATCTTACGCCAAAATGCACGCTGGTGGGCCTTATACTGACGCTCAGATTCGTGTCACGGCAGTTCTAACTGCACGTAGATTTACCACAGACCACCCTTTAGCCAACGGCTTTTCTTTTGGGGTTAGTGGTGGGCAAGGTCAACATACATTGCATCAAAGTCAGGGGGCTCTTGATAAAAATGGTGAAAAAGCCGCTGATTTTACCGTCGATGGCAAGTCGATCGTTTTCGGGCGTCTTAGGGTTGAAAGTGCCGTACGCGACGACCGTGGAAAATTTGTTGCGGGAAGCTCCAGTGCAGATTATGTCGGTCGTGACCGATTCATCGGCTTAAAAAATACGTCCTGGATTCATAATGTGGGCGATCGAAGTCGAGTTGAGTCGTTGGTTGTCGGGCCACGAGGAGCGCCCTCTCAGGGTGATGAAGTTATTCTTGTTGTTGAACGTCGTGTTACCAAGGCAGCCAGGATTAAGGGGGCTGGAAACGCTTACCTTACTCAGTACTCTCATGAATGGCAGGAGGTATCTCGGTGTGAGCAGACGAGCAATGCGAATCCCATGAGTTGTGAATTTATTCCGACCCACCCCGGTTCTCACAGAGTAACGGCCTCGCTCTCTGACTCTAAAGGTCGAAGGGTGAGTAATCAGATACACACATGGGTCGTAGGTAAGGGGGCTGTTGTGTGGAGCGGGGCGAATAACAATCAAGTCGAAATTGTCGCTGACAAAAAGGAGTACAAAGCGGGAGATACTGCAAAATTCTTAATCAAAAACCCTTTTCCTGGAGCGCAGGCATTGATTACAAAGGAGCGCTACGGGGTTCTCAAGACTTGGCAGAAGACGTTAGATGGCAGTACACCAATTGTCGAGGTACCAATCGAAAGCGATGATAATCCTGGTTTTTATTTGTCGGTGGTCATTGCATCTCCCCGGATTTCTCAACCCTTGGGCGACGGTGAGGTGGATTTAGGTAAGCCAGCATTCAAAATGGGGTACTTACAAATAGATGTGCGCGATGATTCAAAGCAAATTGACATAAAGCTAAAGACCAATAAAAAAGTCTACAAGCCAAGAGAGAGCGTAAAGGTCTCGGTCAAAGCCAAACCAAATACTGGAAAAACGAGCCCTATGGAACTTGCCATTGTGGTTTTAGACGAGGCTGTTTTTGATCTTAATAGTAAAGGGGAAGGTTACTACGACCCTTACCAAGGGTTTAATAAGTTGGAAGGCCTTGGCGTGGCTAATTACAACCTTTTGATGCGTTTGGTTGGGAGACAACGGTTCGAGAAAAAAGGAGCGAACTCAGGAGGAGGCGGAGGCGCTGGATCTGAATCGACCGATTTTAGAGACCTAATTAAGTTTGTTGCGCATTGGAATCCGTCTATCGAACTTGATAAGTCAGGCCGAGCACAATTTGACTTTACCCTGCCCGATAATCTGACGGGCTGGAGAGTGATAGCGATGGTGGTCGACAAAGAGACGCGCATGGGTATGGCTACCAGCAATTTCAAAGTGAATAGGCCGACCGAACTAAGACCGGTCATGCCAAATCAATTAACTAAGGGAGATTCTGTTCAGGCGGGATTTAGTGTCATGAATCGCACTGATAAGCCTCGCACTTTAAACGTTGAACTGCGAGCCTCAGGTTCGGCTCTAAACAGTCCTATTAAAAAGGAACTAACCGTTAATTTAGCGCCTTATCAACGCGAGAAGGTTTGGTTGCCTCTGACCACAGATTCAGTGGGTGAACTGGCTTTTTTCGCGAGAGCAGGAGATAGGAAAGACAGTGACGCGATAGAGCACCACTTAACAGTACGCCCTCGTTATACAGTGTTGACTGAAGCGAGCTACGGGACCAGCACTCAAGCACGAATTAGTGAACCGCTGCAGTTTCCTGGAGGGCTTGTGTCGGGAGTCGGTGGTGTAAAGGTAGAGGTTTCTCCTTCGGTGATCGGAAACATAGCGGGTGCTTTCCGCTACATGAGAGACTATCCGTATGCTTGTTGGGAGCAACGCTTAAGCAAAAGCGTTGCAGCGGCACAGTATCAAAGCTTGTTTGACTACCTTCCTGCAGACCTTGAATGGCCGGGCAGTGAGACTCTGCCGCAGTCAACATTGGATCAAGCCGTTCAGTTTCAGGCATCCAATGGCGGAATGGCGTATTGGATAAATAGAGACGATTACGTTAGCCCTTATCTGAGCGCGTATACCGCACTTGCTTTCGTTTGGTTACGCAAACAAGGAAAAGCGGTTCCAGAGGGCGTAGAATCGAAATTGCATGAGTATTTGACCTCTTACTTGCGTCAGGGAAGTTCGGAATCGCAACTAACAAATAATCTATCAGTTCGAATGGTGGCCCTAGCCGCACTTGCTGCTCGAGGTAAAGTTAAACGCGCTGATTTGATGCGGTATAAACCCTATATCACAAAAATGAACCTGTTTGCTAAAGCTCACTTCTTGAATGCAATGAGTTCGGTTGATGCGAGTGAATCCGTCGTCCTTGAGCTAGGCAATTCGATTCTGTCGCAGAGTGTCCAGTCTGGTGGTAAGTTTTCCTTCAATGATCAAGCTGCTCACAATTCATACTCAACGCTTTTCTCATCTTTACGCAGTAATTGCGCGGTGCTGAGTTCTTTGCTAACTGCTTCGCAAGGGTCTGAAGAACTGTTTACTCTCTTGGCTGATATTCCGTTTAAACAGGTGCGATCCATCACTCAAACTCGAGGCAATCGTGATCACTGGGAGAATACTCAGGAAAATATCTTCTGCATGAATGCATTGTGGGACTTTAGCCAGCTGTATGAGAAACGGAAGCCAAACATGGTTGTATCGGGCGAGTTTCAGTCTGCGGTTTCAGATCGGGGAATTAAGTTAGGGCAGACAGAGTTTGATAGCGTTAAAGATGAATCGTCAATCTTGTCTAATCCCGCATTAACGGTTAAGTCAAATTTAGCTGGAAACGTCGTCCTTAGTAAGACAGGGCAAGGACGGTTTTATTATGCAGTCAGAGCCTCATTTGCTAAGAACGACGACAGTGCAACTTCCATAAATGCGGGTATCGAAGTGCTGCGAGAATATTCGGTTCAGAGAAATGGTATTTGGGAAATGTTGACTGACCCAATGAAGGTTGAAAAAGGTGAATTGGTTCGGGTTGACTTGTTTCTGTCAACGGCTGGACCTAGGAATTACGTGGTGATCGATGATCCTGTGCCCGGTGGCCTTGAGCCGGTTAATAAGGATTTAGCAACGAGCTCTCTGATCGATGCTCAGCAGGCTTCGCAAACCAGGGACAATCAATCATGGTGGTATAAACGGGCCGCTTGGACTGGATACGGCCGTTATGGTTACAGTTTTTATCACAAAGAATTACGCCACGAGGCGGTTCGATTTTATTCCGATTATCTGCCGGCTGGTGATTATCATCTCTCGTACGTGGCGCAAGTGATTGCCAATGGTAGTTTTGCTGTCAGGCCGCTCAAGGTTGAGGAAATGTACGACCCTGATGTGTTTGGTCTCGGAGTGCCAGCTAGGTTAGAAGTCGACACAAGCCCTGTGATTGAACGTTTTAACGGTAGTGACCAATGAGTTATCGTATTCGATTTTTGCTTCCATTTTTATTGCGTAACCGTTGGTTGATTTTGTTGCGAGTTTTTCCATTGATTGCCGCTATGTTATCGATCGTTCTTTGGTTAGCGACCAGTCAAGCAATGCGTACCCTACCAAGTGATTTAAATGTCTTGACCGCACAAGCAGTGAAATCACAGTTGCTTGATCGCTCGGGGCGTCCCCTGACCATAACGTTTCAAAATCACTGGAACATCCATGATCAGAAACGTTTGCATGACATTCCTGAGTTTCTTCAAAAGGCCTTCGTCATTGCTGAAGACAAACGTTTCTATTCGCATGCTGGTATCGACTGGATTGCTCGAATAAATGCGGTAATGCAAAACATCTTGTCACTCAAAGGTGTCCGCGGCGCCAGTACAATATCTGAGCAGGTAGTAAGAATGATTCATCAGCGACCGCGAACCGCATGGTCGCGATGGGTCGAGGGGTGGGAAGCGAAACAATTGGAGACAGAGTTTGATAAGGCGACCATTTTTGAGTTTTACTTGAACCAAGTTCCTTACGCGGCTCAACGCAGGGGCGTGGTGCAGGCAGCACGTTATTATTTTGATCGTGACTTATTTACTCTCAGTCAGAAAGAGATGCTGTCCTTAGCGGTGTTAGTTCGAGCCCCATCTCGTTTTGATCTTCGCAAAAGTGTCACTAAAATTAGTGGCAGACTGCACTTGTTGGCTGATCGTTTTGAAGCAAATGGGCTTTTGATTAGCGCGGCAGAGTTGATGAACCAACAACTAGAAGTTAGCCAGATTAATGATATGGTCGATGCTTCGCACTTCGCGAGACACGTTTATGAAAAAACCGAATCGAATAGGCATCTTGGTTCGCACGACCAGGCTAAGAAAAACAACCCCAGTAAGCTTGTTACCACCCTAGATTTATCCTTGCAAAGCTATGCTAACACGGTGTTGGAAGCTCGCCTCAAGGCCTTGTCTGGCAAAAAGGTTCACAATGCCGCGATGATCGTGTTGGATCATGAATCCAACGACGTTTTGGTCTGGGCGGTCGGAAACAGTAAGCGAAGTTCGGGTTCTGCATTTGACAGTGTTTTAACCAAGCGACAGCCTGGATCAACGTTAAAACCGTTTGTCTATGCGGCCGCCATTGAAAAAGGCTGGTCGCCGGCAACCTTAATCGATGATAGCCCTCTACGAGAAGGGGTTGGCCGCGGGGTGCATGAATACCGAAACTACAGTAATACCTATTATGGCAATATCAGTTTGCGCAATGCTCTGGGTAATTCGTTGAACATACCTGCAATAAAAGCCGCCAAATACGTGGGGCTGACCCCTCTGATGAATAAGCTTAACCTTCTTGGCCTTAAAGAACTGGACCTGAGGTCAGTGGATTATGGGAATGGAATTGCCTTAGGAAATGGTGAAGTGAGCCTGTATTCCATGGCGAGAGCGTATTCCGCTATCGCGAGTGGTGGCACTTTGCGGCCAATAAGAACGGTCAAAGAGATAATACAGGAATCGTCGAATATCCCATCCGTTGATGTAGCCACTGGAACCGACCTCACGACAATCACCTCAGTGTTCGACGGGGAAGTCAGCTCATTGATCGGAAATATTTTATCCGACAGTGATGCTCGTGCCTTAGAGTTTGGCCGTAATAGTCTGTTGAGAATGCCCGTTCAGACGGCCGTTAAAACCGGCACTTCCAACGATTATCGGGATGCGTGGGTGTTTGGGTACGATCATAAGTATGTGGTAGGAGTGTGGATGGGGAATTTGGATAACACGCCAACAGATAAGGTAACCGGTTCAATAGGTCCCGCGGCCGCCATGCGGGACATGTTTTCTAAATTGCGAAAAAATTCAGAAACAAAAGGGCTCTTTCTCAGCCCGAAACTTAAGCAGTATCGAGTGTGTTTGGACTCAGCCAGTCTTTATGACGGTGAGTGCGCGTCAAGAAACGAATATTTCTTGTCAAAGCGCGAACCATTGAAGAATGCACCTCAAACACAAGCCGATGCGGATATTGAGTTGCTTGAGCCCATCGATCAGACGGAACTTGCAGTGGACCCACGCATTCCCTCAGACTTACAGCAAATTGATTTCAAGTTAAGCAGTGTAGAGGGAGTTGAAAGGGTCGAATGGTATATCGATGAGCAACGGATAGCGATAAATCGAAATGCGCGACAGCCGTGGCAGGTCGAGCGAGGCCACCATCAAGTCGAAGCAAGAGTGTTTTTCCCAAATCAAGCCGAACCTAAACGATTACGTGCCAGTTACTTGGTGAAGTAACGCAGAACAATACGTAAAAACCTAGCTAACGATGCCTAGATTGTTACTGAGTCCGCGTTATTTTTAGCCGCGATGTCTGAGGAATGGTTACTCCCTCTTTGCATCAATGGTCGCGGCCAACGCAGGTTTGTGTTCGCGAATCTCTTCGATGCTTAAATCAGTCAGCTCATGAGGGAAGACTAACCACTCGTCTGTTTCGTGCACGTAAAAGTCTGGTGAGTGATCGGTTTGGTTTCTGGTCGGTTTGTACCACGGGCAGGCAATTTTCATGTTGTGAGGCATGTTGCGTCTGGTTCTAATTTGCATATTCTCAAATATCGCTTTTATACTGCGACCAGAATCAAAAACATCGTCGACCAGAAGCACATCATCTTCAGCATTGACGTTATCGATAATGTAGTCCAACCCATGTACACGAACATTTTTATCCTGCTTGTTAATTCCATAATAAGAAGAGGTTCGAATGGCAATGTGGTCTGTCGGCACATGCATGTATTCAAAGTACTCCTGAATTGCAATTCCAACGGGTGCGCCACCACGCCATACGCCAATTATAAAATCTGGTCGATAGCCGCTTTCATAGATCTGCTTTGCTAATAAAAATGAATCGGTGAGAAGTTCGTTGGCACTGATGAAGTGCTTGGTCACAGGATCGCTCATGAAAGTGCTCGACTAAATAGTAAGATCTAAAGAAATGTGAACTTTAAAATAAAAATGGCTGAAATAATGATGACCGCGGGAGGGCAGTCTTTATTTTTTCCAGCAAGTAACTTAATTATGAAATAGGCTATGAATCCTAGCCCAATGCCATCTGCGATTGAATAACTCAGCGGCATTCCTAGCATGGCAATGACGGCGGGCGCGGATTCGGTTATGTCATTCCAGTCCAGACTCGAAATTGAGCGTATCATTAAGCAGGCCACAAACAATAATGCGGCGCCAGTTGCAAATGAAGGAATTCCTTTTGCGACCGGCGCAATAAACAAACAGGCTAGAAACAAGGCTGCCGTGGTCACGGCGGTTAACCCTGTTCGTCCGCCCGCTTGGACTCCTGCGGCACTTTCAATATAGGAGGTAGTCGGCGATGTGCCCAATAGCGCTCCAGCTGTGGTTGCACTTGAGTCGGCTAACAGCGCTTTTTTAAGGCGAGGTAGTCGCCCTTTTTCGTCGAGCATATTGGCTTGGTTTGCGACGCCAACTAAGGTTCCTGCGGTGTCAAAAATGTCAACGATAAGTAGCGTGAGTATCACCGTCACCATCGACCATTCGAGCGCGCCTTTGATGTCCAGCTCAAGAAGTGCACTGGGGTCGGGCGGCATGGAAACAATTCCGTCGAAAGTGGTTTCTCCCAGTGTCCAAGCAATGAGGGTAATGACGATAATGCCTATGAGTACGGCACCGACGACTCCGCGAGAAGTGAGTCCAGCGATCAACATAAAACCCAGTAGCATTAACAGGGCAGGCAATTCCGTGAGGTCTCCTAGGCTAATTAAAGTCGCTGGGTTATCTATTATGACCTTGCTTCCTGTGAGGGCGATAACGCCGAGAAAAAGGCCGATGCCAGCTGACATGCCAAGTTTCAATGAAGTCGGTATGGAGTTAATCAGCCATTCTCTGATCGGTAGCACACTGAGCACTAAAAAAATTAGCCCAGCGATGAATACGGCGCCCAGAGCAATTTGCCAAGAAATTCCCATTCCAAGAACGATGCCGTACGCGAAGAAAGCATTCTGACCCATGCCAGGGGCTTGTGCTATTGGGTAATTCGCATAGAGGCCCATAATTAAGCTGCCCAGGGCGGCGGCCAAACAGGTTGCAACAAAGACCGCACCAAAATCCATTCCAGCATCGCTGAGAATAGCAGGGTTAACCACGACAATGTAGGCCATGGCTAAAAAGGTGGTAATGCCAGCGAAAACTTCCTGACGCACGGTGGTGTTGTTTTGTTCTAACGCGAAAATCCGGTTGAGCATAATTGGGTCCGAGTAAGGAATTAGTTGTTGTTCGCCTTAATGTAATCAGCAATTTGAATGATGGCTTGTTCGAAACTGTCCGCTATTTCCCCGCTTCCAGATAACAGTGAACCAATCATCATCAGATTATCAGCCATTTCAAAATTTTCTATACTCTGACCATCTGCGTCAGTGTCTTCGTTTTCAGGTGAAATCGGGTAATATTTTTTGACACGGTCCCGATAAATGCCGGGTTTTTCGTGTTCGCCATAAAATGGTTTTGCATCGTAATAGGCGAAGACGGGTTTGTTCAAACCGTTCATGTATCCCATTTCGAACGCCGTACCAACGTCCATACTAGGCCCCCTAAATCTGATCATATTCGCAGTGACAAAATTTGCTTTTTGCATCAGATCAATATTGGCCTTATAAATAATTACGCCAGTCTTGAAGTCGGGTTTGAAGTTTTCAATTTCGTTGTCCATAGGGTACAGGCCAACGAGCGTAAAGGGCCAGTCATAACGTGAATTTAGTTCAGCGATTTTTGCTTTCTTGGATACTCCAGCCGCAATGGGATCTGGAAGGAACACTTCAGGGCCGGCTAAATAAATTGAGTAAACCGGTTTCTGAGCTGGGTTTTGGGTTGAATCAAATTGAGTGCTTTTCTTGACATTTGCTTGGCACCCTGTAAGGGTGAATACAATCAAGAGCAAGGACAGTGTTTGATGCAGTTTCATGATTATTTAATAGGAAAGTTTAGTTGCGCAAAAGATACCATGAAAACTGCTTTTATTGGCGGCTTAGACGGACAGCCGAAGATGATTTTGTAGGGGAAGCGTATGAAAGATGAACGCGTATACATGCTGAATGTTTTGTGGTTTCGAGAGGATGGGGGCGAGGAACGTTTCCAAGACTATTGGAAATTGGCGTTTCCGATGATTGAGTCGGTCGGAGGGCGAAAGTTAAAAAGCTTTGAGCCTCAACGGGCATTGGAAGGAGACTTTGACGCCGATCTGATTTTTTTTGTTGAATATCCTAATTTTGAAGCCTTCAAGAAATTTGCTAATAGTCCAGAGCATCACAATCTGGCGTTTATGAAAAAAGAAGCGGTTGAAAATTCACTCTTGGTTCGTTGTGCCAGACCTGAAAAACGTTCTGTATCCCACTAAATTGTTGTAAACATTGCGGAGTCAGCCTGCGGCCGCATTTAGAACGGTTCGTCGTGGTTTGACTACGGAGTCGACTGCGGGTTTGATATGTCTATAACATTCAACAAATATATGGTGCAACTCTTCGGTCTCACACGGCATAAAGCGGTTATTTTGCCTTCATTTAGCGAACTTTACATTTAAGGACGGGTTTCGCTCATCATCATTAGCACCAAAGTAGGTGAGCCTGTATACTCGCGCGGCTTTGTCGCCAATGCTAGTTTAGGTGACTATTATTACACGGCAGCATATGATTTCTGGGCTGCCACTCAACTTTGGAGCGTGCATGTCTGATTCTATTTTATTTGCTGATTTGGGTTTACCAGAACCAGTACAACGTGCGGTTACCGATCTTGGGTATGAAGTTCCTTCGCCAATTCAAGCGAAGAGTATTCCCGTTTTACTTGAGGGCCGGGACCTATTAGGACAAGCGCAAACGGGCACGGGTAAAACAGGGGCCTTTGCATTGCCGCTGCTCAGCAAAGTGGATGCAAGCAAGCGAGTTCCTCAATTACTTATCTTGGCTCCTACTAGAGAATTAGCCATTCAGGTTGCAGAAGCTTGTCAGCAGTACTCGAAACACATTAAAGGTTTGAACGTATTACCAATATACGGCGGCCAGTCCTACACTATTCAACTTAAGCAATTGAGCCGTGGCGCGCAGGTCGTGGTTGGCACTCCTGGTCGTGTAATGGATCACATGCGTCGCAATACGTTGTCGCTTAAGGACCTTAAAACGATTGTGTTGGACGAAGCGGATGAAATGCTCCGGATGGGGTTCATTGACGATGTGAAGTGGGTGCTAGAGCATGCTCCCAAAGAGCGTCAAATTGCGTTGTTTTCTGCCACCATGCCGCGTGAGGTCAAAAAGGTCGCAGATCAACATTTAGTTGATCCTGTTCATATAAAGATCGCTGGTAAAACAGCCACTGCCGCGAATATCAAGCAGCGCTACTGGATAGTCAGAGGGACACATAAGCTCGACGCAATAACACGAATATTGGAAAGTGAAGAGACTGACGGTGTCATTGTCTTCGTCCGCACTAAAAACGCCACGGTTGAGTTGGCCGACAAATTGTCGGCACGAGGGTTCAGGTCCGAAGCTTTGAATGGCGATATTCCTCAAGCCAATCGAGAGAAGGTGGTAGGGAGGCTTAAGAGTAATAAGCTTGATATATTGGTGGCCACTGATGTTGTTGCCAGAGGCTTAGACGTAGAAAGGATTAGCCACGTCATTAACTACGACGTACCACATGACACTGAATCTTATATTCATCGTATTGGCAGAACCGGGCGTGCGGGCAGAAGTGGTAACGCGATATTGTTTGTGGCACCACGCGAAAAGCGCATGCTGTTCTCAATCGAACGCGCAACTAAGCAACCCATCGAACCAATGGATTTACCTTCTGTTGATGATATTAATCAGAACAGAGTAGCGCGATTTAAAGCGAAAATACTGCAGACAATAGAGTCTGAAAACTTAGATGCTTTCTCACAAGTTATTACTGAGTTACAGTCTGAAGCTGAGGTGAGCTCGGAACAGATAGCGGCTGCAAGCGCTTACTTGGCGCAAGGTGGATCGAGCCTGATCCTTGACGAAAAAGACATTCCTTCGAGTTCTTTCGACGACCGTGGTCGAGACGGAGGCAGAGAGTCAACGCGCGTAAGGAGAGCTGATAAACCAGCGCCTGAACTTAAGCCTCAAGCTCTTAAGGGTTTTCCTGATGTTGAGATGACTCGGTATATCCTTAAGGTGGGCCATCGGCATAGGGTAAAGCCTGGCAGCATTGTGGGATGTATCGCCAATGAAGCTGAGTTAGAAAGTAAATACATTGGCGACATTGAGATCCGCGATGGTTATTCAACGGTAGATTTACCGGCGGATATGCCGAAAGAAACAATGAGTATTCTTCGCCGCGCAAGAGTGTCGAACAGGCCTTTGGAAATAGAAAAGTACACTCAAGCTCCTGCCGAAGACGACTCAAGTGATTTCGGGAGAAGAAAGCCCAGAGGGCAGGGTGGAGCAAAGCGGCGATCGGACGCACCCGCAGGCAAAAAATCGTATAATTCCAAAAAAGGTAAAGGTTCGCCTAAGAAAAAAGGGACATCTGATTACGCCAAAGGTAAGCGTAAAGACCGGTCAAAATAAGCAGCGCTCGAGAAGTTTCGTCGTAGTTCGGTGTAACCAAACGTTGACGTATACTGTCGAATTAACAGATTGTACGTAACCGAGGGTGTCGGCAACGATGCTGAGCAGTAGAAGTTTTAGAAAGTTAAATAGAATCGCTCTTCTGCTTGCCACGTTGAGCCTACTCTGCGGCTGCCAGTCTGTGGGATATTATTCCCAGAGTATTGTGGGGCATTCAAAGCTCATGTTAGCGCGAATGCCTATAGAGCGAGCAATAAAAACAGTTGACCCTCAAACCGCCGAAAAATTGAGGCTTTCCAAAGAACTCAAAAAATTTTCTGTTCAAGAGCTCGGGTTGCCTGATAATACTAGTTATACAACGTACGTTGCCCTTGAGCGTGATTACCCGGTATGGGTAGTCACGGCGGCTCCACCGTATTCATTAAAACCCAAGCAATGGTGCTATTTTATTATCGGTTGTGCGTCTTATCGCGGTTACTTTTCGCGCGAGGCAGCCACTGCCTATGCGAATGGCCTGGAACGTAAAGGCTGGGAGGTCAATGTTGGGGGCGCTCCCGCGTACTCAACGCTCGGTTGGTTTTCAGATCCAATATTGCCTTCGATGCTTCGTACCTCGGATGTCGATTTTGCTGAAATGCTCTTTCACGAACTCGCGCACCAAAGACTCTATATTAATGGTGAGTCCTCACTTAACGAGGCTTTTGCAAGCTTGGTCGGTGAACAGGGTGCCATTAAATGGCTTACCGCCTATTTTCCGGACAAGCTTGAACGATACCTGCGTAGGCAGCAAGCGCTTCGTGATTTTTCAGGTTTGATTGAACAATTGAAATCTGAGCTTAATCGTATTTATGATCAGTCGTACGAAGATGACATAAAGGGTCGAGAGAAGAAAAAGGCGATAGTTACCTTTCGCAAAAACTACGAGAGTTTTAAGCTCAATGAATGGTCAGGCAAAGGGTATTTTGATAACTGGGTGTTACAACCAATTAACAACGCGCGTTTGGCCGCATTCTCGACTTATCATACAAAGTTGCCGCCACTCGAAGCTTTATTGCGACGCTGTGGTGGTGATCTGAGGCGTTTATACCAGAGACTTGAAAACAACCACCTTTTGGAAGCCCCCTATGTTTGTCGTTAAATTTGTTGTTATATTTTTCATAATAACTGGGTCCCTTTATTCGTCTTTAGGCCGTGCACAATCGGATTTTACTAAATTGGTAGTCTTTGGTGACTCCCTTTCAGATACTGGCAATCTGGCGTTTGTTGATTTTCCGCCCCCTTACTTCGAAAATAGAATATCCGATGGTCCTGTTTCCGCGGACTTCTTAGCTTTAAAAGTTGGCAGCAATGCGGATCGCTCTGGTCACCTACTTGATCAAACGGGTGGTTTTAATTTTGCCGTTGCTGGCGGAAACATAGTAGGGGCTGATCGCGAGGATTTATCATCACAGGTCACCGCGTATTTAGATCGAACTAACGGCGATGCGGATTCTGACGCCTTGTATCTGATATTCATCGGTGGCAATGATATACGGGGGCTTCGTTCCATCGCTTCTCTGCCTTCCGCAGAAAGTTCAATAAGTGAGATCGTGGCGTCACTCGAAGTGCAGATAGACAGATTAGTGGCGGCTGGGGCCAGAGCATTTTTAGTGCCCAATGTCGCTAACATTGGGCGATTGCCAGAAACCATTGAAAAAGAGACGTCCATACCCGGGGTGAGAGCCAGGTCTGAGTTGCACAGTCGAGCTTATAATTCGGCGTTAGCGTCGATGTTAGAGAAATACAAGACTGACCGCGATGTAAGTTTGGTTGAGTTTGATCTATTTGGCGCTCTGGAAACTATCTTGGATAATCCGGCTTCGTTTGGCTTTAGCACAGTCGATGAAGGTTGTTTCGATCCCAGTGAATTGGAGATTGAGTTGGAATGTGCTTTGTTTGGCTTTGAACGACGCCCTTTTTTTGACAGTCTCCATCCCTCAAGCGCCACAAATAGGATCATTTCTGCTCAGTTAACCGCTGACTTACCAGTACTGATTCAGACCTCTGCCGCTTCTTCAAAGTCCATGATAACTCCTATTATCTTGTTGTTACTAGATGACAAGACCGATCTCTAGACGAGCCTCAGTTAAAATATCTTACGTTCGAGCGTGGATCTTTAAGTAGGAAATTCTGAATTTACATTTCTTGACTCCTTATTAGCGCTTGATGCTGGCTAAAAATATAACTGTGTTATAAGTTAGTAGGCATATCAGAGAGGTTGTTGGAAAATCTCTGAGTCAACAAGAGGTTTGTTCAGGTTCACATGGGGATGGGGTATGAAAATAAGTTCTGAAATGCGTTCTGTATTGGTTCAGTTACAAAATAAAGAGGGGCGAGCAATTAAAAAGTTGGTCAAGTTGCCAGCAAACGACCTCGGCAATAGCTTGATTGACTATTATTATAAAACCGACGCATTGGAGACCAGACAGCTGATCAGAATTTTTTTGGATATGGCTGGTGTGGTCTGGCTAAGAAAATTGTTGACGAATGACACAACGGCGGTTGTGAGTAGTCAAACTCGATTCGCCAGTTTAGGTGATTACTTAGATTTATTAGCGGCCAATGATGACGTATCTGGATTGTTGATTAATGCATAATGGATGACGGATTTTTTCTTAAGCTTGGTTTTCCTCCGAAATGGGCACTTGTAACTCATCACTGACATCAAAATTAGGCAAACACTAAGCAAAAAGCCCGCTGACGTAATGGTCAGCGGGCTTTTTGTTTGAGCGCGTCATTGTCTTAGTTGATCTTAACAGCAGCTTCGACAATGTCGAAACTGCTCTCGAAGATTAAGATTTCAATGATATTTTTTTTCTTAGGGGCTTGGATACTTTACGTAGCAAAGCCCTTTTGCGCTCTTGGAATGTTCAGGTTTACGCTTTCGTATAACTGATTGATCCATCTTTAGCGATTTCGCAGACAG
Source organism: Arenicella sp. 4NH20-0111 (assembly GCF_040366405.1). Classification (NCBI taxonomy): domain Bacteria; kingdom Pseudomonadati; phylum Pseudomonadota; class Gammaproteobacteria; order Arenicellales; family Arenicellaceae; genus Arenicella; species Arenicella sp. 4NH20-0111. The sequence goes on from NZ_BAABWF010000006.1 coordinate 72,733, forward strand.
TCTTAACAGAACCTTCTTCGGTAACAACCTTAAGCTTAATTTTGTAGACTCCGCGAGTTAGCTTTATTTTGCTTGCACGGGCTCGCTTGTAACCTTCATGAGCTAAGCCTGCTTGTGACTTACATAGCGTCACCGCATGGCCTGATGATTTGGCAGGCTCGCCAGCTTGTGCAGCAGCAGCAAAAAGGAATGTAAGAGCAAATAATGATGATGTTAGCTTTTTCATGGTGTACCTCTCGGGTTTAAAGCTCAGAATATAAAATTCAGTTATTGGCGAAAGTCGCCAAGGTTATATCAGAATATTCATTCTGATATGAATAAAAAAAATCAGACTAGGATCCACGAACCTTTGGTCGGTGGTATTCAATTAATCTAATGTACATTTTGTATATCAAAATAACAATCGTATTTGTTATACGGACGGTTTCAGTAATTGCAAGGCGCATCTAACATAATCATGCCTTTCTTCTACTGAACATCGTTGTTTTGTCATCGCAATCAAGGCTCTCTGAATGCCCATGACATACGTTACGAGGTCTTCTACGGGAAGCGCTCGAATATGACCGTCGCTTATTCCGTTTCGGATTAATGTTCGATACGTGTTCTTTGTATCGTCAAAAATACAATTGACGATTTTATGCACGTGTTCATCTTTCGCGCCTCGTTCTATCGCGGCTTGATGTGCAAAACAACCGTCTCGTTCACCTTTTTCAAGCTGTTCTAACACTCGATTAAAGTGTTCAACCAGCGTGTGAAAATCCCCTCGTTGGCCACAAAAGGGCTTTACGAACAGGTCGTGCAGCCTTTGGTGGTAACGCTTTAGAGTTGCGTAGTACAGTTGGTCTTTATCGGTAAATGCCTGATATAAACCGTAGCGAGCAACGCCGGATTTCTTAACCACGTCAGCCATGGAACACGCCTTGTACCCCTTGCTCCAGAATAAATCTAGTGCGGCGTCGAGGACTACTTCAGGGTTAAATTCGCGTGTTCTAGGCATGGGTAGCAGAATACATGTTCTGAATTATAACCGTCAAGCATGAAAACGACGTGAATTGATATGATTTCACTTTATTTCACAAATGAGTGTTATTTTTCTGAGCGTTTGTCGTGTTTCGTCAGTGTCGCCTAGCTGCTCAGACTGAATTTCTTAAAGCCAGGTTCGGATAGCATCGGTACAAGCCTCTGGGTCCTCCAGTGGGATCATGTGATAAGTGTTCGCTACTTCAATGCCAATGAATTCAGGGCTTAGTTTCTTGTTCTCACGATGAAAGGTTTGACTGGAATAGAGGTAAGAATGTTCAGCTTTGATAAACAGGGTAGGAAGCAGAGGTGCGTTTTTAAGGTTTTTCCATATATATTCAACTTGGCTGAATATATAGGCTTCCCAAATAGGATCAAAGACAAGTTCGTAGCGACCATTAACGTCCTCAGTTAAGCCCGATTGCGCATAAGACTCCATTGATTGAGTGGTGAAATGCTTAAAGGTTGGGTGTGACTTGTAACGTGATTTGAAAGAATCTCTACTCGACCAAGTTCGCTTTCGCTGCAAAGTGTTTTTTATCATCGGGACCATTCGATGGAGAAGCCAAGTCGGGAGGTGGCGGTAAAAAGAATCTAGTATACGATTGGGTAAAGATGCCGGTTCAATTAAAATTAACTTCTTGAACAGGTCCGGGCGTCGAATTGACGCGAGTAAAGTCACGTGCGCGCCAAAAGAATGACCCATACCAATTACGGGGGCACTGTGTGTGTTCTCGATCACAGTGATTAGGTCACTTGCTAAGCCATTGAAACCAAAGTCCTGTGGCGGGGTGTTGCGTTGCTTCGAAGCACCTCGGCAATCGGCGGCAACCACACGATGATCGGTTGAAAACTGATTTAAAAAATGTTGGTATACGAGCACCGGAAAACCATTAGCACCGGTAAAATGGATGGATTCCGCATTTTGTTGCCCTAGGCTGTAGTAGGGCAGCAGTGCCTTATCGGTACGTAGGTATTCTAGCTTGGGCTGCTTCATCTATATTGCTTGAGTTGCTGATCGAATTGCACTGTAGGGTTGATCCAGTATTCCCTTGGAGAACACAATTTGCCAAAGGTGGTTTCTCGAAGATTGGAAAGTCGCAGTACAACTCATCAGATAGTAGTGCCACATCCGTTGAAATCGCTCGTCATAGTTGGGTATTTGGTCCCAGTTAGCCTCAAGGTTTCGCCACCACGCCCACAATGTTTTAACGTAATCATGTCCGAAATTGTGCCAGTCTTCCAGATTAAATAGTGGTGCACTGTGTTTGCCGATCAGTTCGGCTGAGGGGAGTATAGAGTTGGGAAAGATGTACTGCGAAATCCATGGATCGACTTTGTTGATAGTTTGTCGGTGCCCAATGGTGTGCAGTAAAAACAATCCTTGATCATTCAGACTCTTCTCCACCACTTCAAAAAAGGTTTCATAATTCTTAAAGCCCACGTGCTCAAACATTCCTAGAGAATAAATTCTGTCATATTTTCCACTAATTTCTCGATAGTCTATTAATTCGAATGTGACGTTAGGGCACTCTATTTTGTCTTTTGCGAGCGCAATTTGCTCTTTGGAAATGCTCACGCCCGTCACCTCGACATCGTATTTTTCAGCCATGTATTGGGCTGCTCCTCCCCAACCACAACCGATGTCAAGCACCTTCATGCCTGGCTCTAGTTTTAGCTTTCGACATACTAGTTCTAGTTTGTGTTCTTGAGCCTGATCCAGGTTCTCTGCGTCTTGCCAATAGCCGCAGGTATAGATCATGCGTTTATCTAACATCTTTTCGTAAAGATCATTTCCTATGTCATAGTGCTTTATCGCTACCTCTCTAGCGCGATTATGTGTTTGCCTGTTGGTTAAATGCGCTTGAAGTAAGCGTAATTTATCTTTCAGTGTGGTGATGGATGTTGACAGGTTTGCTTCTAAGACGCGTGAGAAAAATGCGTCAAGTTGCTGACAACTCCACCATCCATCCATATAAGCTTCACCAAGGCCGAGAGTTCCGCCACCTAAAATTCGCGCGTAAACATCGTCGTTGTGAACTTGAATATCATATGGTTGTTTTCCGTTAATCTTTATTCCAGCTATGTCCAGTAGACCCTGAATAGTGCCCCTATGCTTGGATTCCCCTTGCATTGCCCTTACCCCGTTTCCGTTTTATAAATATTCTTTAATTATTGGATGCATTTTTATGGTTACAATGAATAAGTGCAAGTTATTCGTGTTTGTTTCGAAATCTAGTCTTTTAGTGCTAGGCAGATGCGGATAGCGTGGTTGCATCAACAATTGTGTTATTATTAGAGCGGTGATGCAGGAAACGGGTAGTTCTCGCATCAATTTTGCTATAGGGATTTGTTTGTATTCAGGCTGAGCTTTGGCGTCGGATGTGACGCAGCTCACTAGAGTCTCCTAAATATTGAGCATTTGGGTTTGGGTTTTTAGTATGGTCAAGATGTTCTACTGCAAGATGAGCAGTTGAACGCTTTCGTGCATTTTGTTCGGCACATTGTATTTCTTACCAATGAATTTAAACCTATTTATCGAACGATTTTCTTTCTGGGTATGCTTTGGAAGTTGTTTGATTTTTCCGTTAAGGAGGGCACATGTCTCTTAGCGTTGTAAGTCAGGGTTGGCTCATTGCCTTGCTGGTTATCTTAGTTGCTTCTATGTTTGTTTATGCTTTGTTTTCGGCGGGAGGAAGTGCGGCCTCTAGAGTCGCCGGAATGAAGAAAAAGAGCCGTCTCTTTAGTGCCTCCGAAAGGAAGTTTTTCGAAACCCTTTCCGACGCGCTTGATTATGATTACCACATCTTTGCCAAAGTCAGTGTGCTGGAAATAGTGGAGCCTGGCCCCAAGTTGAGTAAAGGACGGTTCAAGAGTTTAAAGAACGAGCTAGAAAAAGAGCGTTTCGATTACGTGGTTTGCAAAAAAGGTGATTTATCTGTCGCGGCGGTAATAGAGCTCGAGTGTTTTGATAAAGCAGTTTCGCGCAAGCGTAAACAGAAGCGCAGTGCACTTTTTAGTGAGTTGTGTAAAGCGACCAAGCTGAAGTTGTTCTATTTCGACACTCGTCAAGACTATTTGGGCGTTGATATTCGGCGCTTAATTACCGGAAGCTCTAAAGTGACGTTGACAGACCAAAAGCAATCAGGGGATGACAGGGGGATTCGGCAAGCCAACGAAAGAGTAGAGAGTCCGTCGTTAATTACCGAGCACGTAGGTCAAAACTCCTGCCCGGACTGCCACAGCGACTTGGTCACCAAGGTGGCGGTAAAAGGAAAGCACATTGGTGAACGCTTTTTGATGTGTAGGAAATATCCTTACTGCGAATACCGTGTCTTATTAAAGGAGCCTAATGTCGTTAACATGCGTTCCGTTGGTACACAGACTAAAGAGCCTAAAAAAGGTTTCTCTGATTGGAGTGGTTAGCGTCTAACGCAGGTTAATTGCCTGTTGTCCAGAATAAGGCTTACCAAGAGTCGTGGATTGTTGCTCCGCCTAAACAGCGTCTATCACGATAAAATACCAGTGCTTGTCCGGGTGTGACGGCTCGTTGAGGTAGTTCAAATCTTACCTCAATAGATTGTTCATCTAGTCTGGTTACGGTGCATACTTGGTCTTGTTGGCGGTAGCGAGTTTTGGCCGTCACAACATCACCAACTTCGGGGCTTTTTCCGCTTACCCAGTCCATGCCGTGAGCGGTAACGGTTTGAGTCAGCATCGCCGGGTGATCGTGTCCTTGCACAACCAGCAGTTCATTTTCTGAAATATTTTTACCAGCCACGTACCAGGCCTCACCGGCACCTCCGATGTTCAACCCTTGACGTTGTCCCAAAGTGTAGTACATCAGCCCGTCATGCTGTCCGACGGCTTTTCCATCTACGCCAACCATGTTTCCGGGGTTGGGTTTGAGGTAGGTGCTTAAAAAATCCTTAAACCGTCTTTCACCAATAAAACAGATGCCAGTACTGTCTTTTTTATTGTGGGTAACAAAACCTTGCGAGTCGGCAATTTCTCTGACGACGGTTTTTTCGAGCTCTCCTAAAGGAAAAAGGCTTTTATTTAACTGGCTCTGTTGTAGCGTGTAGAGAAAGTAGCTTTGATCTTTGTTGGAGTCAGCGCCTCGCAGAAGTAATGACTGGCCAGAGTCTGTTTGGCCTTTAGCTACGTAGTGTCCGGTGGCTATATAGTCAGCGCCCAATGACTCCGCTTGCAGTAAAAATTCTTTGAATTTAATTTCCTTGTTGCAAAGAATGTCAGGGTTTGGCGTTCGTCCAGCCTCGTATTCATGTAAAAAGTGTTCGAAAACATTCTCCCAATATTCGTGTGCAAAATTTACTTCATGCAGTTCTATATCGAGCTTTTCGCACACTTGAGCTGCGTCCTTAAGGTCTTGAGCCGCTGCACAGTACTCTTCAGTGTCGTCTTCTTCCCAGTTCTTCATGAACATGCCGGTGACATGATAACCTTGCTGTTTTAGTAGGTAGGCGGTGACTGATGAATCTACGCCGCCGGACATGCCTACTACCACATGGTTTTCTTTTGGGTTGAGAGTAGTATCTAGTTTTGGTTCTATCATGGCGCTAAGAATCGGGGCAAGATTTCAGATTTAAAGGACTAAACAGCAATCAGAGGTAACGTATGCGGCGTTATTCTAGGGTATGCCGTTCAAATTCAAAGGCTTTGAACTAAGTCTAGTGGGTAGCGCACACCGGACAAATAGTCCTTGAGGCAGGCTTTAACCAAAGGGCTTCTTAGTTGTGTGTGCGTCATTATTTCTTGCTCGGTTAACCAGTGAGTACGAATAATATCTGGGTCTAAATCGTACGCACTATCGAGGTCGCTTATTGCACCGCTGAACGTATACCGAAAGTAGGTTTTGCCATTCTCTGCTTGCAGTTGATACAAGCCAATAACCGACTCTGGGGTGAAGTGGCGTTGAGTTTCCTCTAATGTTTCGCGTATCACCGCTTCAATAGCTGTTTCGCCTTCTTCAATATGGCCCGCAGGTTGGTTGAAGACGATTTTTTGCGTCGATTTAGAGCGTTCTTCTACGAGTAGAAAACGACCATCTCGTTCACAAATAGCTGCGACAGTTAAGTCAGGTGTCCACATAAAACGAATTCAAAAAAGGAAATTAATTACAACCATCAGGGCGTCTCCGATGAATTTTTCAGCTGAATAATTTAGGCAGACGGCTTTAGGGCTTTCTAAGCCTATAGTGTGACGTTTGAAACGTCGTTTTACAATGCCGATGAAAGTTATTTGTGCTATCCTAACGCACTTTCTGAGGGCGTTACTGATAACGCACGCGTCTGCTTTTACTAATGGCAGACTGTTTGCTCTTATAAGTCATCATTCCCAATGTTGACCTTCGGTATCCCTCAAACCTGTAGGTGTGGTGCTCTGCTCCCTGTGCCACGTAATACCACCATTCAGATATCACGCTCAAACTGAGAACGAAGGCGAACTATATATGAGTAATGCAAAGTCTAAGATTTTTTACACCCTAACCGATGAAGCTCCTGCTTTGGCAACACGATCGTTATTGCCCATTTTTCAATCCTTTGCGTCTGTTTGCGACATTGACGTGGATACCAAGGATATTTCTCTCGCTGGCCGAATCTTGGCATTATTCAGCGACTATTTACCTGAAGAAAAGCGAGTTCCGAATGCGCTTGCCGATTTAGGTAAGCTCGTATTGGAGCCCAGCGCCAATGTCATTAAGACCCCTAATATCAGCGCGTCTATCCCTCAGATTAAAGCGGCAGTTGAAGAGCTTCAGGCTGGCGGCTTTGAATTGCCTAATTTTCCTGATGACCCTGAAACTGAAGAAGAGGAAAAAGTTCGCTCGCTTTATGAACAGGTAAAAGGTAGTAACGTTAACCCTGTTTTACGAGAAGGTAATTCAGATCGTCGAGCTCCGGCGGCGGTTAAAAACTACGCACGTAAAAACCCGCATTCAATGGGGGAGTGGTTGCCAACATCACGCTCTCATGTGGCGACAATGAATGGAGGAGACTTTCGTTCAAGTGAGCGGTCAATGACTCTTAAGGAAGCGTGCTCAGTGAAAATTGAGTTCACCGATCGCTTTGGCAATAGTGAGGTGAAGCAAAGTAATCTGGCTCTCCAACAGGGAGAAGTTATTGATGCTATGTTCATGAGTAAGAATGCACTTTGCAAGTTTTACGAGGAGCAAATCGAGGATGCTCGTGTCAATAACATGTTGTTTAGTTTGCATGTTAAAGCCACAATGATGAAGGTCTCGCACCCAATCGTGTTCGGACACGCGGTTAAGGTTTTTTATAAAGATGTCTATGAGAAATACGCGACATTGTTTGAAGAGCTTAATGTCCAGCCCAATAACGGTCTAGGAAATCTTTACAATATAATTGAGCAGATTTCCGGCGGTTTAAGAGAGAAAATTGAAGCCGATATCATGGCCTGTTATGAAAATCGCCCAGCGATTGCCATGGTCGACTCTGATAAAGGAATTTCAAACCTACACGTTCCCAGTGACGTGATCGTCGATGCATCCATGCCTGCGATGATTCGCAATTCTGGCAAGATGTGGAATATGGACGGTGAGTTACAGGACACAAAGGCGGTGATTCCTGAAAGTACCTACGCCTACATTTACCAAGAAGTAATTGATTACTGCAAAGTAAATGGCGCTTTAGATCCAACCAAGATTGGCAGTGTGTCAAACGTTGGGCTGATGGCGCAAAAAGCCGAAGAGTATGGGTCGCATGATAAGACCTATGAAATGGAATACGACGGATATATGCGTGTTATCGACGAAGAGTCGGGCATGATTTTGTTTGAGCATGCCGTTCAAGAGGGCGATATTTGGCGTATGTGTCAGGTTAAGGACGCGCCAATTCAAGATTGGGTTAAGCTTGCCGTTAACCGGGCGCGAAAGACCGGTGCTCCTGCTGTCTTTTGGTTGGATAAGAATCGTCCACACGAAGCGCAACTTATTATTAAGGTTAAAGAGTATCTTAATGACCACGATACTGACGGGTTGGAGTTATTAATTATGTCGCCTGCCGAAGCGACACGTTACAGCTTAGAAGTGATTAATGAAGGTCGTGATGTGATTTCGGTCTCGGGCAATGTATTGCGAGATTACTTAACCGATTTATTTCCTATTCTGGAATTAGGCACGAGCGCCAAAATGTTGTCGATCGTTCCTTTAATGAACGGTGGTGGTCTATTTGAAACTGGCGCCGGCGGCTCTGCACCCAAGCATGTCCAACAATTCAATAAGGAAGGTCACTTGCGCTGGGATTCACTTGGTGAGTTTTTAGCAACGGCAGCGTCTTTTGAGCATTTGGCGGACGTGACTGGAAATTCTAAGGCTCAGCTATTAGCTGATGCGTTGGATGCCGCCACTAGTAAGTTATTAGACGAAGGCAAGTCTCCATCTCGCAAAGTGCATGAATTGGATAATCGCGGTAGTCACTTTTACTTAGCCTTGTACTGGGCTCAAGAATTAGCAAATCAAGATCAAGATGGCGATCTAAAAGCTAAGTTTGCTGGTTTGGCAAGTCAATTATCTGAAAGTGAATCCACAATTGTTGATGAGCTTAACGCGGCTCAAGGCAGCGAAGTTGAGGTGGGAGGGTACTACTTCCCATCTGAAGAGCAGGCAACCGACGCTATGCGGCCTAGCGCCACTCTGAATGCTATTATTGACGGCTTTCGAGTGTAGCGTTTTTAGTTAAAACGTCAGGTGTTAAAAAAAAGGCACATACTTTAAGGTATGTGCCTTTTTTAATTGGTTTCGCTTTTTTAAAGCATCAGAGCGACGTCTTGATATCGTTTGTAGGGGAACTTTCAGAGTTCTCTGATTTTATAAGACGGCCCTGTCGATGACGCCTTTTTTAAGACGCAGCGCGTATCTTGGCCGCTTTAGGGCCTTTATCTCCGTCCTCTAAGTCGTATTCCACTTCTTGCCCTTCGTTGAGTGTTTTGTATCCATCCATCTCAATTTCAGAGTAATGCGCAAATACATCGTTGCCGCCTTCACTGGGTTCAATAAATCCGAAACCTTTCGAAGAATTGAACCATTTTACGGTTCCTCTTGTTGCCATTTTGTTTCCTCACTTTGGTATTTTCCTGATATTAGCTTCAGGTATTTTTATATCTGTGAAGTGCTGTTTTAGTTGTTGTTACACTACTTCACAACCAGCACCAAACTATCTGAGATAATTTGATTGGCCAAGTAAACCCGCTGAGCGAGTTCACGTCAAGCGCGCTAAAGAATTAATCTTACGTAAATTGACGTATGTTGAGTAAATTGCCCTTGAAAATTCCATAGTAGAGCGCAGAATTAGAGTTAACGAATTAAATCAATTGATTGAGTCGCATTTTAAGCGATTTCAACAAGTTATTAGTTATTTATAGTATGAGCGATTTCCCTGAACCAATACATGACAACGACCTTGCTGTGGAGACGGCCAGACCGAAGCTAAAGCGGCCGCCATTATACCGAGTGTTACTTTTAAACGACGATTACACGACGATGGATTTTGTCATCGATGTGCTTACGCAAATATTTAACCACGATGAAGAAAAGGCGGCGCAGATAATGCTGCACGTCCATCAGAAAGGAGCCGGCATTTGTGGGGTTTACACGCGTGAAATAGCCGAGACGAAGGTCGAGCAAGTGTTGCAGTACGCGCAAGCTCAAAAGCATCCTTTGCAATGCACGATGGAGCCAGATGACGACTAGTTACGGGTTGCTTGAAAAAGTTTTACCGGCCGAGAAAGCGGCCTTGAATGGGGAGATAATATGATATCCAAAGAGTTAGAAAAATCATTGAGCTTTGCTGTTCAGCTAGCGCATGATGCCAGGCACGAATTTGTGACCACTGAACACTTGTTATTGGCATTGTTGGATAATAGTTCTGCCTTGGCGGTGCTGCAGGCCTGCGCAGCGGACATCGATCAAATGCGTGCGGATCTCTCGTTGCACTTAGCGGACAATATGGAGACCCTGGGCGATGAGGTTGATTTAAAAACACAGCCGAGTATCGCTTTTCAGCGCGTATTACAACGGGCAATTGTTCATGTTCAGGGCTCTGGTCGAACAGAAGTGGAAGGTGAGAATGTGTTGGTGGCGATGTTTTCTGAAAGGGAATCATTTTCAGTTTATTACTTAGATAAACAAGGCGTTACTCGCTTTGATGCCGTGTCTTACATTTCCCATGGCATCAGTAAAGAAGGCGAAGAGCTTGATGGGCTTCCCTATCCCGATGAAGGAGAGGGGTTGGAAGAGGCTGATCAAAAAGAAGGGCCATTGGAAGCCTACACGGTTAACCTCAATGCTCGTGCAATCGAGGGTCACATTGATCCATTGATTGGTCGTGATAAAGAAGTCGAAAGAACCATCCAAATTTTGTCACGTCGCCGGAAGAATAACCCTCTTTACGTAGGAGAGGCTGGCGTTGGAAAGACCGCGATTGCTGAAGGGTTGGCGAAGCGGATAGTCGAAGAGGAAGTGCCTAAGGTCCTTGATGATGCCGTAATCTACTCATTAGACATGGGGGCCCTCTTAGCAGGAACCAAGTATCGCGGTGACTTTGAAAAGCGCCTTAAAGCGGTGCTTAAAGCACTAGAGCAAGAGGAACATGCGGTTCTTTTTATTGATGAAATACACACTATTATTGGGGCGGGAGCGGCGTCAGGCGGCGCCATGGATGCGTCTAATTTACTTAAGCCGGCCCTGTCCAGTGGTCAACTCAAATGCGTTGGTTCGACCACTTATCAAGAGTATCGAGGGATATTCGAGAAAGACCGAGCATTAGCCAGAAGATTTCAAAAAATAGACGTTGAGCAGCCTACCGTCGATGAAACCGTGCAAATTTTACGTGGATTGAAGTCGCGTTTTGAGGAGCATCACGAGGTCACGTATACCAGTGAGGCTCTTACTGTTGCTGCTGAGCTGGCAGAACGCTATATCAACGAACGTTTCTTACCCGATAAGGCGATTGATGTGATCGATGAAGCTGGTGCACGGACTCGGCTCTTTGATCGAGAGGAAGGCGTAACGCCTGTCATTGACGTTGATCAAATAGAAGAGGTGGTGTCTTTTATCGCTAGAATACCGCCTAAAAACGTGTCGGCCTCAGACGTGGATGCGCTTAAAAACCTAGAGCGTGATTTGAAGTTGGTTGTATTTGGTCAAGACCCAGCCATTACAAATTTGGCATCAGCAATTAAGATGTCTCGATCTGGGTTGGGTAAGCCCGACAAGCCTATCGGTTCTTTCTTGTTTAGTGGTCCCACGGGGGTCGGTAAAACCGAAGTCACGCGTCAACTGGCCATGACTTTAGGCGTCGAACTGATCCGCTTTGATATGTCCGAGTACATGGAACGACACACTGTTTCAAGACTGATTGGCGCCCCTCCTGGATACGTAGGGTTTGACCAAGGTGGTTTGTTGACGGATGGTATTAATAAGCATCCGCACGCCGTCTTGCTACTCGATGAAATTGAAAAGGCTCATCCAGATGTATTCAATTTGCTGCTACAGGTAATGGATCATGGCACGCTCACGGATAATAATGGACGTAAAGCGGATTTTCGAAATGTGATTATCGTTATGACCACCAACGCGGGCGCCGTGCAAGTTGCTCGAAACTCGTTGGGTTTTACAAGCCAAGACAATAGTAGCGATGATTCCGAGGCAATTAATAAGTTGTTCACCCCAGAATTCCGCAACAGATTGGATTCAATCGTGCGTTTTCAGCCCTTGGGTGAAGACGTAGTGGATAAAATTGTCGATAAAGAGTTATTGGAGGTAGAGCGACAATTATTGGACAAAGAAGTACAACTGGATGTGGATGCTGACGCCAGAGCGTGGATCGCCAAGAACGGTTACGACAAAGCAATGGGAGCCAGACCCTTGGCCAGACTCATTCAAGAAGAGATTAAGCGTGGTCTTGCCGATGAGCTGTTGTTTGGAAAGTTACAAAAAGGTGGTTTGGTTAAAATCGGTGTGATTGATGATTCGTTGACTTTTGATATCGTCTCAAAGTAGCGCTAATCGGGCTGAATTGATGAAAACAATTGGACTTATTGGCGGTATGAGCTGGGAATCTACCGCCAGTTACTACCGGCTTATTAACGAAGGAGTGAAAGAAAACCTTGGCGGGCTTCATTCGGCAAAAATCGTGATGGTAAGTGTTGATTTTGCCGAGATCGAATCACTACAAATGCGTGGTGAGTGGTCTAAAGCGGGTCAAATTCTGTCCCAAGCCGCCGTTTCGCTGCAGTCGGCTGGTGCGGATTTTTTCTTGATTTGCACAAATACCATGCATATTGTGGCCGATCAGGTGGCGGGCGCCGTGCACATTCCTTTATTGCACATCGCGGACGCCACCGCTGAGGTTTTGTTGAAAGAGGGTGTATCTAAAGTAGGCCTATTGGGAACTGCTTTTACGATGGAGCAATCTTTCTATAAAGGACGGTTGACAGATCGCTTTGGGCTAGAGGTGGTGGTGCCCAGTAATGAGGGAAGAAAAGTTGTACACGATGTTATTTATAATGAGCTGTGTTTAGGGGTGATAGAGCCTGCCTCGAGGACCGCTTACATTAGAGAGGTTGAGCAATTGCAAGAGAAGGGTGCCCAGGCGGTTATATTGGGGTGTACCGAGATTTCCTTGTTGGTTGCGCAAGCGGATTCAAGCTTGCCATTGATTGATACTACGTCTGTCCATGCTCAAGAGGCCGTACGTTTGGCTTTGGACTAATTGCAACCTAGACACTAAAATTCTGATAAATCTGAGACACCTAACAGTCTCTGTATAAATCACTTAAATCCGTGTTTTTGACGGGTAGTGAGCATGTTTAAGTCTAATTTCTATATTGCAGATTCTTGGAAATTACTTGAAGGCAATTATGTTGGAGTGTACTAAGCATCGGAGGAAGTGGTATGGTGGATCGGAATGGCAGGCCAATTGAAAAGTAAACCTTCAACTGAATTTGGAGACGTTTTTTACATGTCCAATAACCCGCTTTCTATTCTCATTGTTGACGACCATGAGCTCGCGCGTACCGGTATTGAAATGGCGGTTACGCAGATGGATAACATTGGGTCTGTGGTAACGTTATGTGATGGTCGCGAAGTGCTGAAGGTTGTTCAGTCTGAGGGGGTGGATATTGTTTTATTAGATTTGAACCTGCCCGATGTATCAGGTTTAGATGTTTTGATACAGCTTACGGCCGTGCTAGACATAGTTGTGATTGTGGTCACTGGGGAAAACCAAGCAAAGGACTTTGGTTTCGCACTGAAAATGGGGGTGCGTGCAGTGGTGAGCAAATCGGACTCAGTAGATTGTATTCGCGCGGCGATTAAAGCTGCGCTTGACCCGGATCAGGTTCAGCCCTACCTATCACCAAATATCGAAAGAATAATGGGTATGGTTGCAGAGATGACGGTTTCTCTCTCTCCCAGGCAAATAGCAATACTCCACTATCTTTCGAAAGGAGAAACAAACAAAGAAATTGCTTATCGCTTGGGCGTTGCTGCGCCAACGGTATCGTTTCATCTCAAAGAGCTTCGATTAAAGTTAGGTGTCAGTGGAAACAAAAAAATTTTGAACCGCGCCTTCGAAATTGGTCTTTTAGAGTCACCGTCAGTAAGCTAAGTGAGCTGGTTAACAGCAGCTGCTAATGATTTCGTGAGAGGCTTATAAATAATCAAATTGAAAGTATTACTTAGTTCTTGCCTCAGTGCCGCACTATCGTCGAAGGTGATAGCAATGCGATCATCTTTCTTCCTCATCAATTCCGTTCTGCGCATTTTTACGTCCAAATTATCCCAGTCTATCACTCTTGTTTGGATGTTGCTCAATCCCAGGTTGGCTGGAAGGTCATCCATATCGTACGGGGTGTGCTCTTCAAAATATGTTAAGGATATCTCGACCAGCGTACCTTCGGCTTTCGGGAATATCTTGAGATTTCCGCCGAGTTTTGTGAGCATGCGTTGGCTATAACTGAAGCCTGAGCCACTCCCTTTTACTACCTGTTCGTGCAGAACACGTTGCCCACCCGCGTGGTTAAGCTTGTCGGCCAAGTTTTGATCGACGCCTTGACCGCTATCGTTTACTGTAATTACTAGCTGTGAGTCGCGGACTAAAGCCGTTAATGTAACGCCACCACTTTTCGTGAATTTTAAGCTATTACTGATTAGGTTTGAAATTACTCGCGTTAGCACTGCACGATCACTCACTACCGTTATTTCTTCAGAGACTGGAGTAATGGAAAAAAACAGCCCTTTTTTAGAAAACAATCCTTTATACATTTTTTCTATTGGCTGTATTAGTTCATCAAAACTAAAACATGATAGGGCAATAGTATTACTGCTAGCACCTGAAATTCGTGCGCCGGACATCGTTGTACTCACGATTTTATTCAAGTAATCAGAGGAAGATTCTATTATAGCGCTGATATCTTTGGCTTGTAATTTTCCTCCGCTGCGCTCTACTGCATCGAGTGCACTATTCAAAGCGAGTATCACTTGTTGGCTGTCATGCCCAGATGCGTGTAATAGGGCGGATTGGTCTACTACAGTTGCCAGTGCTGAGGACCTTTCTTCTGCAAGTCGTTGAGCGGCTTTACTAATTTCGAGTTTATCTTCTAAACTCTGTAAGTAAGCCTCCTTAGTCTCTTCATGTTGGTTCTCTGACTTACGTATATTTAGTCCAATCGCAAGTGTAGCAAAGGCGGCTTCAATAACTCCAACTGGAGCGATCACATAGAAATTCATCGGTATGCTCGCGACTGTTCCTGAGTAAGCCAGCGATGCATACGCAGCGTAGAAAGCGAGGCTTCCCCAGGAGACAATCAAAGGCCAGTTCTCGGTTCCAAGTTTACGTGTTGCGTATACCCCGATGAAAAAAAAGTAGAACGTCGAAATGGCAACTACGATCGTATTTAGAGCGTACATTTGGATTCGAATCGAGGTTGGAATAAAGGCCGAAAAAAATTGTATCGCAATCATAATTGCGCTTAGCGTAATGAGGAATTTTAAAAAGATATCAGTTTTTGGAAGTCGCTTTGATGTCTTGATGAATATTCGCGCAAATTGCGACATACAAATAAGGTAGCCGTACTTGATTAAGTCGAAAACAGCGAGTAGTGCAATAGGTTTATCATAGAAAAAGTAGGTCGAAAAGAATCCGACTAAATACATAATCATACAAGCCAAAAAGAATTCGGCGGTGACAAGCCATACGAATTCAGGGCGCCCTGTGGCGATGTAGAAAAATAGATTTAATAGTAACAGTGCAAAGATGGCCGCTGTACAACCTGCGGCTAATATCAAAGTTAGGTTGCTTTCAATAAAATAGTTTTCCTTTGCCTGTAGAGTTAACGGAAAGTAGGCACTATCTTCTACATCACTGCGAACAATCAGTGTTTTTTCTTCCTCAGGAAGAAGTGTAATTGGGTCAGCATAGTGAAGATAGGTTTGTAAAACTTGCCTTGCTTTTTCATAATTATCGCTGTCAAAACGTAAAGTAAGATTATCCGTTTGTAATTGATAAATTTGTAAGCTAGTGGCTGACCCTCGGCCCGTCGATAGTACCCATTCGCCGGTAGAGTCACTTGTATTTTTTACTCTAAGTAGGATTACAATATTAGAGGCTGCTCGACCAAATTGTATTGAAGCTCCTAAAACCGCTTGCCAATTGTGGTTACTCTGCAACACTAGGCTAAGATCGTCATTATAGCTTTTAGAATAGCGTACATATTGATTTAGAGGCGGGGCGTCTCGCCCAGCTGTGAGTTGTAAAACTGGCAACTCATGAAGTATCCCAGAGTTATTCTGATTTGTTGTCGCACGCGCTATGCTTGACAAGCTCAAGCAAAAGAAGAGAAACAGACCGACAGCAATTTTGAGACAGCTCTGTTTGGAAAAGAAGGTTTTCAATATAGTCGGTTTAGTACTCATAAAAAATCAAGCGTAATACCATAACAGGATCTCTCACTCTAAAACATTCAGGAGGTCAGAACTCGCTCTACTTCCTCTAATTTACCTGAATGTAAAATAATATGGCGACTGTAGCATTGGAGTACCACCTTCAATCTCATCACTTACTATTTTGCAGTTGAAGTAGAGAATGCAAAATGTGTGTTTTTGTAGAGTGATGCTTAGTGTTTAAGGCTCCGCGATAACATCTTGGCTATACAAAATTTCATAGCTGTCATTGTAATATCTGAGCTCGTAGTCACCAGGCTCATCCGGTGATGTGATCTGTAAAGGGTTACCTTCACTTACCCAATTCACATATAAATGGTCGTCGGACTTTTGAGTTCTTGGCCCAATCGCAATAATATCGTCCGGAGCTCCAGGGCCCTTCCATTGAACGCTAAAGCTGCCGCCAGCTTGTATTTTTCCGATGACCTCTAACTGCAATTTAGTCGGTTGGACTGAGATTGGCACACGAGCATCTATCCGTGCTTGTCCATATGCATCAAACACATATAGAACTTCATAGTTTCCTTCTTGGGCAGGTGCGGTGAGCGTTAAGCGGTTTCCATGGCTTACATCGGCTTGTCCCACATGGTTATTAAATATCCCTCCAGGTTTTACAATAGCGATAGCGTCGGTTTTACCTCCATGGCCTACCCATTCAACTTCAAACTCGCTCGAGGCGAATATATCTCCCTTTATAATTACGTCGCTTTTCGGAACATCTCTAACAAGCTTCAAATAAAGTACGTCGTTATAGACTGGGTAGTTAAACGTTATTGCGCCTGCATAAACATTTGCCTGAGCACTCAAAGTGTAGGTTCCAGGAATAAGCTTATCACCCAGCCATTCTTTCAAGTGTAACTCTGAACGTGATGTCTCTGTCGTGAATGATTGATTGCCCTGCGTAACCCGCCAACTCGTTTGCTCTGCGGGTTCACCTAAATCATCTACCAGCCCAACTATTTGTAAGTTAGGTTCGGCCGTATCAATGAATATTTCTGACTTGATATCAAGTGCCTTGCCTAAACCTTCCGCATTTGTGACGTCAATATACTTACCGCCTGTATTGATTGCTAAACACCTCAGTTGTTGTTTATCGTCGTCCTTTTTAATGTCTAAACCGATAACATGAGTTGTGAAATCAACACCAAGTTTTTCAAGTTCATCGCCTAACTCGCAAGAATTAACGCCGCACGTTTCCACACCGTCGCTTAGCAGTACAACGGTGGCCTTCTTTTCAGTAAATTTTAACTGCCGAGCCGCAATGCGAACGGCATCGCCAAGCGGAGTCTTTCCTTTAGGCGAAATATTATTAACCGTTTTCTCCAATGAAATAGAATTTACTGGTTTTGGCTTTGAAATTAATTCGATATCTGAACAATCGCCTTTTCTGCGATGACCGTAGATGATTAGCCCAGCGTCGACTGGCATATTTTCCCAATCAACTAAGAGCTTTCCGTAGGCTTCACGAACCAACTCAATTTTTGGCTTGTTATCGATTTTCCCCCACATCGACCCGGATGCGTCTAGAACCACCATGACCTGTTCTCTTTGCTCTGCTTCAGGTTCTATTGATGAGCTACTCGTGTCCAGGGAGAATACGAAAGAAGATAGCGCAACGATTACGGTTGCTATACGATGGATTACCATTCTAATTACCTTGGTTAACGTTTAAGTTTATGTCGGTGTTCACAATTAGCGCCCTTAAACCTATTAATCACTATCTGCCCGAATGCAGCCAGATTCAGTATTCAAACCAGAGAAAAGGCCGTTCAACAAGCTCTCCGCTTGGTTCGAATTCGCATTGATCTGTTCTTCTTTTAGTGCGAGCATGAAATTCAACGAAAATGGGACGGTATTCTCTACGCAAGCCGTTCCATACTCCTCGATGGTAGCGGCCTCGCCCACTAAGCTTGCTCTTAGCCACCGTTTGTTATAAACAGACCAGTCTAATTTCGTGTTTTTGGGCACTCTGCATTGAGATTTTGGCTTAATGGTCGACAAAATATTTGTATTCACGGGTAAGCCTGATTGATAAGATTGGTCGCCTTTTTGAAACGTGACGGAAAGTGTTTCCGGTGTTATCAAATCACCTTGACCGGTAATAGCTGGGACTAGTTTGTTGGCGTCAATGAAATTAACCATGTAGTTAACCACAGGGCCAACGGCCAATTGTCCAGAAGTGAGTATCTCGCCCTCATCTTTTACGCCGTCTAGGTTCGCTGACCAAAAACAGCTGCAACCAATAGTTACTTGAATTGAATCCGCAAGAGATCCGTCGCTGGTTTCGGCCGTTATGGTTGTTGTACCATTTTTATTCCTTGCGTCGAATAAGCCTGATTTGCTTATAAACCCCAATGGCTCGCTTGTCCAAATTACCTCAAATGGCCTGCCAACCTCATCGAGCATAAGAAATTGAGTTGCCGTACTCGTGTCTACACAAATTGGAGTAGGAGTGATTTTTGCGCGTTCTACTCTTGCAGTTGCCTGTTCATTTGGATTAGAAATGCGCTTAACTTTGATCTCTCCTGGAAACAGTTTTTTGTTACTCGGTGATTGAATATCCACGACCCAAGATATTGTCGCTGTGCCGTTATTTTCCGTGAACAGTGGCTCTGAAAAATCGATGACTTTGAAGCCCGAGCTTGACATGAAGTCAACGTCTATATCATCGCCTTTTGAGCCTTCTAAAACGTATTCTACGGTGATAGCAAATTGATCGCCTGGTAAAATGGTCTGTGTTTCGGGAGTCACCCAAATACTGTCGGGGTCAACCTGAATGAGTTGTGTATTGGAAATGTGATTTTTCCCCCATAGGCCAGGCTTTACCTCATAGGTGAGGATCGTGTTTCCGCTTCTAATGGCGTCGTAGTAAAGTAGGCGAGGTTTTGTTTCGCTAAAAGAAAACATCAAGTGTTCATTAGTATCAAGCCTTGTTTGATAGAAACCAGGCTCAAGAATATTAATCGGTGCTAGATCGAACTTAGGTATCTTAAACGCGCTTAACGGCCCATCGAATTTTGCGTCGCCAAGGTGAGTCGATAATATTTGCTTACCCACAGTTTCGACCGCTGACACTGCATTACTTGCCGATTCTTTCTGATTTTTAGTTATCCTTTGGCTCAGTGTGGCAAAGCGGGAGGAAAGCCCTGGTCCGACCCGCTTAAGAGCTATAGATGAAGCTTGATTGGCGGCTTTGCCCGCCATTTTAACGGCTTTGCCTCCCAACGCTCCGTATGGGAAGAAGTTATTAACTAAATCGGCCATCAATTGGGCCATGTTCAAACCTTTAGCGGAGGTTTTTACCAAAATTTTGTTAATTGTCGCTCTGCGCGGAGCTTGTGTGCTGGAGAGTTTCCAAGGCCCGTTATAAGTGTTTATGGACTCGAATTTGTTGGGATATAGCCCATCAACGAGCTTATCACTGAACGCTTGCATGAATAGAAAATGAGCCGCCATCGTATATCCGACCGACACTGATTTTCCGACAGGTGTTTTCGTCGTACTCGCTAACAGGCTACCCAGTCCTAGCACTGTTCCAGCGGTGTCTCGCAAAGTCGACGTTTTAAACGAAGTGATTCTGTTTTTCCCACTTGTTTTTATACTGCTATTGGCGATAGAAGCGCTTAACTGTTTTCGCATTTGTAGAGACAATTCTTCAGCGGTTTTGGGTTCAATCCAGTTTGTTTCTGGTGGCCTTGTTATCTCGCCTGCGATACTGTTGTGATAAAGAGGATTTATCGAAGTTTGCGATGCGAGAATGATATTGCTATTCCTGTTAGAAGCTGATTTCGTCTGGCTAAATTTTTTTATAATCTCCTGATTTAGTGTATCTTTTTTTTCTAAGTATGAGATTACGTTTGTCGATTCTATGAAAGAATTCATGACTTGCAGTGCTAGAGAAGCATCCTCAGAAGAGTTGGCTTGTACAAAGAGGTCTCGGATAAACGGCACTACGTAAATAGCCGAAGAAGCATAGGTGAGTACGGGATTTAGTTGCGTTGATGACGGGGCTATTGCGGCGTTGATTCGGTCCTCCTCACTAAAGCCCATGTCTGTTGCAATTGCGGCATAATTTTCGCCCACAAGTCCGATTAGATGCGAAAAGTTGTTGCCGGTTTTTGTAAGAGCTCCGTGAGTTAGTCCAGTAATTTCACAAGCCGTCTCACCATTAGTTAACCACAAACTCAATATGGGTTTTTCTTCCCATGGTCTAAATAGCGTTGGGGGAACTACAAACTCAAAATTTGTGTTACCGTTTGCAAATGCTGGTACCAGAGCCGATGCTTCACCAAAGTCAAAAAAAGCCCATAATAAGTTGCCTGGAATGGTTGCATCGTAACCTGTATCGGCTACCTCAACCCAGGAACCAGGCTTAAGTGTTTTCATGGGATGTAGTACCCCACACGCTTCAATGCGAGCGGAACACACACATACAATCAGCAGTGTTATGACAAAACGAGTGGTAAATCTGAATGCATTCATAATTAAACAAGGGTGTTTTCAGTAACAAGAGACGCTACGTGTATCAGCACTCTTCCGAAAAATAACCAGAGGTATCCGGTATATCAATCGTGTCGATGGTTTATAAAGTTTATTTACTAAGTATCTATTGAGCGGGCGGGGCGCACGTAAACTTATTCGTATTAGGTGTACGCATTTTTTCAACAATATTTAGCCAGCTTTCAAGTGTGAGACCCTTAATTTGTTCAACTGCCCATAGTATTAGTTCATCTTCAGTCAAGTGATGATAGGGGTCTCTGAGCCTGTTTAATGATGAGCACGCATCCTCTGCAGTGGTTGACGACATTAACAGGGTTTTGACTGTGAAGAAGCTACCAGGAGCGCGCCAACGATTCGCGAATCCTGAGCCTGATGTATGACATGCTGCGCATACTTCTTCATCATGCGCTACGTCGGTTGCAGTTGTGATTCGGCCTTGGTCGATATGCGTTTGCCAGGTAGCATTCTTTGTTGTCATCTCATGGCAATTTATACATTTTTGATGCCGTGCCAACGGCATAAATTCATTTCTAAACGCTTGGTATGCGACTAACGATTGTGGGATAAAGCCAGAACGAACCAAGCGCACATTGCCGTAGGATGATTGATTGATCGCTTTAAGAGAGCCGTTTGTAAAATCAACAGCTTTTATAAAGTAATCATCATCTATCGTTGACGACCAGTAGTCTAACTCGTAAAACTGGGGGTCAGCACGATGTCCAGCTGGAAAAACTGACAGATTAATTGCTGGGTGATAGCACCGATGTTCAACCAACGAATACAGCTCTTTGTATGTGGGTAAACGCCAATCGTCGTAATTAGCTGTACTCGAACTTTGTGCCGCAAACAAGGCTTCATCCCATTCATAATTAGTCGCACTACCTGTGGAGCAAGCACTGCCTGATTGACCCTCGCTACATTGCTTCCACATTAGGCCTGTCTTTTTATCGGACACGGTGCCGTCTCCATGCACGATAAATTGGTTTGTGGGAGTACTCGCCGCGATCTCAGTTTCGCTATGACAAATTTGCCCATGATGAGCCATCACCAGTCCATTCCATAACCATAAAGTCAAAAATACGTTTATTTGTCTATATCTCATTTCGCCATATCCTGATAACTACAAAATGCTTGTGATTTCTTGTCTTTTTAGAAAAATAGCTCATCGCGTACTTCGAACTAAGCGCACATGAGCATTATCATCACGTGAACGACTATCCACATACCCTGTGAATCCTGCACACCATGCGTCTTCTAAGCCTTCACTTCTAAAATCTGAAGCAAAAGCTGAAGCCGTCCAGTAACAGGTTCCAGGGAACATGCCTCGATCACTTGACGGTGTGTTTGGAAAAAAAGTCAAATCAAATACGGGAGGTACAATTCCATAGTTATTTCCATACTCACGATAGATCATGATGCTGACAAGCTCTCCCGCTGACGGTACGCGCCAATCACTAAAACCACATAAAGCGTCACTATTGCTTTCATCTACTAGGGCATCCCAATCATCGTAGTAGGTACCGTAACCATTGCTTAGGGCCGTTTTTCCACCCCACCGGTAGGTATTATCTTTGTCGTGAATACCGCCATCATCGTTCTTAGTTTCCCAGATCAATCCAGTAACATTATCCCGTATGCATGACCATCGGGTGGCGCTCGTTGGAAGAGGGGCGCCCTTCGCGTCGAGTTTAGTGAAGCTAAAGCCAGCTAAACCGTCGCTGTCATCATTGTGAGTCACATCACGGCCGTGACTGCAATCCTGCTGGCTAAGTGTTGGACCAACAGAGCAATCGGCGAAAATTCCATGAGGGTGCAATCCGGCTTTGGTTAGGCCAGTGTCATTCCGTTTAATTTCAGGAATAATCAAAATTTCATCCGAAGGAGCACTTTCTGAGTTGGTGAATTGCGCTACGAGTACAAAGTAGTAGATTTTGTAGTTTGATAAGTCGCTTAGAACAAAGCTCGTACCGACGATATTCTGTATTCGTTCTGCATTTGCATAGTTGGTATAGTTGGCTGTATCAGCTACTGGTGAACCAAAACTTTCCATCGAGTAATAGAGTTGATAACTGATTGCTTCATCAACCGGGTCCCAACTTAGACTCACCTCGCCGGCTCCGGCGTGGCCTATTAGAGCAGGAGTGCCATTCGACTCTGTCGCCGGAATTGTCTCATCGTCTAGCAAGAAGTTAATAATCGGAGCGAGTGACGCGTTCCGTTTTCTTACCTCGTCGCTTTGCTGAGAAGTCGCGCTTTGGCTGTGAAATATGAGACTAAAGAAAACCAAAATCTTAACTAGGTGGCGCTTGACCCGGATAAAATCGACTTGAGTGTCACGGCAGAGCCTCTTTAGCTTAGACTGACTGACCGAATGCCGATTGAAACATTGGTTTAAGTACTCATTTTTCATAAGGTTTAGACTAGCGATGTCAGAAGATAAATACTCGGTGAGGCATACGCGAGTTCGAGGGCTGAGTGGGTTGAGTGGGTTGAGTGGGTTGAGTGGGTTGAGTGGGTTGACGGCTGGGCTCGATCGGGCTATCAGAGTATTGATCCGCGTTCTTTTGCCAAAAGTCATATGCGTCGCATTGGCTGTATATCTTTTCCTCACAAGCTTGGATAGGTGAGATACGTTATCGCCGTTTACTTTAAGAGCACCGGAAATCAACGCAGTAAGTTGGAAACCAGCTAGCGACAAACTCCGTATATGAAGACTTAAAATATTCATGATCTACAACTGCCTGACTAAAACCGAAAAAGAGACGCTATCTTTTCCAATTCACTCTTGGTTGGAGCAACCACACCATCACGGCTGTCTTGGGTTTTAGTTAATGTTAATGTATATCGACGCTCTTCTTTTTCGCGCCACGTATACGAAATAGATTTAGTAAATTTGTTCTCTAACGGGATTGAAAAAGCGCCATTCTCATGGTCCCCAAGGATTCCGGCTTTAACGTCTACGCTTTTTCCGAAGGCGATACGCCCATTGTCTATTTCGTACTGAATACTGTTTTCGAAATAGTTTGGGTTGGTGATTTTAGAATTACGCTCTTGCTTTTTTAGGTGGATGAGAAATGCTGCGCCAGATGAATCCTTTAACCCCCACTCACAGGATGTGCGTGAACCATCTTTCGATTCTCGGCGAGAGACTTCCTTTATAGTCGATCGACCTATACCAAAATGATTGGACGTCATCGCGATGTCAATCATGTCGCATGCGTTGGTGTCTTCATTAGTGGAATGTGAGCTGCAGGAAAAAAGACTCAGAATCACGACGATTGGCCAAGTAAGTTTTGTGAAATTTGACATAGTTCGAAAGATATCCAATATGTTATGGCTAAAATGATTTGTAACTCTTTCTTGAGTCAATCAGTTTTCATCGACCTTGATCTGTACAAGTTATGTTCTAATAATTAGAGTAAATATTGTTAGTGTTTCTGCGAAAAACGTTTTCACAACGCTATCGTGTTAAAGCTAAAAATGTGGCTTATATAGTTTTAATAACGAAAAAAGCTTCGGTGATAGGACATTTTTTTGAATTTCGCCGGCTTTATGGTCTGTTCTAGGGTGCTGCTTGTTTTAGATGAATTAAAATTTGACTAGAGAGTTCTCTTTACTCTGGCGTCGGTACTAATAAACAGCGTTGATCGTTAGATCTAAATTCAATGACGATCACTTTATATGAACATTTAGGCTTTGCCATCCTAAATAAAATTAGGGTTCAGGGTTTTTTGATGAAGTAGGAGTCAGTTACGAGTAAAGCGTCTGTGAGATTAGTGGCCTCTTCTTGAAATCAAAGAAGTATTACTGCGATGCTGAGATAGACTAAGTTTAGTTGTACTAAATTAATTGCTGCTTTATTTGACGTCTAATTAACTTTTGCCCATGGCCGTGTGGGCAATATTCCATCAGTAGGCATTAAGGGTACAAGCGACGTCGAAGTATTTAATGTTAATATTGGTACTGCTGCTGCGTTATTGTTCTTTTGAATAGAGTTTTCACGAAGCTATCGTGTTAAATTCGGAAATAGTATTTATGTAGAGTTAATAATAAAAAGCGTTGGTATTAGGATGACTTTTTTAAGCTGTATTGGCCCCATTGTCTTGGTCTACAAATTTATGTATTTAGTTCACTAATCTAGCATGTCAAATAATTTAGAAGTTGATGTGTTAGTAACTGAACATTACGAAACCCTCAAAAACCTTGCGCGAAAGAAGCGCCGCCGTCGGAGTAGTAGTCAAACTATGTTGACGACTGATATCTTGCACGAGAGTTGGCTTAAATTGAGGTCGTCCGCACGCTGGTCTGATGAGAATCATTTTTTTAGTTCTGTTGCGCAGGCAATGAGACATGTACTTATCGATCATGCGCGAAGGAGGCTAGCTGGAAAGCGCGCGCATGATGGAGAGTGCTCAGTTGATGAATTATCTGATTATTTGCCGGAATTTAGGGAACAGCCAGAACAACTTGTTGCTATAGCCGAGATGATGGAAGGTTTACGAAATATAAATGGACGCTATTCTAACATTTTGGATCTTCGTTATTTTGGCGGTTTTACTGAGCAAGAGACCGCCGATATTCTTGGGAAAAGCTCTCGGACAATTCGACGTGATTGGGTCTTTATCAAAGCGTGGTTAGCAAGTGCATTGCTTAATCAATCTGAGGAATAAAGAGCGGACAGCCAGTGAGATGAAGCAACTCCTTACGGCTTGAATAAACGCATTTTTCGTTGCCTAATACGTAGTCGTTTCCGTCACGTGAGAAAGATACATACGTTGGGATTATGTTTTTGGTTCTGAGAAACCGGAGGTTTTCGTAATACCATGACTCTGTCTCTTTCTTTGTCACATTACGTGTATATTGATAACCTTTTGCGCCAAGCACGGTCCACCCACTTGGATATCCCGGTTTTGGGTAAAAATCCAAGCCCGCAACATAGCCATCTGATTCTGTCGCTGCCTTTAAACGTTGAATGAGTTCTTTGCTTGTGTCTGGTGATGCTTCGAAGCCGCCATTGTACGCTATTACGAATGCGGCTCGCGCATCCCAGCGGTCAGGGTCAAAAGCCACCGCCGTTATTTGTTTGTTTTCCATCATAAGCCTATTGATTGTGCTGTAATAATGAATCGGCAATTCCCCTTTCACATTGCTAGTGTGCTTGTTTGCATCCGTCACCAACGCGATGCCTTCGCAATCGGGAGTGAAGCTTAACGCGCTTATAGGCACGCCATCTTGACTATATTGGCCAGCGAGTTTCGCAATGCCTTGCTGGCGCTCGGTCAGGGCGCCTCTTACTATTAACTCGTTGTTAAAGACTTGAATGCTGTCTTGACCGCATCCTAATGCAGTAATTTCAGACGGTTTAATTGATGTCAGGCTTGCTCTAGTAAACCAGTATTGATTTTCCAACTCCAAATTTTTTGTTTCTTTATAAAAACTAAAGCTGAAGATTGCTCCAATTGATACCATTATAAAGCTTCCGATTAAGGCCGTATTACGTTTGAAAGCTTTGGATAAGCGGTAGCTCCATTTTTGTTTTAGTGCGACCACAGGTTGACTTGAAAGTAGCCGTTCAATTTCACGTATTAGCTCGCGAACACTTCTGTACCGTAAGCTTGCATCGACGAATGTGCATTTGTCTACAATAGCGTCGATTTCTATGTCTATTGCAGCCTTTTTGGGAGCGTTGTCGGGATCGTCGTCATTATAAATTAGAGCTTTCAGTAATCGCCCTAGGGAAAAAACATCAGCCTCTACACCAAGGCTCTCGCCATTAATTTGTTCTGGCGCAGCGTACTTTTTAGTACATGGGGCGCTTGATTTATAAGTTGCGCTATCGATAAAGCCGGATATCCCGAAGTCAACCAGTTTAACCAATCCATCATTACTTACTAAAACATTCGATGGCTTTATGTCTTGGTGCAGAATACCGCGTTGATGTGCGTGTTCAACAGCCAAGCATAACTGACCAAATATATCAATTTTCCCCCTACGGTCTAATTGCATATCGCTACAATAGCGAACAATATCTTTCCCATCGATCAGCTCGGTCACAAAATACCTTAGGCCCGCGTCATCCGTGCCACCATCGATTAACCGGCCGATATTAGGATGTTCAAGCTTTGCTAATATTCTGCATTCATCTTGAAATCGTTGGAGCAGGTCGGGCTGACTTGTTCGCGATACTTTTAATGCAGCTGATTGCTCAAAGTCGGCACCAGTGCGTTCAACTTTATATACTTCACCCATGCCTCCTCGCCCTAATAGTTCGATAACTTTCCAGCGGCCGACCTTGCTATTTATGGAGAGCAGTGTTTCTGATAGATCGAGTTCGTAAGAGGTCGCCAAAAAGTCAGAATTAATCTCTGCCTTTCGCAACATATTCAAGATAAATAGGAACTCTGATTGGTTAGACGTAAAACGACGAATATAGTCTTCTCTGAGATGCGCCTTCATATTTAGTGCAGAATGAAAAATTGCTTCGATGCTTTTTTGAGAATTACGCATATGCTGCATGCCAAGACGGTCGTGAAAAGTTTTGAATATTAAGGGTTGCCCAGACGACAGCTCTAAGAAAGTACGAATTTAACAGCATACTGTGCATTTATTTGCTTGCCACGAGCTGAGTACAATCGTCGCGTCGTCCGCGATTAGATATATCTTGTTATCATGTGTAAGGCGACCAGTGCCGATGAACAAACAGAGACTTTCTCTAATTCCATCATAGCTATGTTCACCCTTTCAATTTTAAATGTAACTTTCTTTCGAGCCTATTTATATCTGCAGGTTTGTTGAAAAAAACTGAATAAACTACCCCTAGAGCCCTGCGGCTATCATTCTTTTTTCACAAAATCGTGCAATGGCATAAATATAGTTAGTGGCACCACACAATTTATTTTGAGAGGCTCGAAAGCTCCAGCAGCTTTAATGGTGGAATTTTAAAGTAAGATACTAGCGTATTAAAAAAGGGAATAGGGAATAGGGAATAGGGAATAGGGAATAGGGAATAGGGAATAGGGAATAGGGAATAGGGAATAGGGAATAGGGAATAGGGAATAGGGAATAGGGAATAGGGAATAGGGAATAGGGAATAGGGGCTGTAAAAACAAAAAAAGCCTCGCAGTGTGCGAGGCTTTAGCGTTATTAAGGTTAACTTATGAGTAAAACCGTAATAATGGCGGAGAGGGTGGGATTTGAACCCACGAAGGGCTATTAACCCTTGCTGGTTTTCAAGACCAGTGCATTCAGCCGCTCTGCCACCTCTCCTAATTCTTTTGGTTGCTGGCGCTGCCAAACAGGACGCGAATATTAACCGAAGGTTTTTGAGATGACAATGCCTTTTTAAAAATATTTTTGCCAAAAAACGTGATCGTATTCCAATAAATCGCTTTTACTATTAATTCCGGCTTAGCTAAAATAAAGCCTTGCAAACTGACTTCCCTTTTACTATATTACGCGTCCACTTGATGTTGCGGGGTGGAGCAGTCTGGCAGCTCGTCGGGCTCATAACCCGAAGGTCGTAGGTTCAAATCCTGCCCCCGCTACCAAGTGATTAGTTGTTTCCCATTTTAGGTCAACTGCTCGATTTTTAATGTGTGGCTAATATAGATGCGGTGTTACGTCAGTTGTATGGCTGGCGCGCTGTAACCAAGCTTGTTTGAGGTCTCATTAATTTGAGGTGTTAAGCTCACTGGAGACCCCGCCTTTAGCGGGGTTTCGTGTTTTTTACTGCGACTAAATTGAATCTTACTATGAAAGTCTAATTGCTTTTTAACGCTGATGATGTCAAGAACTGGCAGCATTGGTAGCAATGATAGAAGAATGCTTTATTCATTGCTGTAGATAAAATTCAGTGGCCGATCGACCCTTGGTCGTATCGATAGGTAGGTGAGCGATGCTCGCCTTTTTTTGTGCAAATTTGTGTTCTTTGCATCTGATGGCTTGGTAAATTTGAAAATATATTTAGAGAATTAGAAATGGCATTAACAGTCCCACACATTGAAGATCTATTGTTACCAGGCGCTGAAGCACTGGGTTACGAGATCGTGTCAGTTGAGCTCAGTGGTGGAGATACTTCGATAGTGCGCGTCTACATTGATTCTGAATCGGGAGTTAATGTTTCCGATTGTGCGAAAGCAAGTCGTCAGTTTAGTGCGATTTTGGATGTCGAAGACCCAATTTCTAATCGCTATACCTTAGAGGTTTCTTCTCCGGGTATGGATCGACCTCTTGCCAAGCCCGTGCACTTTAAAGCGGTCGTTGGGCAGGATGTTAAGATTAAAATGACTACGTTAGTTAATGGTCGTCGCCGGTTCTCTGGTGAATTGATCGAGGCTAATGATGAATTTGTTGTTGTTGAGGTGGATGGCGAACAGTCTGAACTGCCTTACGATGAGATGGACCGGGCACGATTAGTGCCGGTATACGACTTTAATAGTTAAAAACTTCAATTAAGAGAGCTACGAACATGGCAAGCGAAATATTGATGATGGCCGAAGTTTTGTCGACTGAAAAAGCAGTTGATAAAGCGATTATTTTTGAGGCAATCGAAGCTGCGTTGGCAACTGCAACACGCAAGCGTCATCGCGAGGATATTGAGGTGCATTGCACAATCAACCAAAAAGATGGGTCTTATATCCCATTTCGAGTTTGGGAAGTTATCGAAGATGACGCTGAGTTGGAGTTCCCGACGAAGCAAATTTGTTTGAGTGCAGCGAAAGAACACGACGCCGAGATAGAGATTGGTGGTTTTGTTAAAGAAGAGCTAGAGGCCGTTCCATTTGGCCGAATAGCAGCCCAGGCGGCAAAGCAAGTTATCATGCAAAAAGTGCGTGAGGCTGAGCGTAATAAAATCAAAGAAGAGTTTGAGCCACGCGTCGGCGAAATGTTGTCTGGCGTCGTTAAGCGCCAGGAAAGAGGAGATACTATTGTAGACCTTGGTGGTCTAGAAGCCGTACTCCCACGAAACAGAACAATTCAACGCGAAGCATTGCGTCCAGGTGACCGGGTTCGAGCAATATTGAGTGAAGTGAAGCAAAACAATCGTGGCCCTCAATTGGTGCTTGATAGGGTTGCTTCCGGGTTGGTTTTATCTTTGTTTCGGGCCGAAGTTCCAGAAGCCAGCGAAAACATCATTGAGATTGTGAGCGCGGCTCGTGATCCAGGGATGCGAGCAAAGATTGCGGTAAAGTCTAATGACAGTAAGGTGGATCCTGTTGGTGCCTGTGTAGGGATCAGAGGGTCACGAGTTCAAAGCGTTTCCAATGAGATTAATGGCGAGCGTGTTGACATCATCAAATGGTCGGAAGATCCAGCGCAATTCGTGATTAATGCGTTGGCGCCGGCCGAAGTTGAATCAATAATGGTTGATGAAGACAAAGGGTCAATGGACGTAATCGTTGATGAAAACCAACTTTCGCTGTCAATTGGTCGCGGTGGTCAAAACGTTCGCCTAGCGAGTGAATTGACTGGGTGGGAAATCAACATCATGACCTACGAGCAAGCCAATCAAAAGCTCGAAGAAGAGTCTTCTGGTGTGCGAGAGATGTTCATGGAAAAATTGGACATCGACAGTGACGTTGCCACTATCTTGATCCAAGAGGGTTTTTCCAGCTTGGAAGAAGTGGCCTACGTGCCACGTGACGAGATGGCTGAAATAGAAGAGTTCGATGAATCTTTAGTGGATGAGCTTCGACAGCGGGCCGATGATGCGTTAGTTACGATGGCGATTCAAAAAGAAGAGCTGTTAAAGGGTGCCGATCCTGCCGATGATTTGTTGTCTATGGAAAGTATGGATGACACGACTGCTAAATACATGGCAATCAATGGCATTAAAACGATGGAAGACCTGGCCGAAGCGGCAACCGACGAATTGTTGGAAATTGAGGGTCTTAACATCTCCGAAGAACGCGCACAAGAATTGATTATGATTGCGCGCCGCCCATGGTTTGAAGAAATGGGCATTGATGCGGAGGAAGCTGAGGCATAAGCCAAAAGCTCTAAAGATAACCAACTAGGTTATACCGCCACTCGCTAAACACACAAAACAGAACATTATTATGTCAACTATTACGATTAAAGCCTTTGCCCAACAGATTGGTATTGAACCTGAGCGCTTAGTTAAGCAGCTTAACGATGCAGGTGTGAAGGGTAAAACCGTGGAAGATTCGTTGCGCGATGACGAGAAGCGGACGCTTCTCGATTTCTTGAGAAGCAGTTCGGCGACTGAAGCGGCGCCAGCGGCGTCTAACGGTCGTGGGAAGATTACTCTAAAGAAGAAAACCACATCTGAAATTCAGCAAACAACCAAGACTGGTATTGCTCGAACGGTTCAGGTGCAAACCAAAAAACGCAGAACATTTGTTAAGCGTGAGGTTTTAGAGCAGCAAGAAGCGGAGCGCCAGCAAGCTGAGCAAGATCAGGCGGTTGAAGTCGCTTCGCAAGCTGATGATGATGTTTTGGCTGCTGAACAAGAAAAGTTAGCTCTAGAGCAGCAACAAGCGGCCGAACGAGCTGAAGCTGAAGCGCAGGCTGCTAGAGAAGCTGAAGAAGCGGCGAAGGCGGCTGAAGAGGCTGCTAGATTAGAAGCACAGGCTAAGGCCGAGGAAGCCGCTGCGAAAGCGGCCGAAGAAGCTAAGAAGCAAGAAGCATCTAAGAGTTCAGCTTCTGTTACTAAGGCAGCCGCTCCGTCCGCGTCTAAAGAAAAGCCAGCTGAAGAAAAGACGCCAGAGCCGCCGCGCCGTCCACGTCGCGAAGTCGCAATGCCATCAATCATTCGTAAGGCCAGTGAGCGCAAGCGTACTTCTCCAATTATTAAACAGGCTGAGCCTAAACCGGCGGCACCGGCCGCACCTGCAGCGGCACCTAAAGCTGGAAAGGGTAAGCGCAAGCCGTTTACTGGGCGAGAAGAGTTGCACGTTTCGAAGAAGGGCAAGCGTCGTAAGGATAAGCGTCGACCTAATAACATTACGACAAGCACATCGGATCAACACGCGTTTGAAAAACCGGTTGCTCCAGTGGTGCGTGATGTGCAAATCGGTGAAACCATCAGTGTGGCCGATCTGGCTGCGCAAATGTCGGTTAAAGCGGCTGAAGTTGTTAAAGAGCTTTTTAAGATGGGGACCATGGTGACCATCAACCATACTCTGGACCAAGACACAGCGATGTTGGTCGTAGAGGAGATGGGGCATACGGCGGTTGAAGCCAAGCAAGATGACCCTGAAGCATTCATTGCAAAAAATCAAGACGTCGAAGAAGACCAATCTTCATGGGAGTCGCGTTGTCCAGTGGTTACTGTCATGGGGCACGTCGATCATGGTAAAACGTCGTTGCTAGACTATATTCGTAAGGCTAAAGTCACTGATGGTGAGGCTGGTGGCATAACCCAGCACATTGGCGCCTATCAAGTACAAACCAGTAACGGTGAGATCACGTTCTTAGATACACCCGGGCACGAAGCGTTCAGTGCAATGCGTGCACGTGGCGCACAGGCGACTGATTTGATAATTTTGGTTGTGGCTGCTGATGATGGTGTTAAACCCCAAACGATTGAAGCAATCAAACACGCAAAGAATGCGGGCGTGAATATGGTTGTCGCCATCAATAAGATGGATAAAGATTCCGCTGACCCAGATCGTGTTAAGCAAGAATTAGCAACGCAAGAAGTTATCCCAGAAGATTGGGGTGGCGACATAATGATGGTTCCGGTTTCTGCGCACACTGGAGACGGAGTCGAGGAGCTGTTGGAATCGGTCGCGATGCAATCTGAAATTCTTGAGTTGAAAGCTCGCCCGACGGGTAACGCATCTGGACGCGTGGTTGAAGCTCGATTGGACAAGGGTCGAGGCGCCGTCTGTACCGTTCTTGTGCAGCATGGTGAATTGAAATACGGCGATATTGTTCTGATTGGTCGAGAGACTGGTCGCGTTCGCGCGATGGTGAACGATCAGGGCGATACTATTAAGGTGGCAGGCCCATCAACTCCTGTGGAAATTCAAGGCATGAGTGGTGTGCCAGCGGCCGGAGACGAAGTTCTTGTTGTCGACGATGAGCGTAAGGCTCGTGAAGCCGCTGAGTTCCGTCAGCATAAAGAGCGTGATTCGCGCTTGGCTCGTCAACAGGCTGCTAAGTTGGAGAACATGTTTTCTCAAATGGGCGAAGGAGAGGTTAAAACCGTTACTGTTCTCATTAAGGGTGATGTGCAAGGTTCAATTGAGGCGCTGAGTGAGTCTTTAGTAAAGCTATCTACACCGGAAGTAAAAGTGAGCGTGGTTCATGGCATGGTTGGCGCGATTAATGAGTCCGACATAAACCTTGCGATGGCTTCTTCAGCGGTGGTAATAGGCTTTAATGTCCGAGCCGATGCTCAGGCCAGAAAGCTTGCTGAGCAAGAAGATGTTCAAATCCGTTATTACAGCATCATTTATGAAGTCATCGATGATGTTAAAGCGGCGATGGAAGGTATGCTTGAGCCAGAGATAAGAGAAGATTTTATCGGATACGTCGAGGTTAGAGAGGTATTTAAGGCTCCTAAAATCGGCACCATAGCTGGTTGTTACGTCACCGAAGGTGTCGTGCGTAAGAAAGCGTTTGTTCGCGTGTTACGCGAGAGTGTGGTGATTTTCGAGGGAACTATCGACTCTCTGAGACGCTTTAAGGACGACGTTACTGAGGTTAAGAACGGCACTGAATGTGGTATTGGCGTAACAAACTACAACGATATCAAGGTTGGTGATCAGTTAGAAATCTTTGAGAAGGTAGAGGTTAAGGTTACTCTTTAAGGAGTAACCTTAATTTGACAAAATATAATGCCTAGAGAATTTGCAAGAAGTGACAGGGTTGCTCAGACGATTAATCGTCAGTTGGCCATGATCCTGCGTACCAAAGTGAAAGATGAGCGGGTTCGTTCTTTAACTATCACAGAGGTGGAAGTGACTAAAGATCTTCGTCAAGCGAAGATCTTTCTGACCAGCATGTCTGACGAAAATTTGGACATAGATGCTACGATGATCGCGGTTGATAACGCCAGTGGGTTTATTCGAGGTAAATTGGCGTCTGTAATCGAGATGCGACACTGCCCGAATTTAATTTTTGTTTATGATAACTCTATCTCTGAAGGTGCGAAAATGTCAGCGCTGATCGATAAAGCTCTTAATAAGCAATAATCCGTCAGCTCGCGCAGCCATTTCAAATAGAGGTTAATCCGCCTAAGTTGAACGGCTGGATTATTGAATTTTTGCGTCGGGAATGCCTAGTCAATACTTGAACGGGTAGACCCGCTTTTCGTATCTCCTATCGTCTATATTTTCTTTTCCACAAAGATGGCTCAATATAAGAATAAAAAGAACCAGATACACGGTGTCTTGCTGCTTGATAAGCCGTTAGGGCTTAGCTCTAACGCGGCTCTTCAAAAGGTTAAGTGGCTTTATCAGGCTAAGAAAGCGGGTCATACTGGAGCGTTAGATCCATTAGCTACTGGTTTGTTGCCTATTTGTTTCGGTCAAGCAACCAAGGTAAGCGAATACCTTTTAGGCTCAAGTAAAAAGTACACAACGACGATTAAGCTCGGCGAAGTCACTGATACGCGCGATGCCGAAGGGGTTGTTATTGATAAAATCGCAGTCGATGTTTCCGATGCTCAAATCGAGGAAGTATTATCGCAATTTAGGGGGCAGATAAAGCAAGTTCCTCCGATGTACAGTGCTTTAAAGAAAGACGGTCAGCCTCTGTACAAGTTAGCGCGCAAAGGAAAGGAAATTGAACTGCCGGCACGAGATATGACTGTCTATAGTCTTGCTGCTGAGCGTACCTCTGATGTGTTGTTAAAGCTCGAAGTCCATTGCTCTAGCGGTTTTTATATTCGTTCGCTTGGCCACGATATTGGTCAAGCTCTTGGTTGTGGAGCCCACGTTGTAGAGCTTAGGCGTACTGACATAAAGTCTATCTCGGTAAGGCAGTCTCATTCAATTGAAGCCTTAACTGACCTCGAAAATGACCAGCAAGCATTGACTGATTTGCTTTTGCCGATTGATGTGTTGATTTCAGATATGCCGCAATTACAGGTGTCAGACAAGCAGATAAAAAGCCTGTTGTGCGGAAAGCCAACGCAATCTGACGGATTAGTTACAAGCGGGTTAACGCGTTTTTATCGCCCCAACGGTGGTTTATTTGCACTCGGTGAAGTTAGGCAGAACAGCCAAATTAAAACACAGAAGATATTTGTGGATATCGACTGAAGACTGAATGTCTATTTGGAGGGAAGAAAAGGGACAAAATCTATGATTTTTAACTAAATGTGCGTGCTTTTCGACGCTAAACCTTTAGAATACACGCCTTGTTATGCCATCGTGCTAACAAGCTAATCGCCCATATCCACCCTTCAGGGTATGTGGTTTGTTTAACTATTTTGTTTTAATGAAGAGGAAACTATCATGGCATTAGATGCTACCGCTAAAGCTGCAATTGTTGCAGAATACCAAGTTCAAGAAGGCGATACTGGTTCTCCAGAAGTTCAAATCGCATTGATGACAGCTCGAATTAAAGACTTGTCACCACACTTCAAAGAGCACATCCACGATCATCACTCACGTCAAGGTTTGCTGCGTTTGGTAAACAGTCGACGTAAATTGCTGGACTATTTGAAAGGCAAAGATGTCGAAAGATATCGCTCTCTTATTAAGCGTCTAGGCTTACGTAAGTAGAAAGAATAAGCAAAGGCCTTATCTTAATGATAAGGCCTTTGTGATTTAAAGATCTAAAGACAGAATTTTAAGTTCGGTTGAAGCGACTTCCAAAACGGCTTCTTTAAGTAAAAATAGAAAGTTTGGCCTCAGTAGAAATGACAAAGAGGTCGTTAGTTGGATGCTTGTTCGCAATAGGGCGGTTGAGCAGATATAAATATAGGTAAAAAAGTATGTCAAAGGTAATGAAAACCTTTCAATTCGGCGAGTACGAATTCAAATTAGAAACAGGCGAAATTGCTCGTCAGGCTGATTCAGCCATCATCGCCAGCTGTGGCGATACACAAATAATGGTCACCGTAGTAAACAAAATGTCCGGTGAACCTAGAGACTTCATGCCTCTAACAATTGACGTTGAAGAGAGAACTTATGCCGCGGGTAAGATACCTGGTGGCTTCTTCCGTCGTGAAGGTCGTCCTTCTGAAAAAGCCATTTTGACGTGTCGCTTGATCGACCGTCCGCTTCGCCCGTTATTCCCTAAAGGGTTCGGGTACGATGTGCAGGTTGTAATTACAATCATGTCTATCGATCCAAACATCGACACTGAAATTGTGTCATTGGTTGGTGCCTCTGCGGCGCTTGCTACCTCTGGTATTCCTTTCAATGGCCCAGTAGGCGCTGCTCGTGTCGCTTACGTTAATGGTGACTATTTGTTGAACCCGACCATGGAACAATTGGAAGTGTCTGATTTAGACCTTGTGGTTGCGGGAACTCAAGACGCCGTTCTGATGGTTGAATCAGAAGCGAACATATTGTCAGAGGACGTTATGTTAGGTGCCGTGATGTACGGTCATAAGGAGTCGCAAAAAGCCATTGATGCCATTCAAGAGCTTGCCGCCGAAGTTAATAAGCCAATGAAAGAGTGGACTCCACCGGTGGAAGACACTTCTGTAACCGCAAAGGTTGCTGAAATTGCCAAAGCTGGATTGGAAGATGCGTTCTCCACCGCTAGCAAGGTAGAGCGAGTTGCTAAAATTTCATCGGCACATAGCGATGTTCTCGGTGCATTGGTGAATGAAGAGTCTTCAGTCGCCGATATTGATGCGGTCAATTCTGCATTTAAAGGCTTGGAAAAGGATATTGTACGGGGTCGTATCATCGCTGGTTCTCCTCGTATTGATGGAAGAGATACCACCACAGTTCGTCCTATTAACGTTCGCACTGGTATTTGGGCACGTACTCACGGGTCTGCCTTGTTTACACGTGGTGAAACACAGGCTGCCGTGGTGGCGACGTTAGGAACTGAGCGTGACGCGCAACGTATTGACGCCCTAGAAGGCGATATTACTGATCGTTTTATGCTGCATTACAACTTCCCCCCTTATTCAGTAGGTGAAGTTGGGCGTGTTGGTTCACCTAAGCGTCGCGAAATCGGTCATGGCCGTTTAGCTCGTCGTGGCGTAGCCGCGGTTTTGCCGACAGCTGAAGAGTTTCCATACGTGATTCGTGTCGTATCAGAAATCACCGAGTCAAATGGATCTAGTTCCATGGCGTCAGTTTGTGGTTCATCGTTAGCGATGATGGATGCGGGCGTGCCAATTAAGGCACCTGTAGCGGGTATCGCTATGGGCCTGATTAAAGAAGGTGACAACTTTGCGGTCCTAACCGACATTCTAGGTGACGAAGATCACTTAGGCGATATGGACTTTAAAGTAGCTGGGACACCAGAAGGTATAACAGCACTGCAAATGGATATTAAAATCGACGGCATTACCGAAGAAATTATGACCCAAGCGTTAGCTCAAGCCAAAGACGCACGCGTTCATATCTTAGATGAAATGGCGAAGGTTTTGGATAAGCCACGAGAAGAGATGTCTGATCATGCTCCTCGTATTATCACGTTCAAAATCAACCCTGATAAGATACGTGATGTTATTGGTAAGGGCGGAGCCGTTATTCGGGCTCTGTGTGAAGAAACTGGTGCAACGATTGATCTTGAAGATGATGGTACGGTTAACGTGGCATCGGTGGATGGCGCCCAAGGTGCTGAAGCTCGTCGTCGTATTGAAGAAATTACAGCTGACATTGAAGTTGATCGTATCTACACAGGTAAAGTGGTCAAAATCATGGAGTTCGGTGCGTTTGTAAATGTCTTGCCGGGCAAAGATGGTTTGGTGCATATTTCTCAAATTTCACAAGAACGAGTTGAGAATGTATCTGATCACCTGTCTGAAGGAGATGAGGTAACGGTAAAGGTCTTGGAAGTAGACAAGCAAGGCCGAGTTCGTTTATCTATGAAAGCGGTTGATTCACAGTAGGTAAATACTTTCGACATCAGCCTCAGTGGTTGATGTCGACGTTAGAAGGCTCGCCAAGGCGAGCCTTTTTTATTGAATTTGAATTACTAATACATTGATATGAATACTCTACAAGCCTTGTCGAGGAGCGGTATTACAAGTTTGAGGACCGCTATGATGGTTCTTTCCCTCACGTTGGGGAATGTCGAGCCAACCTGGGCGATAGACCAGGGTGAGCAAGCTGAGCAACGAGATCAAAAAACATCACTAATTGATCGACTCCTTGAACTGAATGGGGTCCGTTATGTCAATGAGGAAATGGCTAATCAGTACACCGAAAATCTGAGAACACGTTTGCTTAGATCTGGTGTGGAGGTGGATGATACGTTTTACCGTATCGTTCAAAGCGAAACCAGTCGAGTGATCTACGAAACGTACGTAAGCACGGACGATTTCGAGCGTATTTATCATGGGCTATATGGTCATGCTTTTTCCGTTGAAGAGCTCTCAGAACTTGTCGCTTTTTACCAGTCTCCTCTTGGTCAAAAGCTGGTTTCAACGTCTGGGCAGATTGCCCAACAGGGCTATATTCAAAGCACCGAGTTTGCCAATGGGCTTCTCCCGTCTATTCAGGCCGCACTTGAGATTTCGTTAGCTGGAGCAGGGTTTGACTTGAAGAACATTGCCCAGCAGGCAGGAAGCCAAACTACGAGCCCAGCTCCAACAGTTGATCAGGTAGCAGGCATGGTTAAAGACCAGTGTCCAAGCGGTGATAAAAGAGATTCTGTCGAGAATAGTATCAATTCAGCAAAGCCGGTTTATCGAGGGCAACCTGATTATCCTTACTTGGCTCGTTTACTAGGGTTAACAGGCTGGGTCGAAGTAGGTTTTAACGTCACTAAAGACGGAGGAACTGACGATATTCATGTGACTGGCTCCAATCCTGATGTCGTGTTTAATGAATCCGCCATTAAGTCTGTGCAGGATTACATCTATTGCCCTTCAAGGAACGGCAGCGAAAATCAAAAAATTCGCATTCGTTTTGAAATGAGTGAGTGATGTTCATATCTGTTATTCATCGTTACAATTTGGTCTTTTTAGGGACTCTCGATAACTTCATGCAAGGTACTAATCTATGAAAACAATACAAGATATTCAAGCAATGCTAGAAGTGTTTGTGAATGAACGCGAATGGCAACCGTACCAGTCTCCTAAAAATCTAGCCATGGCATTGACAGGGGAGGTGGGAGAGTTAGTGGAGCATTTTCAATGGATCTCTCAAAGCGAGTCTCAAGCGCTCAGCGAAGAAGCTCTCTTGGAAGTTAAAGATGAGATGGCCGACGTATTTATCTATTTGATTCGTATGGCCGATAAGTTAGGCATCGACCTAATTGAGGCGGCTGAAGTGAAAATTGAGAAAAATGCCGTTAAATATCCAATTGAGAAGTCTAAAGGCAATCAACTTAAGTACTCAAAACTAACATAGTGCTCGCAATCGCGATGTGCTGAATCGAATTAGCGGGACGATTAGGTTAATAAGCCGTTAATCTGTTTTGAGCTGGCAAGCGAAGTGTTACCATTGCGTCGCGCAAACCATTAAACTGAATAAGATTGTTTTCGAATATCACACAATTCACTGACCGGCCTAATATGAATGCACGGACTGCAGGGTTTACCTTGATTGAGGTTATGGTCGGGGTTGCTATCTTTGCTGTTCTGTCTGCGATGGTGGTTTCCTCTATACAGAGTAATGGCGATCGAAATGCTAAATTGGAAGCCCAACGATTTATTGCTGTGATGAATGAGGTTAGAGATGAGGCCGTGTTATCCGGTAAGACCTTCATAATGGAAATGAACGACAAAGGGGCAGAGTATGGCTTTACCGTGCTTGGCGGCCAAGACCAGACGGTGCCTGACTCTTTGATCAGAACTCGCAAGTTACATAAGAGCGTTAAACTTAAATGGGAAGTCTTTGAAGCGTTTAATGACGAAGAAAGCGAATTGGATGATGACGATCCAGAGGGCGAAAATCAGCCCCGTGTTTACGTAACGGCATTAGGGGAGTTAACTCCTTTTATGGCTAGATTTGGTGGTGAGGACGAAGATTTCATCGTTGAACTCAATGATGACGGCGTCTTAGCCATGGATGTAAAAGCATCAAACTTTTTTTGATGTGTCGGTTTACCTGAATAACACCATGGGAAAACATAGCAGGCAAAGCGGTTTTACTTTGATCGAGGTGATGGTGGCTTTGGTGTTTGTTGCTCTCGGTATTTCAACGGTCATACAAGTTACCACGAGCTACGTCGGCAATATTACCGAACTGGAAAAGCGGGCTTTAGCTTCTTGGGTGGCGAGCAATCATATTGCCGAAATTAGATTTGAGTCGGAAACTGAGCGGGTACGAACTGGTAATAAAAGTAAACGTTATAAGATGGGTGGCTATCAATGGAGATCAAAAGCCAAAATTGCTAAGACAGAAGTTGAGCGAGTATTTTTACTGGAAGTGGAGGTCTGGAACGATCGCGGCAATGATAAAACCCCTTATGCTTCTTATACGACGGCCGTAACTGAGAATTTCTAGTTATGAGAAAGTTCATCAAGCACGGCCGTGAGGGCTTTACGTTAATCGAGATTATGGTGGCCATCGCGATTTTCGCTCTGATAGCGGCGATCGCTTTCCCGGCATTGATTCAGTTCTTGGATATACGTGAACGGATCATCCAGAAAAACGACTCTATTTCATCATTGCAGAAAACCTTCACTTTTTTCTCAAGAGACGTAAGCTTTGCCGTAAATCGATTGGGCAAGAATGAATTCGGTGAGGCTGCTGATGCCACGATGTTGGTCGGTGACGACAGTTTAATGGAGCTCACAACCAGTTATCAGGACTTCAATTTGGATGGTTCTGGTGTTCCACGTAAAGTTAAATGGTTGCTTGAAGATGATGAGTTGTACCGAGTTCAGTATCCCGTTATGGACCCTGATGGCGACACCAGAGTGTATCGCCAACGATTGCTGAGCGACGTGAAGGACGTCGAACTAAAGGTTTACAGTATTGAAGAAGGGCGAGATTCTGAGAGTAAGCGCTGGGACGAAGAGACGCGGTTACCTAATATGGTCCGCTTGACGATAGAGATGGAGAGTGGCGTAGAATACGAGCGCGCTTTTACCATGCTCGGCGGAGATCGAGAGGAGGCGGCAAAAGCAGGGGCGAGCTCAGTAGCGGCTCCGCCGAATGGCGAAAGCGGCTCAGGTGATTCTCCAAGTCGGGATGAAAATCCCGGTTCAAGTCCACCTGAAACACAGACCACTTCTTCTCCTCCCCCTCCTCCTCCTCCTTCAATTGAAATCCCTGGAGACGAAGATGGGCGCTAGTCATAGAGTGCAGAACTCATCTTTTAAGCCGATTGCTAAGCAACGCGGGCTTGTCATGTTGATGGTAGTCGGTGTGGTGGTGCTGATGATTACGTTATTGGCGCTTATGCTTGAGGATCAGCATATGTTGATACGCCAAATCGGTAATCAGCGGATTGTAGAGCAGAGCCGCCAATATTCTCATGGACTAAACGCATGGGCCATGAGAGTGCTGCATGAAGATGCAAATCGTCAGATTGATCATTCGAAGGAGAAGTGGGCAAAGTTTGGACGGCCACAGCCTGAAGACGAGGAAGATGAAGATAGTTTTTCACTTGACTCTACCTTGGCTAGAGGCCAAGAAGACGATGAAGAGGACCCCAAAATAGATTTTGGTATTGATACACTCTCTGTCACCATTGAGGACCTTCAGGGGCGCTATAACCTAAATAATTTGGTTGAAGGCGGGGCCAAAGGAAAAGTTAACGTACAGCAAAAACAGGTGTTTTTGAACTTGCTTCAAATTTTAGAGGTTGGCGAGTTCCAAGAAGACCGTGAAGAGTTGTATGCCGCTGTCGTTGATTGGTTAGACGAAAATGATACCAGTGCGGGCCGTGGAGCCGAGAGTGGTGATTATCAGATTAGATCCACCCCGTATTTTGCAGGTGATCAGCCTTTGAGTAATATTGGCGAGTTAAAATACGTGAAGGGCTTTAGTAAGAAAATCATCAGCAAGCTGCGACCCTTCGTCACAGTTTTACCTGTGCATAATGCAAGACTGAACTTAAATTCAGTGAAAACACAGGTGCTCGCGTCTTTAGCGGGCGGAGCGGTTGCCGACACCGCGCCTGCCTCAGGATTTCTTGCTCGCAAAGAGCAGCCGGGGTTTCAAGGCTTTCAAGGGGGGGATATACAAGCCGCCTATACCGCTGTAAATGGGGTGTCGCCGGGCTCAAAAGGCGCGACACAGAATATGTTGCAAGTTAACAGTCAGTTTTTTCAAATCAATACGAAGGTTGAATTAGGGGATACTAAGGTATGCACACGTACCATTGTGTTGCGTCAAAGCGCAAACCCTGAGAAACTCACCGACCAAACCATTACCGTGTTAAGCCGTGAGCAAGACACGATTTGCAAAGAAGAAGCCGAAGACAGCGGCGCCGAAGAGTCAATCATTGATGAAGATTTACGTTAGATTAGAGGCCCCTTTTGAATGGGTGCGAGTAGCTGGTGCTGCGGTTGAAGCATTTGGCGAAGTGCCAAGTTTGGCCGATTATCCAATTACAGCCGATGATGAAGTTATTGGAGTGGTGCCGGGTGAATGGGTAACAACCCATCTTGTCAACTTACCGACCAAGACTCGAAAGCAGTTTAATCAAGCTCTACCATTTGCGTTAGAGGATACGATTTCAGAAGAAATATCTAATATTCACTTCAGCTGTCCCGATTGGAAGCCTGCTACAGAGGTTGCTGTTTTGTCGGTTGCCAAGGATAAGATGAAATCTTGGCAAGATTTAGCAAATGATCACAGGTTACCGATCGCGCAATTGCTTCCTGAATATGCCCTATTGCCATACCATGAGGCGGCGGACAGTTCCATAGCCTTATCGGAGAGTGCCGTGTTCGCCTGCAACAGTGATCTAGGCGGCGTGAGTATTGATGACAGTCTAATTGATGTTTGGTTGATGGATATTCCAATGACGTCAACAATAGCCGTTAATGATGAAGCTCTTACTCAAAAGCTAATCGCAGAGCACCCCAGTAGAGATTTTAGGCATTGGCCTTTTGGGGAAAAGATGCGTCATTGGCTCGAGTATGATGTAAAGTCTGCGGTAGATCTGTGGGGAGACGTTTATCGACCAAGTGTGTCTCAGTTGAGCCTTAGTACGTTAATACGCCCATTGTTCCTCGTGTTAATTGCTTTGGGCTTGTACGTCGGATACGACGTCTATCGATATTTCTCTCTTACTAAGGAAATCAACCACTTAGAAAATCAAATGGTTGAAATGCTGGGAGAAACCTTTCCAGAGGCCCAAGGAATTACCGGTGATGGTGCCAGAGGCTTTATGGAGGCCGCCATCAGTCGAGGGCAGGCTAGGGCGAACGAAAAGAGTGTGCACAGCGCCATGGCCGATGCAGCGAAAGTGTTGAAGAGCATGAGAGCATCCCTGCTGGAGATAAGCTATCAGAATGAGGAGCTAGTATTAACCTGTGTTCTTAATGACTTTTCACAGGTGGATGCCCTTTCTAGACAGTTTAATGCTCGTAAGTTCTTGAGCGCCAGCCTTCAAGGATCTAGTGCTGAAGATGGGAAAGTACTAGCTACTTACAGTATTCGACAGCGCTAGGGGACAATAAGATGAATAACACTATTAATAATTATTGGAAGTCTCTAGAACCTCGAGAGCGTTTAGTTCTAGGGTGGGGAGGCATACTCGTTTCAGTTATTTTGCTTTACGCCTTCGTTTGGGAGCCTTGGAAGTCGGCGTTGACCGATCGCGATAATGTCGTTCACCAATTGCGGCTCGATTCCGTTTGGATGAAGCAACAAACTGAAGCTCTCAAAAGAGATAGTTCCGGAGCGCGTAAGAAGCAATATCGCGGTGCTGATCAGTCACTGTTATCGGTCATTCAACAAACCGCCAAACAGATTGATGTGAATGATGCCATCCAGCAAATGGTGCCCAATCAATCCAATGATGAGGTTCGAGTGGCTTTAGAGGGAGTGGATTTTAATAAGTGGGTACGATGGGTTGATAATCTCTATAAAAACTATGGAGTAGACATTACCTCGATTAATGCTGAAAAAGACGATGAAAAACCGAATGTCGCGGAAATTCGAGTGACATTTGTCCGTTCCTAGGTGCTGTCTATTCGACTCTGAAAGCAAGCTGATTTAGACAGGTTTTGTATCGTTAAAATCTATAAGTACGCAGAGCAGCTCATGCTGCTAACGATGTTGGTCTGGTCTTAGCATCAATTTTTACTGAAATTTAACATTTCTTTTCTCACAACTTGTCTCTCAGGAGACACTAATATATGCTCGCCGAGTGAATAAGTTTTGATTATTGATTAAGGCGTTTATGCGCTATGGGTAGCGGGCCTTAATTATCACGTTGGGTAGGGGAACAAGTTGCTGGGAGCGTAGTTTCCTGCTTTGGCCAATTGCGATTTCGTGATAGGGCTCAGCTCGATGATTGCCTTCATTAACTCTATTTGCAACTTACCGTTCCCCTCACTAACGTTAATATACGTACTTATGGTTGCATCGGTAGACGCAATCATGAACAACCGACCTAAATGCGAGTGTCGTATGACCAACACTGCATGCAAAGCACAATTTTGTGCTTGTGTGTTTCAGCTTGTTGGCGTTTTGTCGCTCGTGCCAACGTCGGTTTCTTACACGCAGATAGTGCGTGCTTTGACGTTGTTTCCGTAGCCAATAGCTATCGTGATACCTTCATGACTTGCCCAGTCACACTTAGGAAAGCCTTTTCTCTACTTCCACGAAACTTAGTAGAACATTTGTAGAACAAAGGGCATATAACAAAAACAACCACCACTACCTGTGAAGGAGGCTCGTCCATGAAACGACGATTTCCCACGTTGCGCTCAACGAAAGTGTGTCTGTCTGCACTTAGCTTGAGTACGGCGTTATTAGCTGGCACTGCTGCCGCACAAAACGAAAGTTATTTTTCCACCCCTGCCAACTCCGGCAATCTAGCCAATTTTGCGG
The DNA here is from genome assembly GCF_040366405.1 of Arenicella sp. 4NH20-0111. Lineage (NCBI taxonomy): Bacteria > Pseudomonadati > Pseudomonadota > Gammaproteobacteria > Arenicellales > Arenicellaceae > Arenicella > Arenicella sp. 4NH20-0111. The sequence goes on from NZ_BAABWF010000006.1 coordinate 117,307, forward strand.
CTAAAGCCAGCGATCTTAAAAATATCTCAACTGATATCTACATCGTTGAGTTTGAAGAGAAGCCTGCGATGGAGTATGAAGGTAACCTTCAAGGTATGGCTGCGACTAAGCCATTAGAAGGCCAGAAACTCGCTATCAATAGCTCTTCAGTGAGTACGTATAAATCGTTTTTGAGTAGTCAACACGATTCAGCGTTGCGCAACTGCGGAATTGAGGGGCATCAGAAAATCTACAGTTATAATGTGGCGTTTAACGGTATGGCTGCGAGAATGACGGCTGAACAAGCCGCCTTGATGCGCACGGAGAAAAACGTTAAGTCCGTACGCAAAGATACGATGCTTCAAATGCAAACTGACAGCACTCGTGAATTCATGAAGTTAACCAAGCGAAGAGATGGTGCGTGGCGTAACGGAATAACAGGCGAAGATGTGATCATTGCGGTTTTAGACTCAGGCATACATCCTGAAAACCCAAGCTTTGCCGATGTCCCTACACCTAAAAGAGGAGATCGAGGTCGTAAAATTGCATACGGACAAGCTCCTGAAAGGTGGGTAGGTGATGAATGTGATTTTGGTAATACTGCCTTCAACCCTGAAGACGTTCCGTTTACATGTAACAACAAATTATTAGGTGCCAGAGCTTATTCTGCAGGCTTTTTGAACGGCGCTGACCCAGCTGTGAGGCTGGCAAGTGGCTCATCATTATCTGCTCGTGATGACAATGGGCACGGTTCCGCCGCCGCATCTAACGCGGCTGGTAACTACGGTGTACAAGCTGTTATTGGTGGAGAAAATGTTGGCGAAGACGTTATGTCTGGCGTCGCACCTCGCGCGCGAATAGCGGCTTATAAGGTATGTTGGGATGGTCCTTTGGTGGATGATCCAGCGACTCCTGCCAACGAAGACAATGATGACGGTTGCGCAAATTCAGATTCCATGGCCGCTATCGATCAAGCGGTTGCTGACGGCGTGGACGTTATCAACTTCTCAGTCGGTGGAGCGTCGGTCTCATTCGGCGCACCCGATGCAAGAGCGTTCTTGAACGCGGCAGGGGCGGGCGTGTTCGTTGCTTCTTCTGCTGGTAATTCAGGTCCAGATAGAGGAACAGTTGGGGCTCCCGCTGTCGCTCCTTGGATTACGTCTGTCGGTGCAGTGAATGATGATCAAAACTTTGCGTTAGCCATAGACGTAACGGCGCCAGCGAGTGTCGCTGGACAAAAAACGGCGATCGAAGGTGCCGGCCCGGTTCAGCTAGAAGATATAGCAACAATCGCTGGTAATGTCGTTGTTGCCGAACCTGCGAACGGCTGTGATGTATTAACCAACCCAGGCGACGTAGCCGGTAATATTGCCTTAGTTATTCGTGGTGGTTGTGGCTTCAACGATAAGTATCTACAAGCTGAAGCCGCTGGCGCGGTAGCCATTGTTGTTTACAATGACGGAACCGCTCCTGATCGTCTAAACCCCTTTGTAATGGGAGGCTTAGATGCTGCACGGACAATACCTGGTGTAATGATTGGTTTTACTGATGGAGATTCCTTAGCTGGTAGTGCTGGAGTTGCTGTAACAATTGACGCCGCGAATGAAGTCTCTTTAGCCAATAGGGTAGTTGATTTTTCATCACGAGGACCTAATCGTGGTGCTTTGGACATCATTAAGCCAGATGTTGTGGCCCCAGGGGTAAATATCCTAAGTGCAGAAACGCCTTTTGAGAATGCTGATGCAGGCTCAGGTGGTGAATCACAGCAGTTTATCAGCGGAACATCGTTCTCTGGACCTCACGTGGCCGGTGCACTAGCATTGATCAAGCAAGCTCACCCTGATTGGAGCCCAGCTATGGCTCGATCAGCGTTAATGACCAGCGCACGTCAAAATGTGATGACTCAGTTTGACGACGCTCAGGCAACTCCGTTTGATATGGGGGCAGGGCATATTGTTCCTAACAATTCGTTTGATCCGGGTTTGGTGTATGACATCACGTTGGATGAATACAACGCGTTCAGCTGTGAAAACAACGCTCAACAGGTGTCGGATGAAACGTGTGATGAACTCGCATCTCAAGGCTTTTCGTTTAAGGCAACTGAGCTAAATCTACCATCAATTGGTGTTGGTACATTGGTCGGTCAAGAGACGATTACTCGAACCGTAACCAGCGCTGAAATGCGTAATCCTTATCGATATTATCAAAAGCGTGCCTTCTACAAAGCTGTTATTGACGCCCCTGAAGGTGTGAATGTTACGGTCAGTCCTCGCTATTTGGCGTTACGTCCTGGTCAATCAAAAGACTATTCGGTAACGTTTGATGTGCAAGATGGTACAAAGTTTGATGAATTCACCTTTGGTTCAATTACATGGGTGGAGCTTGGCAAGCGTCGTAAGGGGCAACGTAAGAAACGTAATAAGTATCATTATGTCGTTAAGCACAATCAAAACTATGGCTATAACTCTTATGGCTATGATTATGATGATTACGACTATGGGTACGGTTATGGCCGGAATCACGGTTGGGGTCATGGAAGCTATTTCTACTTCTTCGATGATCTATTTTCGTACCTTTTCGACTACGCTCGCGAAGCGTATAGCCCTATTGCCGTTCGACCAGTAGCCTTGTCGGTTCCTGACTCGGTTAATGCGTCAAGCGATTCTATTCAACCTGGTACAGGCGAAGCATCCGTTCCTGTTACGTTTGGTTACACTGGAGATTACACGGCAGGGTTACTAGGACTGGCGCCGTCTATCGCGTTCCCGAACTCGATTACCGCGGCGGATGGCTTAAAGTTTGATTGTTTTGACCTTCCAGCTTTCGACCATCTACGTGTGGCAACTTACGATGATGAAACGTCTGCACCCGGGATCGACGATATAGACCTCAGAGTGTTTACAACTGATGACTGTGCTTCGTTTGCTAATCTTCAACAGGTCGCAGCATCCGCTAATGGAGGGTCTACTGAGTCTATTGATTTGGCTAATCCTACAGCCGGTGGCTATATTTTCGTTGTTGACTATCGAGATGCCGCTGCAAGCGATACCGTTAACTATGTGGTAAACATAACGCCAATTGTTGGTGATAGTGGTAATGCTGTTCTGGCTGCTCCTGCCTCTGCCGTTCGTGGTGAAACGCAAAACGCGATTATCAGTTACGCAGGTCTAGCTCCAGCTCGCTATACTGGAGTAGTAACTCACAGTGATGCGAATGGCGAGATCGCGCGAACTACCATCGACGTAGAGGTGCCTGTCGCGGCTACTCCGTAGATAGTTTGCTGTTTGGTCTAGGAGCCGCAATGCTGGCTCTTAGACATAGAAAAGCCAAACGTCACTTCTGCGTTTGGCTTTTTTAATGGGGATGCTGGCTGCTGCTAGCCAAAAAAAAGGAGGCTTCTAGCCTCCTTCTTTTAGCGATTTTTACGACTTTATCTAAGTGAATTAGTTCAATGTCGGATATTCTTCTGAGCCGACTTTGACTGTTCTAGATCATTTGCCGTTCTTTAATTTCGTTCAGCGTCTTACAGTCTACGCACAGCTCAGCCGTAGGGCGGGCTTCGAGTCGGCGAATGCCAATCTCGATGCCGCATCTGTCGCACCATCCATAGTCATCATTATCAACTCGAATGATAGTCTGTTCGATTTTTTTCAAAAGTTTACGTTCTCGATCTCGATTACGTAGCTCCAAAGACATGTCAGTTTCCTGGCTTGCTCTGTCATTTGGGTCGGGGTGATTGATATTTTCATCCTGCATCAAATGAATTGTGCGTGACACTTCTTCGAGCAAATTTTGCTTCCAAGCAACCAAAATATTACGAAAGTGATCAACTTGATTAGGGTTCATGTATTTTTCACGTGCCTTTTCTTGATAAGGCTCAATTCCGTGAATTAAATTGTCAGCCGAGTTATCGGCACTATTCATTGTTTTTTTCGTCACTTTTAATACCAATTCACTTAAATAGTAGATTCTTAGATTAGACTTTTGCAACCTGTAGTGCGTTAGCCGCCAAAGTCGTTCGATTAAACCATCAGTAATTTACGGTCTAATTTGCATGCTTAGAATCGTCTGAAAAATGGAGCAGCATTCTTACATGAAAGACACACTCTAATCAACATCAACGCGAACGTTAATGCGTATTACTCGTGTCAGTGAATGAGCTGATGAAAACGCCACTACTAAACTATCTGTCTATATGTATAATCGTTGTGTCAATCAGCTTAGTAACTATGTGGGTTTTACTCAGTTGAGTGACTTAACAACCTGTGAAAAGTTGGGGGTATTTTGAAAAATATCAAGCCGAAAGGGGGGCTAATTTTTCTCGACGCTTCCAACAAGTCTAGAGTGATGCCCATCGTCACTTTAAATAAGTATAAAAAATTGTGTCATAGGGGTGACAGGCCTAGTTAATTTACCTAGTCTGTTACGCTCTCAACGCAATTTTTGTATCAGACAAATAAAATTAATAAAATATGACCAACGTAAGTTGTTACGGATAAAGAGGTTCAAGTATGAAATCATCAGTAAAATTAGCAGCATCCATCGCATTAGCTCTTGGCTTAGTAGCGTGTGGCAATCAAGAAGAAGGTTCATCAATCGGTAATGCAATTGATGCGACCAAAGAAGCGGCATCGACTGCAGTAGACGCAACATCAAATGCCGTTGATTCTGCAGCGGACGCTGTGGCTGAAACAGCGGGTGATGCTGTCGATGGTGCGAAAGACATGGCTTCTGGTGCGGCGGAAGCGGTAGGCGATGCAGCCGAAGGCGCAGCAGACATGGCTAAAGATGCGGGCTCTGCCGTGGCAGAAGGTGCCAGTGACGTTGTTGATGGCGCGAAAGATATGGCTTCAGGTGCGGCGGAAGCCGTGGGTGATGCCGCTGAGGGCGCGGCTGACATGGCCAAAGATGCAGGTTCTGCTGTTGCGGAAGGTGCTGGCGACGTTGTCGACGGCGCAAAAGAAGTAGCTGGTGATGCGGTAGACGGAGCTAAGGAAATGGCGTCGGACGCTGTTGATGGCGCAAAAGAAATGGCCAGCGATGCTGTTGACGGAGCGAAAGAAATGGCAAGTGACGCTGTTGATGGTGCTAAAGATTCAGCAAAAGACGCTGTCAGTGACGCCGTTGACGAAGCAAAAGAAGAAGCCACAGAAGCGGTTAAAGACGCTGCTGAGAAGTAGGGTTAGATTAACGCTTTTGTTGTTCTGACAAAACGAGGCCCCGCTGCTCGATGAAAGCAGCGGGGCCTTTTTTGTTGTTATAGAATTAAGAATCACGTTTAAACACAGTTTGATATTTATGAATGATGAGCCCGTCACCTTCAATACAGTGACTGAAAAACTATTGTCTGAAACAGCCCTTTTCCATTGGCATGATTTGCAGAAATTTTTTGCCCAAGGTGTCGTTCTATGGGTTGATGAATCTCTTGACCTGGTTAGTGTTGCCAGCATGTTTGCAAACGATGATTCAAACCAATTGGAACCTTTACTTGAAGCATTGAAAATTCGGCAACCTACTAATGACCAGGCAAGACAATGGTACGGAGATGACGTTGAGTTATGGTCTGTGGTCGTCGCGCCGTATGTATTGGTTCAAGAGTTCGCGGAAAACAAGAAATAGGCCCAAAAATAGTGAAGGCTATCAATGACTTATTTTGGTCTGACTGTCTCTTTTAGGATTACGGAGGGTTTGTAATATTTCTGTCACAACCGGATCGTAGGATATGCACAGTTTTTAGATAACCCCCAAATCATCCTCAATAGGAGATAATTGTGAAAAAACTTGCATACGGCCTAGTGGCTGCAGCAACAGTTGCGAACATTTCAGTAGCCTCGGCTCGTGAGACAATCAGCGTTGTTGGATCTTCAACAGTATATCCTTTCGCTACTGTGGTAGCGGAACGGTTCGGTAAGTCATCAGATTTTAAAGCGCCAAAAGTCGAATCAACTGGTTCTGGTGGCGGTTTGAAGCTTTTCTGTAAAGGTGTTGGTGAAGCTAATCCTGATATCACCAATGCGTCTCGTCGTATTAAAAGCAGTGAATTTGAAAAATGCCAAAAGAATGGCGTTACGGACATCATCGAAGTTCTTATCGGTTATGACGGTATCGTTTTAGCAAACGCTAAAGGCGCGGCTCCTATGGAGCTTAGTCGTAAAGATATCTACCTAGCGTTAGCGAAAATGGTTCCTGGTCCAGATGGTAAGTTGATCGACAATCCTAACAAAACTTGGAAGGATGTTAACGCAGCACTACCAGCGACAAAGATTGAGGTATTGGGCCCACCACCAACATCCGGAACTCGTGACGCGTTTGCTGAACTGGCTCTTGAAGGCGGTGCTCGCAAAATTGAAGCAATTGCTAAGTTGCGTAAACTCAAAGCTGATCAAGGCGATGAAATCGCTGCATTGGTTAAAACCTTAGGTGCAGAGGCCGCTTGGGCAGCTGCCGTTAAGAAGAAAGGCGAAAAAGCAAAAGGTAAAGACGTCGTTAAGATCATTGGACGTTCAGTTCGTGAAGACGGTGCGTACATCGAAGCCGGTGAAAACGATAACTTGATTGTTAATAAGCTTGTTGCTAATCCAAGTGCTCTTGGTATTTTTGGTTTCAGCTTCTTGGATCAAAATTCAGATAAAGTTCAAGGCTCTGTCATTGACGGTCAAGCGCCTACGTTCGACGCCATTGCCGGCGGCGACTATAAAGTAAGCCGTCCGTTATACTTCTACGTGAAGAAAGCTCATATTGGAGTGGTTCCTGGAATCGAAGAGTATTTGAATGCTTTCGTTTCTGAAGACGCGATTGGTCCAGACGGCTACTTGGTTGACAAGGGTTTAATCCCGCTGGGCGATGAAAAGTATGAAGATATGTCTTCGTCGGCGAAAGCGCTTAAGAACCTTGAGCTGTAGAGCGTAAAATTGAAAGTGAATTACTTTCTCCTCTCGAATAGGTTTTCTGCTTAGTATCCGCTAAATTTTAACGAAAACCGGATTTGAACTTAACGGGTGAGTAAAATACTCACCCGTTTTTTTTATGTCTATTGCAATCTTACTGTAAAATCTAGCTGTTAAAGTTTATGGTATTGACGCTGTTGAGGGGTTGGTGGCGAGTTCGCTCGTATGGTCTCAATAGTTTTTGGTTTGTCAGTTCAAATCATCACCATAAAAAACAAAAACATAGAAATAGCGAATGTCATTATCTACCTTATTAATTGTTGTGTTGGCCGGTGCCGCTTCGGCGTACTTTTTAGGCCGCACAAGATCGCACCAAATTGCAAAGCCCGTGGGTGGGGTTCGCAATTTGGCCGCCTTACCGAATTACTATGCCAGTTTGATGGGGTTATGGGCGTTGTTACCTGCGTTGCTGCTTATTGGCCTGTGGTCTGTGTTCGACGGTGCCATTATCGATTCATTGGTCCAAGCCAGTCTGCCCAATGATGCAAAACAGTTGAGCAAAGAGGACTTGGGCCTGGTCATGAGCCAAGTCAGCAACGCCGCTCAAGGAATTGGTGGCGTTGGAAATCTAGGTGAGGAATACTCTCCAGCGATACAACGGCTTACGAGCCTCAATCAGGCCAGCGAAAAATACATGCCGATATTGGCCCTTATTATTCTCGTTGTCGGAGGGTTGTTAGGTTTTAGAACCATCAAGGCAGACAATAATGCGCGTTACCCTGTAGAGCGCGTGTTTAATGCCTCGCTGATAATTTGTTCGAGTATCGCTATTTTTACAACGTTTGGAATCGTCTTTTCGGTACTCTTTGAATCGATTCAATTTTTTCAGAAAGTGCCTTTCACTGAATTCCTCTTCGGTACTCATTGGAGCCCTCAGATCGCGATAAGGGCGGATCAAACTGGCGCATCTGGGTCCTTTGGGGTGATTCCACTGATCGTTGGTACCTTGCTAATTTCATTTATCGCTCTTCTGATAGCCGTTCCAGTAGGGTTGATGTCGGCAATTTATCTGTCTGAGTACGCATCTGCTCGTGTGCGAGGGGTGGTTAAGCCTGCGCTTGAGATACTTGCCGGTGTACCTACGGTTGTTTATGGTTTTTTTGCCGCGCTCACAGTCGCACCAGCGATAAGAAATATCGGTGACGCAGTAAGAGATTGGGGGGCAGAAAATGGATATACGATGTTAGCGTCTTTGAACGTTTCCTCTGAGAGTGCTTTGGCCGCTGGCATTGTTATGGGCGTGATGATCATTCCTTTTGTGTCTTCTCTGTCAGACGACGTTATTAATGCGGTGCCTCAAAGTTTACGCGACGGCTCATACGGTTTGGGTGCCACGCAATCTGAAACAATTAAAAAGGTGATTTTCCCTGCGGCCTTACCTGGCATTGTGGGAGGGATCTTACTTGCTGCATCGCGGGCCATTGGCGAGACAATGATCGTCGTCATGGCCGCAGGTCTGGCGGCGAATTTGACGGTAAATCCATTGGAAGCCGTAACAACGGTAACTGTACAAATCGTTACCTTATTAGTGGGTGACCAAGAATTCGACAGTGCTAAAACGCTCGCTGCATTCGCATTAGGGCTGTTTTTATTCGTAATCACATTAGCGCTTAACGTCATTGCGTTGCGTGTTGTTAAGAAATACAGAGAACAATATGACTAATTCTAAAAGCACCGCTGAACGTCGTTCGGCGCAACTGGCAAAGCGGCATAGAGCTGAGTCAAGATTTAAATGGTTTGGACGCATTTCGATAGGCTTTGGCTTAGCGTGTGTGCTCTTTCTTTTTACCGATATTATCAGTAAGGGTATCGGCGCTTTTACGCAAACCTACATCAATATCGAAATCCCATTTGATGAAACTCAGTTGGGTTTGAATCAGAACAGTACTGAAAAAGAGATTAAGGCTGCATCATTTAACTCATTCTTTCGAAAGGTTTTACGTACGCAAAACCCTGAAGTGACAGGTCGCAAAGATAAGCGAGCGCTTTACGCTTTGTTTACCAGTGACGCCCCCCTTATCTTAAGAAACATGGTGTTGGCCGACCCTTCAATTTTGGGTACCACGCAAAAAATTTCGATCGTGGCTGATGATGACTTTGACACGTACTATAAGCACAGCTATGGGCGTGATTTGGCTGAAGGTGAGGTCATCGGTAGATTAAGTGACTCTCAAATAGCGTTGGTCGATAAGTTTGTTCAAGCGGGTAATGTAGAGAAACGTTTTAACACTATATTGTTTAGTAATGCGGATTCGCGTGAGCCAGAACTGGCGGGAATAAAAGGGGCGATCATGGGGTCATTGTTGACTTTGTTCGTGACGTTAATTCTTTCCTTTCCAATTGCCGTGGCCACCGCTATTTATTTAGAAGAATTTGCTCCTAAAAATAAAATCACTGATTTCATTGAAGTAAATATTAACAACCTTGCGGCCGTCCCATCGGTAATCTTTGGTTTGCTTGGTCTCGCTGTGTTTATTAACTTCTTTGGAATGCCAAGGTCAGTGCCTCTTATCGGTGGCTTCGTTCTCACCCTAATGACATTGCCGACCATTATTATTTCGAGTCGGGCTGCTATTAAGGCAGTTCCGCCCTCAATAAGAGATGCGGCGCTGGGTATGGGCGCATCTAAAATGCAAACAGTGGTTCATCATGTACTACCATTGGCTATGCCTGGGATGTTGACCGGTACCATTATTGGGATGGCCCAAGCTCTTGGAGAAACGGCTCCATTGTTGATGATAGGCATGGTAGCCTTTATTGTAGATGCACCCGCGAGCATTACTGACTCCGCTACGGTGTTACCAGTACAGATCTTTTTATGGTCTGATAGCCCAGAACGTGCCTTCGTAGAAAAAACCTCTGCGGCAATTATGGTACTACTGGCTTTTCTAATCTTTATGAACAGTTTGGCGGTGTGGTTGCGAAAGCGACTTGAACGCCGCTGGTAACCCGCAAATAATGTCTCTTGGATAAATATAAATGAACACTGCACACAATCCTATGTCTGAAATTGCAAAAGAAACTTACGAAACGGTCGGTCAGCCATTGTTGAAAGACCCCAAAATGCACGTTCGAAATACCAATGTATTTTACGGTGAAAAGCAGGCGATTTTCGATGTGAATTTGGATATCGGACGGAACCAGGTGATATCTATGATCGGGCCATCCGGTTGCGGAAAATCAACTTTCTTGCGTTGTCTTAATCGAATGAATGACACCATAGATATTTGTCGCGTTGATGGCGAATTGAAGTTAGGTGATCTGGACATCTATGATAAAAAAATTGATGTCGTCGAGCTAAGAGCGCGTGTTGGAATGGTTTTCCAGAAGCCTAATCCATTTCCAAAATCGATCTATGAAAATGTGGCATACGGAGCGCGTATTCACGGTTTAACTGACAATAAAGTTGAGCTAGACGAATTGGTAGAAAAGAGTTTGCTTAGATGCGGTTTGTGGAAAGAGGTTAAAGATCGATTAGATGAGCCAGCGACGGGCTTATCTGGTGGGCAACAGCAACGCCTTTGTATTGCGCGTGCCATTGCGGTAAACCCGGAGGTTATTCTGATGGATGAACCTTGTTCGGCGTTAGACCCTATTGCCACGGCAACAGTAGAAGAACTGATTCACGAACTGAGCGAGAATTTTACAATATGTATTGTGACTCACTCGATGCAGCAAGCAGCTCGTGTTTCAAAGCGTACGGCGTATTTTCATCTGGGTAAACTCATCGAAGTCAATGACACTTCAACGGTGTTTACTAACCCTCAACATAAATTGACAGAAGAATATATTACTGGCCGGATCGGCTAGGGATAATTAGATTCGGAATAAGATATGAATAATAATATTAAAGTCGGCGGTCATATTTCCCGCCAGTTCGATGAAGAACTTGATGAGATTCGTTCCCGCGTGTTGAAAATGGGAGGTCTTGTTGAAGTTCAGTTAGACAAGGTATTGGATGCCTTGCGCGACGGAGATAGTGCCGCAATTGTTGATGTTGAGACATTGGATGATGAAATCAATGATCTTGAAATGCAGATTGATGAAGAGTGTACTCAGATTCTAGCTAGGCGGCATCCTGCGGCTGGGGACCTTAGACTCATCATCGCAACAACCAAGTCCGTCCGAGACCTTGAAAGAATTGGCGATGAAGCTGAGCGTGTGGCAAATATGATTCGTCATGCCATGGATCATGACGCGTCAAAGAAAGCATTTAAAGGTCTTCAGTCCCTGACTGAGCATGTGAAAGAATTGCTTCATGAAACACTTAATGCATACGCCCGCATTAAAACCAGGAGCGCCGTAAAATTGATGCGCAAAGACCAAGAGATCGACGATGAATACTCTCGGGTTGTTGTTAGGCTCATCGAGTTCATGAAAAAAGATCCCAATAATATTGCAGATGGGCTTGATGTTATGTGGGCTGCACGATCGTTAGAAAGGATTGGAGACCACTGCATTAATATTTGCGAGAACGTAATCTATCTGGTCGAAGGCCAAGATATTCGTCACATTGATTTGGATGAGGTTAGTGAGCAACTGTCCTAGTTAGTAGTTAGTCGAATTTATAAGGCTAATCGATTCACGTCGATTAGCCTTTTTTCGTTATACTCATGGCATTAAGAAAATCATTGTTATGAGGATTTCAGGTGGTCAGTATTCGAGAAATACAAGGTGATTCGCTGAACTCACCTTACGCAGGGCAACCAGTTGTTACCAGGGGTGTTGTTACAGGGATTGTCAGAAAGGGGTTTTTTATCCAAACCCCAAATAAGGAATGGGATGGAAAAGGGTCAGATGCGATCTTTGTGTACAGTCCTGACTATACGACCACAGTCGGTGCTGATGTAGAAGTGTCAGGTACCTGTGTGGACTTCTTAAAGGACGATGATGCGAAGCCGGTTACTCAAATACACCTCGAATCGCTGAAAGTTAATCGGTTGTCTGGTGAGAAAATCACACCGATTGAATTCACCTCAGAGTTATTGAAAGTCACCAATCTAACGCTGTCTCTGACCTTGAACAGTATGGAGGGAATGCTGATGACGATAAAGAGCGGAAGTACTTTCATCGCTCCCAGCAACGCTTATGGGGACTATGTTTTAGCGCTGCCGGAACAACTGCAGGAGGCAGATGTCATCACAACCGACGATGGCGGTGTGATTGTCGAAGGTTCAAATCCATTGCGCTGGTTCCCTGGGTTCAGGGTTACTAGGTATGATTTCGCAAGGCGAGTGAATCTGGGTTCAACCCTCAGAACATCGGTGACTGGTCCGCTAAACTACAGAGTTGGCGCCTACCAAATGGCAGTGAGTCAGGACTTTGAGTTTGATCAAAATTATGTTGATATAACGAAATCCAACTTGGTGCCAGAATCAGATTCTATAACGGTAATGACACTTAATTGTTTTAACCTAGATCCGCATGTTGAGTCTGAGAAGAGCGTCACAAACCCTAGACAAGATGTGGACGACGACTGGGGAGAAGGTCGGTTTCACACCTTAGCTCAAGCAGTAGCACTGCAAGCTAATGTGCCTGACATCGTTGCGTTACAGGAAATTCAAGACAACGATGGCGCTGAGCTAACGGAAATTACAGCCGCGAACGAAACCTATGAATTGCTCATAAAAACGATTGAGCAGTTGTCTGGAGTGGAATATCACTGGGTTGATGTTAATCCTGAGCTGGGTATGGATGGAGGGCAGCCGGGCGGAAATATTCGAAATGGTTTTCTTTATAATCCAAATAGAATCGAGTTGTTGGCTCATAGCACTAGAGTATTGGGGAAAGATAACGCCAGCTACGAGGACTCTAGAAAACCGCTTGTGTGCGAATTCATTGAGAAAGGGACGGACAATCATCTCACCATCATTAATGTTCACTTGGCTTCTAAGCGGCATCAATCGAGTATTTTTTCTCCATCAAACCCAGGTGTGGATGGCAAACTGAGTGTTCGTACCGAGCAGGCACGAGTGATCTTGGAGGAAACGATTAGAATCGGTCAGCGAGGGCAAGACTATTACGTAACCGGAGATTTTAATGACGGTGAGAACAGTGAGCCATTGCGCATACTGGTTGGAGAAAGCAGTCACAATCTTGTCTTTGACTTAGATCCGCAAGAACGATATGACTATAATCACCGCGGAAAACTCCAGGTATTAATGCACGGCGTTGTTTCTAAAGAAATGCATGTAAAGGACAGAGCAGAATACGAGATTATTCATGGCAATGAGCTGATCGGTATAGAACCAGGCACCGAGACGGATAAACCCAGTGATCACGCCTACGTTATTGCGAAGATATCGTTTTAGACATTCAGTTTGATTTGTCGGCTCTATCCAGCGCGCAGTCGTAGATTAGGTCTTTTCTCTTAGTTGGTGAATACGTTTCTGGGGAGGCTCATCAGGGTTGTGACCGCCGCTAGATGCCGCGCTTAAAAGGCGTTAAACACAACGAGTCAAAGATGCTTTCGAATTGCAATATGGCCGCTAATCGTCTCTGCTTCTTTTTGTCTGTTTGTTAAAATCGACCGCGTCGACTGGTAATACCAATGGGGCCTCTGGGGATTGTGATTTGTTGCGGATTACCGTTACGTTCTATTTCCAATAATACACTTTGACCCTGATCACCCAAAATCGTCATTTGATTGAGTTCTCGAATGTTAAACACTCTGTTTCCGTTGTAGGACAAGATTCTGTCTCCTGCTTTTAAACCAGAATTGAACCCAGGCGAACCCTCAAGGACGGAAGACACGCCCACCGACGTTGGTAAGCCATTTGCTTCAAGATACCGCTCATAATAATCCACTCCCAATGCTTCTTGCAGTTGCTGAGCCTGGCTCTTCTGCAATGTTCCTTCTGCTTGCTGACGCAAAGCTTGTTTTCGCCTCGCATCATATTGAGCTTGAAGCGAATCCAGTTGCACTTGGCTTTCGGCTTGGAGAACCCAGTTTGCTTCATCCTCAGCGAAACCGTTTTGCAGTAAATGCTGCTTCCTCGGGTTGGATCCTCTGCTAACTTGAATTTGCTCACGAAACGCTCGAGCTTGTTCTGCCCGAGCATTGTCTTCTAGCAATTCGTTGGGAGATTGATCCTCAGCGGTTACGGTCGGTGCGTGCTGTGTGGTTTGTGACATTGGCAAGGGCGTGATGCTTAGGGCTAAAGACTCCAATTTTTGCTCAAGCTCTCTTCTTGCTTGAGTTTCACCTCCCAGCCTTTCTGTTAGGTTATCAAGCTCTTCGATGAGCTGTGCGTTCGATTTATAACCATCACCATTAGTGCCGATCCCTGAAAACTGGCTTGATAATCCAATAGTTAAAATGCTCGCAAACAATGCCGCTAAAAAAGCTATCACAGTAGTCTGTTTTTCTAGCATGCTCTTCCTCCAGGAAATAGTGACTTTCTTGACTATTGTAGACCAGAAAGTGTGGCGTTCGATTACAGTGACAACATAGTTAAGAGGAGGATGTAGGAAGCTGTGCTTGCATTCGTGCCTGAGGTAAACATTCGGCGAAGTTAAATCAAAACCCCATGCTGTAATCGAGCGTGAACCTCTTTTCTTCTCTCTCTTTTTAATGCCGGCGATACTCATTGATCTGTCCATATTGTAGTCGCGATAGCACCGTCTGGCTGATGTGTTTTTACTCCAATTCCCTCCAACCCATATTGACGCTTTTAGTCCAGACAGAGGGTTGACTTGAGAGGCTTGTGCGTGGCGAAATTTTCCTCAATCCTTTTAATGTCTGAGCAGCTCTGAAGTTTGAGTAGCATTTATTCTTTGGGCTTGCCAAGATCGAGCCAAAGCTGATGGTCGGAGTTTTACTTACACCCTTTACAGTTGACGGCTGGATCCATTGTATTTCCTTTTTAGGAGAAGCAGCACGCCCGTAACAATCACGATAGCGATGGAGATCTCGCTCACAAGAGCTTTCAAGCAATGCATTTTTCGGCTTGTTCTTTTCCCGTTCAAATAACGAGGTAACCGTTTCAACCCCTTTTGACGTTGTTGATGACCATTTTATGCTCGGCGTTGTAGCCCGATTTATTGCTTATTTAAATAAGAGTAATTCTTATTGGTGCCATTATTAGCATTTACAGTCGTGAATGCTAACGGGAATGAGAATTGTTGTATTTAAAAATACACTTAAAAAACAATGGCTTATGGATATTTTTGTGGTTTTTCAAGACAATTTCATGTATTCTTCAGTTTTAGAATTTCCATATAGAGAAGGCCATGAAAGCGCAAGAAGGCGTTATTGAACTGTTAAATCAGGCACTTAAGCTAGAGCTCACTGCAATTAACCAATATTTTTTGCACGCTCGGATGTATAAGAACTGGGGCTTGGAAAAGCTTAACGAGAAGGAGTACGAAGAATCTATCGATGAAATGAAGCATGCTGATATGTTGATAGAGCGTATTCTGATGATAGAAGGGTTGCCTAATCTTCAGGATCTTGGGAAGTTGTACATAGGCCAAAACGTATTAGAGATGTTGGAGTGTGATTTACGTTTAGAGGCAGAGGCGATTCCGGTGTATCGTGATGCGGTTGAGCACTGTGAAAAAGTTCGTGACTACGTCACACGAGATCTTTTCGCTTCTATTTTGGATAACGAAGAAGAGCATTATGATTGGTTAGAGACTCAAATTGAGCTTTATCACAAAGTGGGTGAACAGAATTATTTGCAGTCGATGATGTAATTCTAATCAGCGAATTTGATATTAAGGGCGACGGTGATTAACCGTCGCCTTTTTTTATGGTGATGTGTAAAAACATAGGACGCTATTCCTATGTTTTCTTCAATAGGGTCATTTTTGCTGGCTTAAGGATAAGCTCCCTTTTAACTCACTATCGAGTTACTGTTTAGTCTTCCCTTTGCGACCTTAAAGGCAATCGCAGCAACTAATGAAGTCACTAGAACGTAAGTTACATTTAGAGAACTGGCATTATTGAATGACTCTTGAGCGTAGGAAAAATAGGCGGCTAGTAAACCTAGAATGCTAATAAATAAAGCGGCTTTTAGTGTCATTGATACTTTCGATTCATTTTTAACAACAAGCCCGTAGCTGCAACACGCGACAATAGTGGCCCAGAAAATCCAGTTTTCAATATAGCCAAATGCGAATCGTGAAATCCCGGCTACGGCGATGCCCATGGGCGCTCCCCAGACGAATCCAGGCCAGATAAAATTGAGGCTGTCGACGTGTTTGCGTTTGGCTAACCAGATATTTATGCCGGACACGGAGATCACAGTGAGCGCGAGTCCGAGAAGCGCATAGAGAACCTTAACACCCCAGCCACCAAAGTGACCAAAATGTAGACGATACATAGAGTAGACAACCTGTTTGCTGAAATCACCCTCGGAAAAATTGCGGCTGCTTAAAAATTCGCCTGAAGGGGAAAATACAAAATTGTCTGAATAAATAAGTCTATTTGGGTACTGAGTAAATACTTCGGCAAATTGTTTTGGTGTACCTGCGTCATGAACGATCACAAAAAGAGGTTTCGTACCAGGAGCTAACTCTGGCATTTGTTCTAACATTGAGCCGATTGCAATTCCGTTGACGGGTAGATTCAACTCGGGTTCGCTGCCAAACACTTGCTTGGTTAAATCGTTGACATCGCCATCGTTAAATAATTGGCTGTAAGCGACAAGCACGATCATGGCCAGGCCAAAATAGGCGCCTGTAATCGCAATCATAATGTGGAATGGAGCTCCCCATACGCTCAGTCGGTTGTGTAAATCCGTTTGTTCTAATTGCTTGCTGCCAAATATACGAAACTTGAAGGCGTCCTTGACAATGGTCCTGTGAGAACAAAGCCCTGAAATAATTAACCCAAGTAGCATCGCGCCAAGCGCGCTGACCACAATTACACCCCACGCTTCTGGTAGGTGTAGATAAATGTGTAAATCAGTGATGAGGTCTGTAAAGGGGTGTGCTGTAGAAGATCCCGTACTACCGTCTTTATTGAGGTACCAGCCTTGCTGCTCGGTTGAAATGCCCGCTCTGGGCACAACGTCGGTTGGGAGAGTCAGATACATGTGCGGCGTGACGAGCTCGTTCTGTTCGATGAGAAAGCGATTGAACGCTTCATCGAGCACACGCGGATCGTAATCTAGGTATTCTTCGGCGTGAGGCTGTTCCCAGCGTTCGAGCTCTTCGAAATAGACGGCGAGAGTCCCGCTCAAGCATATGAGGTACATTAATGCTCCTACAAGGAGGCCTAGCCATTTGTGTGCATTAAGAGACTGACTAAAAAAACGTTTGGCGACTGACATGACTTTCCTTTTACTGTATGTATGCGGTGGCGATGAATAGACTAGATAATGTGGTGAGGGCGGCTGATGCAAGGTTGCGTTTTCGACCTTCTAGCATCAAAAAGACGTAGGCTAACGTTCCCCAAAGGATCGGGAAGATGATAATGATACTTGCTAGCTGAGCAACGGTGCCTTGAATGAAAAAGTGAGTGGCATAGATGGTGACGAATAGAGAGCTGGTTAAGCACATTAAGATAACCACAACAAAATTCCACGAATGATGCATCGCGCTTTTTAGTGATGGGTTTACGGTGTGTATGTCCTTTGGTATCACTCGCTGGACCGTCTTAAGTTGGGTGTTTAAAGCTACTATCGTGAGCGCCAAAGCTGACGCAATTAAAAAAAAGTAGATAACTCCGAATTCAACGCCGTATTCTCGGATGGCTAAATAGCTACTTGATAGAAGTAGACCGAAGATAGCGGCTGTGATCCGCAATGATGAGCGAATTTTCTGTCGCCAAAGGCCGAAAACCAAGTAAATGGCTATGCCCACTAGCAATGAAATTAAAGTGAGTGTTAGTATCATGTGTAAATATAAATGAGAATTGTTTGCATTTGCATTTATAGTTTACTATATTTCTGCGCGTCATGTTACATATTCAATTATTAGGTAGTTATGAAATTAATTAAAACACCACGCGCAATGCGCAGTATCTCGATGAGCGTTGTTGCGCTGTTGAGCGCATCACAGTTAGGTACTGTTAATGCGCAGGAAAAAAGTAGTGAAGATTTAGAGGAAATAACAGTCGTTGCTAAAACGTCTGCCTATTCGGTGATTAAAACTGATACGCCAATACTCGAAACTGCGCGCTCGATTTCAATCGAAACCGAGCAAGATTTGCTTAACATGGGGGCATTGGAACTGGCGGATGCTTACACTTACAGTGCTGGCGTCACAGGTGAAACGTTTGGATTCGCTACTCGGGGCGACTATGTCCGAGTTCGTGGTCTTGATGTTCCGCAATATCAAGACAGTTTGCAGTCCTTGTTTGGAAACTTTAACAACACGCGGCCAGAGGTGTACACACTAGAACAAGTCGAAATTCTTAAGGGGCCCGCATCCGTTCTGTATGGGCAAGGGTCGCCTGGCGGCATCGTAAATGTTGTCTCAAAATTGCCGGTAAATCATGAAAAGAATGAGATAGTGGCGTCATTTGGAAGTCATGATTATCAGCAATTGGGCGTTGATCTTGGTGGCGCGATTGATCAAGCTGGTCATTGGTTATATCGATTCGTTGGTCTTAAACGAGAAACCGACACGCAGGTTGACTACATAAGCGACGATGCGTTGGTCATTGCTCCGTCTTTGACGTATGCACCGTCAGAGGACACTCAAATCACCGTACTTTTAAACTATCAAGATTCAAAGGCTGATCCTGGCGCGCAGTTTTTGCCCGTAGTGGGAACCTTGTTACCGGCCCAAAACGGTCAGTTTATTGATAGCGACTTCTTCGCAGGCGAGCCTGGGTTTAACAATTATGATGGTAAGACGGAATCTATTACGCTGTTAGCCGACCATCAGATTAATGATGTCTGGGGAATGCAATTGACGGCGCGTCATACTGAAGGCGAGCGCGATTATGAGCAAGCTTGGGTATCGTTTAGCTTTAGTGCTGATCGATTTGTGAGAAATGCGGATGGCAGTCTGTACGAAGGTGGCAGTGTCCCTCGCAGTTTTTATCAGAGTGCAGCAACGTCAGAACAAGATGCCATCGATTTGCGCTTTAGAGCCTCGTTTGACACCGGTGCGGTAGAGCATCAGTTAATGATGGGTGCGCAGTTGCAGGACGTAACTACCGATGATGATTTCACTTACCTTTATGGCATTGGTTACGACTTCACCACGGGTGGGCCTGATGCCACGGTAGGAGACACTTTTTGGATTAATGTCTTTGATCCGTCTTACGGAGCGGTGCCTCCACAGTCGGTCTTCGATGCTAACTTAGTCGATGGGCAGGAGGTCAATATAAAGGACTTAGGACTTTATATTAACGATCAAATGACACTAGGAGCATTGCATTTAAACTTAGGTCTTAGAATAGATGATACGGAAAACCGTGTAGGTACTTCGTTACAGGAAGATGATGCTACGAGTATTGCCGCTGGGCTTTTGTATCAGTTTGAAAATGGTTTGTCTCCTTATATAAGTTACGCTGAATCGTTTGAGCCAATTGTCGGTATTGATGCCGTGACCGGAGCCTCTTTTAAACCACAAGAAGGAGAACAGGTAGAAGCGGGTATTAAATACGAATTACCGGGCTCTGTTGGACTTATCACCATGGCGTATTTTGATATCGAGCAATCGAACCTGCTCACTTCCACACCTATTGGCCAAACCCAGATTGGTGGTATTGATACAGTCAAAGGCTGGGAGCTTGAAGCAAAGTTCAGATTTTCAGAGTTTAGCTTAGAGGCCAATATCAGTGATTTAGAAACTGAGACTGATGCAGGCTTTCAGTTTCCCTCCGTTCCCGAATCACAGGCTTCTGCCTGGCTGGGGTACGGTCAATATCGTGAGACTGGCTTTCGTGCTGGGTTAGGTGCTCGGTACGTTGGAGAGTCTTTTGGTGGCGCAGATACTATCGAAACGCCGTCTTACACGCTATTAGACGCAATGATAGGTTTCAAAATGGAAAACTGGATGTTTCAGCTAAACGCTAGAAATTTAGCGGATGAAGAATATCAAGCCACTTGTCTCATTCGAGGCGATTGCTTCCAAGGCGAACGAAGAACCATCGTGGGAACCGCTCGCTACAATTTTTGAAACCAGGATGTGTAACTTTATTCTGATTTAGCACGAGTGTGCGCTCAATAGGGTCCTTATCGTATTGAGCGTAACTCACTCTGGGGGAAAAAATGCTTAAAAATGCACTTCGTGACTATCCGCTTAGCCAGGCCGTAAGGCATGGCAAGTGTGGAACATGCCCGAAGATACTTACTCGTTTTATTAGAGCGGCGAACAGTGCGGCTCAAACTTTGTCACGCGAACAAAATCGTCGTGTGCAAATAGAAATACTCGAAGTTATCTCTGACACAGTTTGTGATCCATTGATAGCAAGTTGTTGGCGAGGTTGGTGTTTAGATAACTGCTACCTGCCTCTCAGTAAAATCAGAGAGTTGTCGTGGACCCAGCAAGAGAAGCGCGAGCTTCATCGATTGGAAAGCGAGTTGAGAACGTTGACTCATTATTACTTAAAGTGAGTTGTTCCCTCACGCATCACGCCCGTGGATATAGCGTAAACAAAGCCCCAGCGTCATGTGATCAAAGGATAAATAGGAATCGCCTTATCAGTGAAGTTAGCGGTATTGCGCCCGAGTGAGCAAGGCCCGCACTTTCTTATAAGCTCGGTGTCAAATTAAAATATAGTGTTATGTCAAAGTGATCTATTATTGGCTTAATAATCCCACAAACCCTCTTTTCTGTTTTCCCTTATTCCCATGCCAAAGTTAGCCATCGTTTCAATTCTCTTGTGCTCTATACTTCTTTTTTCATGCCAGACACTCGAGCAATCAGTGCTCGAGCAAAAAACAAGTGTAGCCGACTCTGAAGTCTCTAACCTTCAGGTGGTTATTCAATACGGGACGATCGCAGCGCAAGTGTACGAAGACAGCTTGATACGCGCGAGAGAGCTTGACCGATCGATCCAAAACTTGTTGGAAAACCCGACAGAAACAGCATTAAACGACGCACGTCGTATGTGGGTCAGAGCGCGGGAACCTTACCAGCAAAGCGAAGTATTTCGGTTTGCTAACCCAATTGTCGATGCGTGGGAAGGTCGGGTGAATGCATGGCCTCTGGATGAAGGATTGATCGATTATGTTGATGTAGGTTCATACGGCACTGGCACTGACGATAATGCGCTGTATGACGCGAACATAATCAGTAATAGTTCAATTACGGTCGGTGGTCGCCTGCTCGATGTCTCTGTGTTGAGCAAAGAATTACTTTCTGATTCACTGCATGAAATCGCTGGTATAGAAGCGAATGTGGCGACTGGTTATCACGCTATCGAATTTCTGTTGTGGGGGCAAGATCTTAACGGTACTGGTCCAGGAGCCGGTAATCGACCTGTGACAGATTTCGATCTTCAAAACTGCACCCATGGTTTTTGCGAGCGCCGCAGAAAGTACCTTGCGCTGTCATCAAAGATATTGATAGACGATCTGACCTGGATGGTTTCTCAATGGCGCGATCATCAAGGCAAAATTGGCCCAGCTTTTCAGCGGTTGATAGAGGATCCAGACAGTGCTATCAGGGATATGTTGACGGGAATGGGCAGCCTTTCGTACGGTGAGCTTGCCGGAGAACGAATTAAGCTGGGCTTAATGTTGAATGATCCCGAGGAAGAGCATGACTGCTTTAGTGATAACACTCATAACTCTCATTACCATAACATCGTAGGAATCCAAAATGTCTATTTAGGCACTTACGAAGCAATCAACGGCAATACGTTGAAAGGCCCAAGTATTCAGGATTTATTGGCGCAGAGAAACTCACAAACTTCCGAAGAGCTCTCGCGAGCAATTGGTGCGTCCTTGGCGATGGCAAAGAAAATGGTTGAATCCGCCGAGAGCAATGGAACGTCATTTGACCAATTGATAGCGAAGGGAAATGTTGATGGCAACGCGCTGGTTTCTTCTTTGGTGGAAGCGCTTTTAAATCAAACTCAAGCAATTCAAGCGGCGTCTGCTGCGCTGACGTCGAATCAAATTAATGTGCAGGGCGCTGATTCCTTAGATTCTCCTGATGCAGTATTCCAATAGTATATCGACATTCTGTTAGGCACCCTAAATGAAGTTCTCTAATTTAATTGTAGTAGTGGCAGTTTTAAGTATTGGGCAATCTTTCGCTTCTGACCTGAGCCCTAATTCAACAGAGCGTCAAACGCCAGAGCAAAGACTTGTAGCACCGACACTCGATTTTGTTCGCGCTGAGCAATACGAAAATAACCCCGGCGGCGCCACAACGCATGACCGGGTTATTAATGCCGATGCTTTCTCGTTCCCGTCTCGGAACATGTCTTTTGACCGGCAGTTAGATTTTCAGATAGGCAATTCGATTTTCACCAGGCTCTGGGTAACCGCGCCTTCGTCAACGAAAACGAATGACGGCTTAGGTCCATTGTTTAATGCCAGAGGGTGCCAATCATGTCATGTGAAAGATGGCCGGGGACATCCGCCTGAAGGTGAGCACGATGACCGAGTATCGATGCTTTTTCGACTGAGCATTCCGCCTAAAACCGCAGAGCATCGCAGGCTTCTTAGTCAAAAGCTCGTCAACAGTATCAATGAACCCACCTATGGAGGACAGCTCCAAGATGTCTCCGTACCTGGGCTTAAGCCAGAGGCCAGGGTTCAAATCGATTACGACGAAACAGAAATAGCGTTAAATGGCGGGGACGTAGCAGTATTACGCAGGCCAACTTATAGGATTACCGACCTGAGCTATGGCGAGATAGATGAAAAGGTGATGATATCTCCGCGGATAGCTCCCCAAATGATTGGACTCGGGCTGCTTGAGTCCATTGATGCGAATGACATCATTCGGCAGGCAGACCCTCACGATAAAAACGGCGATGGCATCTCAGGAAAAGCGAATGTGGTCTGGAATTCCGAAACCAACAGCATAGCGTTAGGCCGCTTCGGACTTAAAGCGGGTGTGGCGACGCTCAACCTACAAAACCAAGGTGCGTTTAACGGCGACATCGGATTATCCACACCGTTGGTGCTAAACCACCATGGCGACTGTACTGATAATCAACCCGATTGTTTGAAAATGCCCACCGGACAAGAAGCAAACGAACCAGAGATCAGCCAAGAGCTTGTTTCGGCGTTGCTTCATTACACAAGAAACTTGGCCGTGCCCAAACGCCGAGGTGTGAGCGATCCCGATGTATTAGAGGGTAAGAAACTCTTTTATCAAAGTGGGTGTATTGGGTGTCATACTCCTAAGTACATCACGGCAACTAACGACGACTTGCCAGAGCTGAGTCACCAGCTTATTTGGCCCTATACCGACATGCTACTGCACGATATGGGCGAAGGCTTAGCCGATAATCGTCCCGAGTCGTTAGCGAACGGGAGAGAGTGGCGTACGCCGCCGTTGTGGGGTGTTGGTTTAACCGAAGTGGTAAACGGGCATACCTATTTTCTTCATGATGGTCGCGCTAGAAGTATTTTAGAGGCAATTTTGTGGCACGGTGGCGAGGCCGAGCAGGCCAAGGATAAAGTCGTTCAAATGACGCCCGATCAACGTAAAAAGTTACTCACGTTCGTCAACTCTTTGTAGCGTTTTACAGCACTACTCTGTGAGTCATTAGGGCCTGCGGGAACGTTTAGGTGGTCTTTTTTCAATTCATTGTTGTCTATCGCATTACGTTATTGAACGCGAGAACGTGATCGAATTCTCCATTTGGACTATATCGAGAAATTTGATTGCGAGGCTATAATGTTAAATAATGTTACAAAGCCCGTCTTTGGGTCGAATAATAATTAAAAAGTTGCTGCTACCCTTTCTTATTTTCCTGTGTTGTAACGTTTGCTAACTGATTCTGTTTCATTGAAATTGGTTGGTGATACGTCTGTATATTTCGGATGAGGTCAAATATGAAGGTTAACTGGTTTTATTGGGGAAAGATCTATTCGGCAATGGAATAAAGATTAACTGCCTTTCTAGGAGAGCTGTAAGGGTTATGACTAAGATTTTATTGGTTGAAGATAATGAAATGAATCGAGACATGCTATCTCGGCGATTACTTCGAAAAGGCTTTGAGATGGTAATAGCCGTCGATGGTGCTCAAGGCGTTGAGATGGCGAATAGTGAACGCCCTGATCTGATTTTGATGGATATGAGTCTGCCGGAGATAGATGGCTGGGAAGCGACTAGATTAATCAAATCTAACGATCACTTAAAACACACACCCATTATAGCGCTTACTGCACACGCCATGCCATCGGATAAACAAAATGCATTGGATGCTGGTTGCGATGATTATGATACCAAGCCCGTCGAGCTTCCTAGGTTGTTAGATAAGATGGCGCAGCTGCTGAATGCGAATGACTAATTTGACTTGGGAGTTGGGTGCGCAATGATTGACGCGAATGAAGCATTGAAGAATGAGGGGCTCGAATCATTAACGAAGTCGTTGCAACTATTGTTGTCAGGGCTGGAACTTATGCAATTCGGGTTTGCGGTTTTTGATCAAGATCTGAAACTGGTTGCGTCCAATAAGCGATTTTCGGAAGTGCAGGGTTTCGATACGTCTTTTTGCAAACCGGGGGCGTGTCTAGAGGAATTGTTTCGCTTTCGTGCAAAGAGAGGAGACTTTGATGTTGAGAACGATGATGTGGAAGCATTGATCGCAGAGCGTCTTGATCGTATTGCCAAACTTGAGCAGCATGAAGTGGAGCACAAATTTGCCGACAATACTCACATTGTTTACCGCTATGAGCCGATTTCACAGGGTGGTGTTTTATGCACGTTAAACGACATCTCAGAAATTAGGAGAGCAGAGACGCGAATTCGCCAGTTAGCGAGAATGCCCGAGGAAAACCCTAATCCAGTATTAAGGTTTACCAGAGATGGCACGATGGAGTACGCAAATCAGGCGAGTGAAGTGCTCCGCGCCAGTATTAATTGTCAATTAGGTGAAAAGGGGCCGAAAGACTTACAAAAATTGTTCGTCTATGTGCTGAAAACCAATGAGCATGTGGAGTTTGAATACGATCATGCTGGTCGTACCTACGCCATCATGTTGGCTCCTGTGGTGGATGAAGATATCGTTAACGTCTATTGCCGGGACATCAGTCAACAGAAGCAAGCACAAGCAGAAACAACCAGAGCCCGCGAAAAAGCAGAAGAAGCAAGTAATGCAAAAAGCACGTTTTTGGCGAATATGAGCCATGAACTTCGCACGCCGTTAAATGCCGTGATTGGCTATAGTGAACTCCTGCAGGATGAAGCGCTGGAGCTTCCTGATATTAGTGATATTTTTGTTCCAGATTTGGAGAAAATCCACAGTGCCGGTCGACATTTGTTGGATCTGATCAATGGTGTTTTAGACATTTCTAAGATCGAATCTGGCAAAATGGAAACGTATTGTGAGTCTTTCGATGTCTATAAAATGATCGAAGAAATTCCAGCAACGGTTGCCCCTCTGGTAGATAAAAATAACAACACTCTTCGAGTTCGTTGTGATCAAAATATAGGCACTATGCACTCAGACTTACTGAAGATACGTCAGTCTATATTTAATTTTTTGAGCAATGCTGCCAAATTCACGGAGCAAGGCAATATAGAGCTCCGTGTAGAACGAGGGCAACTTAATGGCGAGCAAGCCATGGTGTTTACGATAAGCGATACTGGTATAGGAATGACACCAGAGCAACAAGAGAGAGTTTTCGACCCCTTTAGTCAAGCCGATGTCTCTACCACCAGAAAGTACGGTGGAACGGGGTTGGGGTTGAGTATCACACAGCAATTTTGCCATTTGCTTGGGGGCGAGATTGAAGTAGAAAGTCAGCCGCAAAAAGGAACTTCATTTGTGATGCGCTTACCGGTTTTCTATCAGCAGCAAGATGCTTCGAGTGAGGATCAGCTGGTTGCTGACGAGTTGCATCCAGTTCAAGTTGACAATAATGCGCGCAAAGTCATGGTCGTGGACGATGATCCGGTTGCTAGGGATTTGTTAAAGCGGCATTTGGAAAAAGACGGTTACAACGTGACGACGGTGGCCGATGGAAATGACGTTATCGACATTGCGTTGGACTGGCAGCCAGACATTATTACGCTGGATGTGCTGATGGCTAATGTGGACGGATGGACCGTTTTAAGCCAAGTGAAAAATGATGACAGAGTGTGTCATATCCCAGTGATCATGGTCAGTATTGTTGATGAAAAGAAAATGGGTTATACCCTAGGCGCAGCCGATTACATTTCAAAACCGGTGCAACAAAGTATACTCAGAGAGGTTGTGGCCAAACATATTCCTGAGAGTAGCGCGGCGCAGTTCGAACTGTTGGTCATTGACGATGACGAAGCAACTCGAACGGTGGTGCGGCACACCTTTGAAAAGCTCGATTGTAATGTGACCGAAGCCATTAACGGGCAGGCAGGTTGGGAGCGTATCGAACAATTGATTCCAGACATCATTTTACTTGACCTTATGATGCCTGAAGTTGATGGTTTTGAGTTTCTTGATAGAGTCAAGAAGACACCTGAGTGGAAGGACATTCCAGTTATCGTGTTAACGGCCAAGACTCTCACTAAAGCGGACTATGCGAAGTTACAAGGGAGGGTCGAAAATATTTATGAAAAATCTGAAGCACCTCTTACTCAAATATTGGGTTCAGTCAGTGAGCAAATCCGATCAAACTTAGTCGCTCCTTCTTAGATTTGGACACGTTGATGATTGAGCAATGTTAGACAGTCGAATTCAGCGGACAAGGCTCGCTAACATTAGGCAGCAGCTTTCTGCTCCGGTTCAAGCTTTGGTGGAATACAGTGATATTTTGCACGAGCAGGCACGGACTCTGGGCGCCGATGACATGATTGATGACCTTTCTAGGATATCTATTGCGGCCAATCAAATGACCTCGGTGGTGGACACATTACTTGGTGGCACTACGATTAAAGGTTCTAAGTATTCAGATGCCAGTACCGAACAGATGATTCGGCATGATCTGCGAACCCCGATTAACGCCATTAAAGGATACGGGGAAATGCTCGTTGAAGACCTAGCGGATTTTGGAGCAGAATCGCTATTGCCCGACTTTGAAAAACTGTTAGGTCTTGCGAACCAGCTCTTGAAGGACATAAACAAGTACGTAAGCTTTTCTGAGGCAGATGAGTTCGATAGTGAGAGCGACACGGTAAGTGCGGAACTCTCAAATGATATAGTGAGCAGTATCCAGGCTCTTGATTCAGGCGAAAGTCAAGCCTCATTGGAGTCCAATGATAGAGGTATTACTGGGCACATACTTGTTGTCGATGACATTGAAAGTAATCGAGACTTGTTGGCAAGACGACTGCGTCAGCAGGGCCATGCGGTCTCGTGCGCAGAGGGCGGCTTTGAAGCGCTTGAGCGCTTGAGGATTGGAGATTTTGACTTAGTCTTGCTTGATTTGATGATGCCTGAAATTAATGGCTACGAAGTATTGCTTGAGATTCGAGAAGATAAACATTTACGAACTATTCCGGTCATTATGATATCGGCCTTAGAGGAAGCCGATAGTGTAATCCGGTGTATTGAGGCTGGTGCAACGGACTATTTGCAAAAACCCTTTAATCCTATTTTACTCAAGGCTCGAATTAATTCTGGGTTGCGAAACAAGCAGTGGTCTGATGATGAGCGTAATCAGCGACGCTTTATAAAGCAGGCTTTTTCTAGGTTTGTTTCGCCAGCGGTCGTGAACCAGTTATTGGAAGAGCCGGAGAAGCTTAGGCTCGGTGGAGAGCGCGTTGAATTGAGTTGTGTTTTTACCGATTTAGCGGGTTTCACGTCGGCAATTGAAGGCGCAGAGCCTTCGGAAATAATGCCTGTGCTCAATCAATACTTGAGTGGATTATGCGATATCGCAATTAAACACGATGGAACCATCGATAAAATTATCGGTGATGCGGTTTATGTTTTCTTTAACGCGCCGTTGTCTCGAGATGATCACGCAGAGGCTGCCGTTAGGTGTGCTGCCGCCATGCACCGCTGGTCTCAGGAGTTTTCAAACTCTGCAGATGCGAAAAGGTTTAACTTTGGAAGAACTAGAATAGGCGTTCATACAGGCACTGCCATCGTGGGTAATTTTGGAGGAGATTCTTTCTTTAATTATACAGCCTACGGAGACACAGTTAATACAACGGCCAGGTTGGAGGGCGCTAATAAATACTTAGGCAGCGATATCTGTGTTTCTGGTGAAACGGCAATGCGTTGTTCGTCGTTTAGTTTTAGGCGAATTGGTCCGCTTTTGTTGAAAGGCAAAGTTCAAGCTGTTGATACCTATGAGCTTGTAGATCATGATCGCTATGCTCTGGAATACCTTGCTCAGTATTCTCACGCAATTGAGAGTATGATGGACGGTAATTCAGAGGCCGAAAATCTGTTTCAACTCTTGATCGCAATGGAGCCCGATGACCCTCTGACCAACTTTCATCTAAAGCGCCTTAGGTCAGGAAAAGCCTCTCAAATTATTGTTTTTGAAGATAAATAGTGATTCAAGAGCACTGCGCAACGACTTTAGAAATAATACGCGCCGTGTGTAGCCTTTATATTAGATAGTGCTGTATTTCTAGTGTGGATCAGGCGTAAGTGAGAACGACTAAAATGGTTTCCGTCCATGCAGAAATATGTGCAAACATTGAAAGCTGATCTTCGTTTGCTTAGCTCCCAACAGAAGGCTGAGGCATCTCAGCGATATTTCCCAGAAGGCGTCAAATGTCTGGGTGTAACGGCAGCGGATATTCGAGGGGTGACAGAGACCTTCCTAAACGCCAGAGTAGAAATGCGCCCGGAAGAGGTGCTTATGCTTACTGAAAAAATGTTGGAACATGCCGAGTTCAGTGAAGAAGTTATGGTTGCTTTTGGTTTAATCAATAAGCTGGTAAAGCGACACTATGATGAAACATTACTGCAGAGATTTGAGTTCTGGTTAGAGAACTATTGCACTAATTGGGCATTGGTAGATGATCTTTGTATTAAGACGGCCTACCAGTATCTGTTAGCCAGACCACATTTAATCGAACAGACGCAGCATTGGTCTCATTCTGAAATACCGTGGTGTCGTCGAGCGAGTAACGTCGTATGGGTCAAATTTGTTAAGCGAAAAATTGGTCGAACCACCTACTACCTTGATAAGAAACGGTTATACGAAAACTTTGAAACACTAAAGTCAGATCCAGACCCCTATGTACAAAAAAGCGTTGGATGGCTGCTCAAGGCGACTTCTGTTGTTTATCCGACGGATGTCGTAAGGTATGTGCAACAAAATGCGCATCATTTGCCTCGTTCGACGATACGATACGCGCTTGAAAAAGTTGATCCTACGGTGCGAAAAAGGCTCTACGCGGAAATCAACGGCTGCTAAATATTTGTACTTGCTTTTTGGATAACTGGGGTAAACGCAAGTACTAAATTTGAGCGATGCTGGTAAACGAATGTTAACCATAGCGATGTATTATTTTACTTTTTGATAACTTTAGTTAATATCATGTATGGTCAAAAAGAATATCAGGGTTGGGTTGATAATGAAGTTCTATAAAGTTTTATCACTGTTGTTTGTTATTACGTTGTCTCAAGTGGTGTTGGCGCAAGGTCAGCTTGACGATGAAATACAATATCAAGAGGTAGTAGGGTATTGGCAAAAAGAGGGCAGTTCCACGATTTTGGAGTTAAAGCGTGCTGAAGATGTTATCCAGGGCGTAATTACTCGTGCTGACTGGGAGCCCAACCTGATCGGAAAGACCTACATTCGAGAGTTGAGCGCCGATAAAAAGCCTAAGACTTGGGTTGGTGAGGGATATGATCAGAAGAAAGATCGTTATCGTAAAGTGTCGATCTCGGTTAAAGAAGTTAATGTTATTAAAATAAAGATCAAAGGCAGACGATCTGCACTTTGGCGCAGGGTGGAATCCAAAGATAAAGTAATGTAGGAAAAAAAGGCAGGGAGTGCCGTCCTGCCTTATATCAATTGCCGAGAATATTATTATTGTTATTAGGTTTATAGCTTTTAAACTTTATTGAGCGAATCCAGTACTGATTGGGTTTTGCCACGATAAGTCATTTGCGAATTTCGCGTTAAGTGACTAATTCACAAAATACAAATAAGAATCATTCCCGTTTGCATTATTTGAATATACGGGTAAATTGGTCGATTATCAAGAGTTAGGATGCTATTGAGTCATTTATTGAGAAAATCGTGGAATTCATTTGAGGACAATAAGCTAATCGGTTCAACTTAATGTCTTGTGACATTATTCTTTATTTTTGCTGATCGCCTTCGATCTAAGGATTCTAAGCCGCACTCGTGCAGTCGAGCGGTCTGGACCCAATGAAGAGAGAGTTTAGTAATGGCTTGCTTATAGTCAGCTGACCGAGTTCCATTTTCGTTGCTAATCAAGGTGAATAAGCCGGCAATTCGATTGGCTAAAATTAAGCTCGGGCAATCATGATAGCGTGTTAGGGATTGAAGCAGCTCAATTAGGTATGAGTCATTTTTAAACATGCTTAACCGCTCTATCAATTCCTAAGGCGGTGCGCGCAATGGAGGTTTGTTCCACTAATATTTTACGAACATCGACGCTCTCTATCGCTTTACGAGGGAATGCAATGAACACGGGTTTATCTTTATTGCACTGATAAAATGCGCCATCCGGATTTATAGCCAGCATTCTGACAGTTGAGGTTTTTACGCCCGTAAAGTAAGTGCAGATTGCTTGCATGGCATCGACGTGATCGCTATTCATGTGGTGGATCATGCTTTGTTCTGAAGAACTCCAAACCGGTGTGGTCATTCGCCAATCATCTTCGTTTATCCAATGTATATCGCCAAAGCCTCCGATAAATCGTACTCGCTCCGTATGCATTTTATAGAAGGCAAAGTCATGCGCATTCTGATATTTACGACTGTCTGGGTACAGGTTAAAGAATCTCTCGGAAATAGCAGGCTCGAGTTCACGTTGCACGGGTTGGATTTGTCCCAAAAGGCTAAGACGAGCTCCGGCGTTTGGGTCTTTGAAATCTTTCGGTCGAACGCTTGGCGACGTGTCCTGATTGGCTTTGAGCAATCCACCGCCATAGGGTGGAAAAACAGTTAAGCACATTTTTTGATTATGAGAGAAGTTCTTCGTGTGTTGTGCCAGATCACTGACGTAGAAAATGACGTCACCTTCGTGAGTGCTCATGTAAGTGGATACTGATCCGAAAGGGTAGCCGTCACAGGCCTTAGAATGGGTGGATAGTACGCCAAGTTCACAGGTGCGAAGTAGTAGTCGCGCGTTGTCTATTGATTGTTGCTTTGCAGGTTTCATAGATGAGTTTGTATGTAATATTTGACGAGGTGCTTTAATCAATTAAAGCAGTCGAGGTGTTAAAAATGGGGTGCGGGTGTCAGGGTGCAATGCGATATCGACATCGATATCAAACGCCTGATTGATTGTGTTTGTTGTTATCACTTCGTGCGGAGTGCCCTGAGTGAGCAGCGTGCCTTCCTTTAATATGATGAGGTGGTCGCAAAACATCGACGCCAAGTTTAGGTCATGAAGAATAACGACAACGCCAATTCCATCTTTAGTTAGCTCACGAATGTGTCTCATTGTTTTAAACTGTTGATGTAAATCTAAGGCAGAGATTGGCTCATCAAGTAATAGAAACTGATCATCAGTGCGCTCATTCGATGAGTGACACTTTAGTTGTGCCAAAACCCTTGCAAGTTGTATTCGTTGTTTTTCGCCCCCGGAGAGGTTTGGATAACTTCGATCAGCAAGATGTGATACGCCGAACTGATTCAAGCAACGCATTAGTAATGCATCCTGCTTTTGGTGGGGATATGACGCCATACTGAGTGCCAGCCGAACGACCTCAATGGCGTTGAGCGGAAAAGACAGATCGCTGCTCTGAGGCAGCACGGCCCGCCGTGATGCAAGCTCGGTCAAACTGTAGCGTGACATAAGGTGATCACTTAAGGTTACTCTGCCTGCATCGGGCACGTTAGCCCCAGATAGCGAATTCAAAACGGTACTTTTTCCTGCACCGTTTTCGCCAAGAATTCCAACGACGCTCCCCGTTTCACATTCCATTGAGATGTTTGAGATTAGCCTTACGCCTGAAGCGTAAACACTGACTGAACTCATTTTGAGAGTCATAAGTGAAACCCCATATTGCGTTTTTGCTTTATCAAAAGTGCGATAAAAAAGGGCGCTCCAATCAAGGAAGTAAGTATGCCTATTGGTAATTCCGCTGGTGCAACTGCGAGCCTTGAAACCAGATCTGCGAGCACGAGCAGCGCGGCTCCTAACAGGGCGGAATTAATGATTAGATAGCGATAGTTGGTATCAGAGTAAATACGCAGAATGTGAGGCACGACGAGACCGATGAAGGCGATAATGCCGCTGAATGCGACGGCAACGCCAACGATCAGAGCGTTTATCCAGAGAAGCTCCAGTTTTATTTTGTCAACATCCACGCCTGAAAAGCGGGCGTTTGCTTCGCCCAATAAGAGTAAATTAATTGCGTGCCTTCGTTTGAAAATCACCCACAGAGCGAAAGAAAGAGCGGGTGCTAAGATTGAGACAGTCTTCCAGCTTGCGCCGCCTAAACTTCCCATCAACCAGAATGTGATCAACCTTAGAGCTTGATCGTCGGCCAGGTAATTAAAAGCCCCAATAATAGCGACCCCTAACGCGTTTATTGCTACGCCGGCAAGTAACAAGGTTGGTATTTGTAGTTGCCCATCAACTTGAGCCAAATGGTACACCGCGAAAGCGGTGATTGCTGCACCGGCAATGGCTGAGATAGAAATGCCATAGGTCCCAAAGAATGAAAGGCTAGGAAAGTGTTGGGACAGCAATATCATCGCAACCGCGCCAACGGCGGCCCCAGAAGAAATACCTAAAAGACCTGGGTCGGCCAAAGGGTTTCGGCAGACTCCTTGGAGACTGGCTCCGCTGACGGCCAATGCCGCCCCAACCAGAACGGCCATCATGACTCGTGGTGCTCTAATATTAGCCACGATGTTCTCTATACCCGACATCTGCGTTGGAGATAATATCCCCATGAGTGTTTGGAAAGGAAGCCATAAATCCACGCTCGCTGCACCGAAAGAAGCTCCGATCCAAAGTGAGGTAAGAAGAATGATTCCTAGGCTAGACACCAGAATCAGTCTTTTACTCTGTAAAGCCTCAGTATTAATTGTCATGGTGATGAATTTCATTCGCTTGATCAATCAACTCTTTGACTGCTTGGTCAATTCTTGCTCCCAAGCCAAGTAGCAGAAGCGCATCCATAGTGTAAACATGACATTTCTCAGCGGTTGCGTACGCGATAGACCTGTTCGCACAAACGCCTTCTTTACCACCCATGGCCTCAATCGTGTGATGTGGAACCAAAATCAGATCGATTTTTTGAGATGCCAACGACTCTTGGCTAAAGGGCTTATAGCCATCTATGTTCGAGGCAAGGTTTTTTACCTCCGCGAGTTCAAAGAGAAAGTCGGGCATGGTGTTTTTGCCGGCCGCGGTTAGCCCTCTTTGGCCGGAATTGAGTAATGCGATTGCGTTAAGGGAATTCGGCTGGTAGCGCCTGCTCTTACGATGTGCCTGAATGTTCGAGATGGTTTTTTTTATCAGAGTTTTTGCCGCCGGAACAGTGTTAAAAAACTCACCTATTTCCATGACCAGGTCTCGCCAAGAATCAAGAGTGTAAATTGACTGTTCGAACTGCTTCACTTCGACGCCCACATTTGCGATCTGTTGTAGCACCTTCTCTGGTCCAGCCCCTCGTGCGGCAACCAAAAGATCTGGGTTCAATGAGAGTACACCTTCAGCGCCAAGACTCCTGAAATACCCTACTTGAGGTAATGATTGGGCTTTTAAAGGGTAAAGGCTGGAGCTATCGACTGCGATGACTCGATCTATGAGTCCCAGAGCATGAATGATTTCGGTAATGCTACCGCCAGCAGAAACGATGCGCTCGAACGAACCGCCAACGGAGGGTTGTTCTTTAATGCTCAGGTGAATCGGCGCTGGACTATTTGAGTCATTAGCTAACGCGATGAAAGAGGTGAATGATAGGCCGACAATCACGACCTGGCGTATATAGGCTTTTACTGACGTTACTGAAATCATGAGAATGTGTGAACGATGTGTTTTTAAGAATGATAATGAGAATGATTTGCATTTGCAAGAAATGTTGTTATATTTGCTTCGATCTTCATCAATGAGCCCAATTATGTGCCGTGTTGGGGTGGGCTTGTTACACACTTAATTGGTTGAACTATTATGTTTTCTAAAAAAAATACACCTTCTTTGCAAGGTTTTACTGGGCTTTCTTTAACCGCCGTTGCGTTTTCCACACTGTTGTGCGTGGATGCAGTAGCGAAGGAGGCGGTCTCTGCAAGCGCTCGCGATGATCTGGATACATTGATCGTGACGGCGACCCGAACTGAAAAAGCGCTGTCGGATGTTCCTGCGACGGTATCTGTGATCGACGCCGATCAAATTGAACATCAAATTTCAAATAATATACGTGATCTGGTTCGTTACGAACCCGGTGTATCGGTAGCTGGTGGCGGCCGTTTTGGGTTGAGTGGGTTTACAATAAGAGGAATCGGGGGTGACCGGGTCCTCACTTTAGTCGACAGCACTCCAACAGCAGATGAATTTTCATTTGGACCGTTTCTATCATCACGACGCAATTCAGTTGATGTCGACGCTTTAAAATCGGTGGAGATTGTTCGAGGCCCAAGCTCGAGTAGTTTTGGTAGCAATGCTATCGGTGGAGTGGTGAATTTTGTCACCAAGGATCCCATTGATTATTTGAATGGTAAGTCGTTTGCTGGGTCTGCAAAAGCGAATTACAGTTCCGTAGACGATGGCAGCAACGTAACGGTGTTGGGTGCGATGGGTAACGCTAAGTTGTCTGCGATGTTTGTTGTGACACAGAGAGAATTTTCGGAAACTGAGACCTACTTCAGTGACGACCGTCTAGGGTCTGATCGCCAATCACAAAACCCTCTTGATGGTGACAATACCAATCTGTTTGCTAAAATGGTTTACAGTCCTTCAGACCGGCAAACACTCTCCTTGGTTGCTGAACGTTTTACTGGAAAGTCCGACACGGAAGTTTTAAGCGCAGCAAACACGTTTTCACGTGGTGTACTGACGCAATCTCAGCAGGGGCTAGACGACAGAACCCGCGAACGGGTGAGTCTGGATTATCGTATTAGATGGGATCAAGGTCTATTTGATGAATTTTCAGTGCTGGGGTATCTCCAAAATAGTGATGCTGAGCAACTCACGTTAACTGAAAGAGTCTCGCCTTCGTCTGGCATTCAAGATCGAGAACGCAGTTCACTTTATTCCCAAGAGAATGTCGGTTTACGATTGCAGTTTGATAAAAAATTCGAACTTGGTAGTAGCCAGCACCTTGTTAGCTATGGCCTAGACTATGATAGGAGTGATTCTGAAACGCGGCGCGATGGCAGCACTGTTAACCGAGCAACAGGGGGGCAAGCTATCGAGTTCAGTAACTTTCCGACCCGTGATTTCCCGATATCGGAATACACCAGTCAGGGTTTTTTCATTCAAGACGATATTAGCTTGATGCACGGACGATTGAGCGTCATTCCTGCTTTACGATACGACAGTTTCGAGTTGGAGCCAGAAGCTGATGCGATCTATCTTGCCGGAAACCCCGGTTCGCCAACCCCTGAAGGGTTTGATGAGTCTGAGGTGTCCCTGAAACTCGGTTTGCTGTACAACCTGACGGATTCTTGGTCGGCATTTGCTCAGTATTCTGAAGGATTTCGAGCTCCCTCTCTGGACGCTGTAAACGTGGGTTTTACTAACTTCGCTGGAGGTTATACCGCGATTCCTAACCCGGACCTTAAACCTGAAAAAGGCGAGGGAGTTGAAGTTGGATTCCGCCACAATGGAGAGTTTGTGAAATTCGATGCGGTGATTTATCAAAATAAATACACCGATTTTATTGAGTCTCTGTCAGTACGTGGATTTAACCCCGTTACTCGACTCCTAGAATTTCAAGCTCGGAATCTACCCGAGGCGGAAATAGAAGGATTGGAACTTAAGCTATTAGCCGATCTGTCGGCAATTTCAGATAGATTGCGCGGTTTCCAGGCACGAGCGGCATTTGCCTATGCGAGCGGAGAAAACACAGAAGAAGACAATCCAATAAACTCAATAGATCCTCAACAACTAGTCTTTGGCGTAGCGTATTCTGCTATCAATGATCGATGGGGCCTGGAGGGTATTTTGACGGCATCGGGGCGTAAGGATTCATCGGACATTGACGCTAGTTCTCTACAAATTGCAGGTGAGACGCCTGTGTCTCCGTTTGAAACTCCGGGCTACACAACGTTCGATATGCTTGGTTATTATAACGTCAGTGAATCATTGAGGCTAAATTGGGGCATATTCAATGCGACCGATAAGCGCTACTTTTCCTGGAGTGAGGAGTTCGTACAAGATCCTCGGACGGCTAACTTCGATCGTTTGAGCGAGGTTGGCCGTAACTATTCAGTCTCTGTAAAGTACACATTTTAGACACCGATGAGATTAATAATGAGTATTGTAAAAAACACGCTGACCGGTTTGGTCAGCGTGATGCTATTGAGTTCGGTCAATGCCTATGAATCAAAGCAAGATTGTGAAGCGGGCGATGCAGAACAATTCACCTTCAGCTGGCCAATCGACGCAGATTGTGACAGCAAGCCGAGAGGGGGGACCAGCCGTGGCGTAGAGGTTACTTTGGCCGAGGAACCTTCACAATTTTGGTTGGCTTTACAAGAAAGCAATTTGAGTAAGTTTGAGCAAGACCGGCGGGCTATCCTTGCAATGCAAGGTGGCTACAAGGTTAACTTTGATTTCCTGGAAACCATCGGCTTCAGTGACCGGTTTGAGCGTGATCGACCGTATCAATCTTGGGGAACCGAATACGTTTACGTGGTTGAAGACACACCGACGTTTATCAGTCTACAGCATGTCATGGTTATGTTCTTTCAAAAGGAAGATGGCGGTGTGTCTGACCCGATGGTCATGAAGCATTGGCGTCAGGATTGGACGTATGAAGATACGAATCTACTTGAGTATAACCATGAACGCTCATGGGTTAATCGGCCTATCGAACTTTCACTAATGCGCGGCAGGTGGAGTCAAGCCGTGTTTCAGGTTGATGACTCACCGCGTTATGAGTCTATTGGCGAATGGGAGCACAACAGCAGTTTTTCCAGCTGGAAAAGCGCCAAAACACGTCGTCCGTTGCCCAGACGCGAATACAGCATCAGACAAGATTATGACGTGCTGGAGGGCTTTAATACGCATGTTGTTAACCGCCATGGCTGGGTACAGGTAGAAGAGAACTGGAAGCTTGTGACTGACAGTGACGGTCATCCTGATCGAAAACAGCCCTACGTGTCGAAGGAACAAGGCGTGGCTAGGTATCAGCCAGTGGTTGGGTTTGATTTCTCTGCAGGCGATGATTATATGGCGCGCTCAGCTCAATTCTGGCGCGATGTCAGATCAATATGGACGATGAGGACATCGGCAACCAAAACGCTCACCTTGAATGATAAGGTCGAGGGAAAACCGCTCTTTATGAGTTTGTTTTCTTATGCCAGCAACATCGCTGACAATAAGGCTTACAATTCACAAGACGGTAAAAGGTTTGCCTCTTCAGAAATCGATAAGTATATTCAATGATGTATTAAAGCAAAGGGCTTCAACTGCGCGTTGTTGATTGCTCACGTATACGAGAGCAATCGGGACTCAAAGCACGATGAAACTGCCTGCAAGCAAAGAGATTATCAAGCAATACCCAGCTGAGCAGGCAAGCAAATACGATCGGGCGGCATTGGGATGGTCGATCGTATTCTACTTAACTGTACTACTAACGGCGGGTGGATCGTTACCCATCAGCGTCTTTATCGTTGTTGGCTTCTTAGCGTTGATTCGTAACTTTAATGCGTTGCATGAAGCTTTTCATGCTGATGAGCGAGGGCAGAGCCTATGGAGGTTGGGGCGATTTTTGCCAATCGTTGTCGCTCCGTGGCAGCTCGGTTATTACGAGTTGAAAAATAACCATATATATCATCATCGTTTTGAAGGTGAGAGCGGTGACCCGGACCGATATCTCATCAAAGGCACAGGGGCTTGGACGCTGTTAATGGCATTTACTCAGCCAGAGCAATCCGTGATTCGTTACCTTAAGCGAAAGGGGCTAGACATCCGTTTGGCGTGTATTTTGACAATGAATGCTGTAATTTGGGCGCTGTTGCTACTCATCTTGCCTTGGCACGTTTTTATTATCTATACGCTGGTGGCGCGTTTTGCAAATGCGGCCGTTTGGTGGATATTTGACTACTGGTTACATCATGAATTGGCTTATCGGATTCCTAGCGCGGTACGCTTCAACAGAGTAGCGGAACTGATTTGGAGTGGCTTGTTTAGTCAATCAAATTTCCAAGGTGTGGCGCACCACAAGTTGCACCATAAATATCCGTTTGTACCGGATAGTAAATTGAGAGAGTTAGAGCGCGAACTCTCTGACTTTAGGTCATTGAGCTAGCTTTCTCTAGTAGGCTGATGGCGAAGCTTTCGCTGATTTTAATGTCAGGATCATTGGCCGTGACGGCTATGACCGTATTTGATCTAGGAATGATTCCAAGGAACGCATACCACATTGTATTTGAACCGTTATGCCAGAGTATTCCATTGTCATTGAGGACCCACCCGCATGCATAAGATTCCAAGCTTGCTTGGTGCAGTATTTTGTAAGTGCCTTTTTTGAGAAGGCGGCCGTTACCATGTTGACCACTAAGGTGTTCATGACCGAATTGGGCTAAATCATGTAGATTCATATGCACGCATCCAGCGGGAGCCATTATGGCGGTATTATCAGTGTCTGCTGGAACGCTTGTTTTACCTCTTCTTAGAAAACGATATTTGTGGCCATGTGGTTGATTGGGCTCGTTTGGTGCTCCAAACCCGGCGCTATGAAGATTTAACGGATCAAACACTTCTTCTTGAACAAGACTTTCCCAACTTTTCCCAGCGACGGTTTCTGCCGCCAGTCCAGCTATTGTATAGCCGACATTTGAGTACAAAAAACGGGTCATTGAGGAGCTCAACGGGGGCTTCTGGAGTTGCTTGTAGACTGCATTTTGTCGGGTGCTCAGTATTTCTTTCTCTTGCGTAGGTCTCTTTAGTAAAACAGAAAGAGGGAAGTTGGCTTTAGCGCCAGACGTGTGAGTCAGTAAATCTAAAATCGTGGTTTTCTTCCAGTCGTCATGAAGTTCTTCGTGGCGTTGAAAAATGGTTCCTAAGTTCGTGTCCCAATTTAGTAAGCCTTTTTCTATCAGACGTCCGATCATGGTTGCGGTTATTGATTTAGTGATCGAACCTATGTGCCATTTATCATCGCTCTCAATCAGTGAACCGGTAGATCGTTCTCGTTCCCCCGCCACACCGTGGTCACTCAGTTTGCCGTTTTTCCAAATTGTCGCGCCTAAGCCTGCCAATCCGTTATCCGATTGGAAGGTCGACAACTCGGCTTGGAAGCCCTGCGGGTTTTCTTTGGTCATACTGATGGCTTTCTCGAATTAAATTTTATGCGCGAACAACGGCAAATATAGCGGGATTGGGTTGGTGACACTGATACCGTATCAAAGCTTAAGTTCCTAAATATATTTGTTGTGGTCAGGTTTTCAAGGGTGTGCGGCTAAAATATCATGCGGCGATGGCGATGGCGATGGCGATGGCGATGGCGATGGCGATGGCGATGGCGGTGCACGGAGGACGCCTCGCATCATCCCGTCCTATTATTGCGTATTCAAAGCAAGTAGACTCAGGTCATTCAATGCTTGCGGTATAACCTGTAGATTAATGGCGACATTCAGCTTATTTGACCTTTTTCTCTTACTTGGAATCTCCCAAGGGTTACTCATCGCGGGTGCATTGCTACTGGGTAACAGACAGCGCTTTTATCAACACGGATTGTTCGCCGTTGTTATGTTGTTGGCCGTGATTATGTTGGTGGGGCGTATGGGCTACGTTCGTTATTACGAATCTGCACATGTATTTCGTCTTGCTACTATGGTAGACAGCGTCGTCTTCCTTTTTGGACCTTTGCTATTTACTTATAACCGCCGGCTTTTGTTAGCGGGGTATGAGTCCTTTAGATTAAGTTGGCGGCACTATATACCGGCGGTTTTACACTTTACGTTTGTGCTGTCGACGTTTCAATACAGTATCTCGGACTATCAACGATTGTCATTGTCAGGAGAATTTAGGCTTCACTATTTTGCCATTGAAATAGGAGGGCTAGTCAGCAATACGTGTTACTGGTTGATGTCGCTAACGTCATTAAATGAGTTTGATTTTAGACAACGCGCAGAAAACTCGTTTGAACAACCTGGTCCTAAGTTTATTCGGTTTGTGTTTTGGCTTTATGGGTTAATTTTAGCGGCGTGGTTACTTTCCATTTCATTGACTTATGGTTTAAACCATTATTCTCGCCTCTTTAACTACGATGTCGTGTGGGTTGCCATTCCGCTCTCTATGTATGTAATTGGTTTTTACATACTAATGTCGCCTGTGCTAATTCAGTCGTTGCCAGATAGTACCCAGCCTTATAGCGAGCCTAATAGCGAGCCTAACAAAAATGAAAAAGGTCAACGTGGTGACCAAAGGGCAAGACTGTCTCAAGACAGGGTCGAATTACTCGCTAAGAGCCTAGAGAAGGTGATGCTTACTCAAAGGCCGTACTTGCAAAGTAATTTGAAACTTAAGGACTTAGCTGACTTGGTTAACAGTTCCCAGAATGATCTGTCCTGGTTTCTTAATAACCATCTTAAAACCACTTTTTATGAGTTCATTAATCGAGCGCGCGTTGAAGAGTTTGTTCTAAGGTTGAAAACTGGGGCGCTTGAATCGCGAACCATATTAGAGCTGTCCTATGAGGTGGGTTTCAATTCAAAGTCGAGTTTCAATAAAGTGTTTAAACATGAAATGGGATGCACTCCTAACCTGTTTGTTAAAACGCTTGAGTCAAGACGGCAACCCAAGAAAGTCAACTAGGGAAACGGTGAACAGGGTTAATACATCTAAATTTTACTAGGATTGGTGCGTTTGGTCCCAAAAAGTCGACCATGAGCTGATGGATCGCTAGATTTCAGTTTTGAAAATCACTTGGACCCACTTATGAACAACCGTACCATCCTCTTAATCATACTTTTTATCGTAGGCGGATTTTATTCAAACTCACTCTACGCCAACCTTGAAAATTTATCCGCGAGTCAGCTTGATGATACCAACCGATCAGTATTGGTAAAGTCGCCGGGGAAAACCGTGAGTAGCTTTCGCGAAAAATTTCCTGCAAACGGGGCCATTTCTATTGGGGTAGACGGGACTGTATTTATTTCTGAATACGGTAGTTATAGCCAAGGCAGAGGTACGGGAACCAGGCTCTTCATTCTTGGTAAAGACGGCAAGGTTGCAAAGACCCTTAAAGGGCTATCAGGGCCAATGGGGTCAGTCTCAGATCGAAAGGGTAATCTATTTGTCGTTGACGCTAACAACGGCAAGAGCGGTAACATCGTCAAATTCGATCAATTTGAAAACAAACAGATTTTGGCAAGCCTTCCTGGTTGGCCTTCTGGCATGGCCATGGGAGCGGATAATCACCTGTATGTCACTAATTATAACTCCCCAGTTATACACCGAGTCAGCCCGAGTGGCGACGTCAGTGTTTATGCGCAAGACGAGCGGTTAAATGGGTGTGTGGGCATTGATTTTGATAGCGCTGGAAACCTCATAGTCGGGAATTTTTATACGGCCAAATTATTGTCGATTTCTGAGGATGGAACCGTTAGTGAGATTGCAACAGTCCCAAACGTTGTTGTTCAAGGCTGGGGTCTTGGCTATTTGACCGTATTCGATGACACCATTTATACGACCGCAATTGCAAAAAATAAAATATACAAAGTTGAGCTCAATGGCAATGTCAGTGTGTTAGCGGGTACGGGTGAGTTTGGCTCCGACAATGGTGAGCTGGGCAACGCCATGTTTAGAAATCCAAATGGTATCGCTGTTGATAAGCGTAATCGTATTATTTATGTGTCTGAATTCGGTGCGGACGGAGGCATTCGTGCAATCGACCTGAGTTCCGGTCAATGATCTCAATGCCTTCATTTTTCTAAATTAATGATGACCGTTATTTTTAAACGAAAACCGGCTGCTTAGCGTCTTAGTTGAGCAAGTATTTGAATATTAACCCAAACACATCTTGAGTGAGTTCATGAAAGAGTTTCATAAGATAGCAAGAACCGTTCGCGTGCCTTATATGTTGGCATTGTTGGTCTTTTTCCTAGATTCGACGTATGCCGACGATGTAAATGATCGATTGGAGTTAAATGAAAGATTATCTAAAGTAATCAGTAACTCCGGTGTGCGTACTGCTGCGATAGGAGTGATTAAAAATCACGAATTGGCTTGGTCTAGTTACTATGGGCTTCAGTCTCCTGAAGTGCCGGCCAATAAAGACACTTTGTTTAATGTGGCTTCGATCGCTAAAGTTTTCACAACGGAGCTTACTCTCAAACTTGTCAGTCTTGGAAAGATAAGCCTAGATGAGTCAATGTCCAGTCACTGGGTTGACCCAGATATTCGTAGTGATGAACGGCATAAACGGTTGACACCCAGAATGGTTTTAAACCACACAACGGGGTTTCCGAACTGGCGATTTGAGCGACCTGATGGAAGGCTTTCGTTTGAGACGGAGCCGGGAGTTGCGTACGGATATTCTGGCGAGGGATTTCAGTATTTGGCTCGCTTTCTGGAGCAGAAACTAGGGGCTGGGTTTGAAGACTTAATGCAAGAGTACCTGCTGAAACCCAATGGCATACAGGACGCGTGGTTTTCTCCACGATCAGAAAATCACCAAAGTTTGGCTCAACCACATAATGAGGATGGTCTGTTTATCGGTCACTATTGCCGGCCTAATGGGTGGTGTCAACGAGAGGGGGTATGGTCGGCCGCTGATGATCTGGCGATCA
Organism: Arenicella sp. 4NH20-0111; assembly: GCF_040366405.1. NCBI lineage: Bacteria > Pseudomonadati > Pseudomonadota > Gammaproteobacteria > Arenicellales > Arenicellaceae > Arenicella > Arenicella sp. 4NH20-0111. The sequence goes on from NZ_BAABWF010000006.1 coordinate 160,322, forward strand.
CACTCACGGGGTTGGTGACGTTTACAATCTCGTCGAGTTTGGCTCGCGGTTTGAGTCGCAAAATCATACAAGATCGAAAGCGAATTTTGTATGACTTTGGGTCTTCGATTGTTTGCGCAGAGAATACGGATGCAGAAAAAGAGCAAGCGGCGTGTCCCCTTAAGGCGGGCTTTGGCTTAGGATGGGAAGTATACGATTATGGTAATGATTCTGTACTCGCTCACGGAGGTAACGATTGGTCGGAGTTTGCGCAAGTATATTTCAATCCGCTTACGGGTGATGGGGTAGTGGTCGTGCTTAATGCGCTACCCGAATCCGGGTTGAGAGCCATGGTCGGGATTCTAAATGAAATTGATGCTGAGTCGCCTCTGGCTCAATCACATAGAAAGTCGTTCAATGATATGACTGCAGAGCTCGAACAAAAGAGGGCGTCTTTAAGACGCAAAGGGATGAACATCAGTGAATTGTCCGATGAACAATTAACTCAGCTAATTCTGGATGCCGATCGTAAACTATTTGATAAGGGTTTCAATGGCTGCTCGTTTGATCATTGGAACGAATCATTGTCGGCAGATTTAGAGTTCTACGATGACAGGACAGGTCTGAATAGGGACCGAAGCAAAGAAGTCCGCATGTTTAAGAATAAGTGTGCAGCTAAAGATAAGCTGACCAGAAAACTCATCGATTCTAGTGTCAATCGATTGGGTAATTATGGAGCGTTTCAGTTAGGCCTGCATGCCTTTTATCTCAATGAACGGCTTGTGGGTAAAGCAAAGTTTGCGAATGTGTGGGCACTAGGCGTTGGTAATCGTTGGGAGATCACGAGAGCAATCAGTTACGCACATGAATCAACAACAGAAAAAAGTGCAAATTGAAAAGGTTTTTCTCAATTATGATTACGCATTCGCGTAACAAAGCCGCACTCGGTTTACGATTGCGGCTCTGTTTTTCGCGTCACTGACTAGTCAAGCGGCTAACTCTTCCTCACCTTCAACGACATGCGTTAAAAGGTATTCAAAAGCAGCCAGCGATGCTTTTGACCCTTCACCCATGGATATCACGATTTGTTTGTAGGGAACCGTAGTAACGTCGCCACACGCGTAGATACCGTGTTCGGATGTTCTGCAGCGCTCATCTATTTCTATTTCGCCGTACTTGCTCAGGTTTACTACGCCTTCAGCGAACTGGCTGTTTGGGACCAAACCAATTTGAACAAACACTCCACTTAGCTCAAGGGTTGAAATCTCTTCGCTGTCTCGGTCTGTGTATTCAATTGAGCTCACTTTTCCGTTTGTTGCATGAATTTCGTTTGTCGCAACGTTCTTCACAATGGTGATGTTGTCACGTTTCTGGACTTGGTCGATCAATACTTGATCGGCTTTTAGGGTTGGCATGAATTCGAATACGGTCACTGATTTTACGATGCCCGCCAAATCCAGAGCCGCTTCGATACCCGAGTTTCCTCCACCGATCACCGCCACGTCTTTGCCTTTGAAAAATGGGCCATCACAATGCGGGCAATAGGCAACGCCGTTCCCTATGTTTTCTTTTTCGCCTGGCACGCCTAACTCACGCCAGCGCGCTCCGGTGGCAATGATGACTGTTTTTGTGTTTATGGTTTCGCCTGATGAAAGGGTCAATGTTTTGATATTGCCTTTCTCAATATTGTCTACTCTAACGTGTTCTTTAATGGTTATTTCGTAGTCGTCTAAGTGAGCCTGCATATTACCAACAAGCTCTGGCCCGGTGGTTTTTGAGACCGAAATTAGGTTTTCAATTCCCATCGTGTCTTTGACTTGGCCACCGAGCCTGTCTGCGACCATTGTGACAGCAAGCCCTTTGCGAGCGCTGTAAATTGCCGCCGCGACACCCGCGGGACCGCCACCGATGATGGTCACGTCCTGCAAGGGCAGTTGAGGCGCTTTAGTGCCTTGATTGAGCTCTGGAAAGCGTTCGATTAGGGTTTCTACCATGGTGCTGATATCAACTTTGCCATTCGCGAACTTCTCGCCGTTCAGGTAAACGCTTGGTACACCTTGGATATCTCGTTTCTCGATCATTGAGCGGAATAAACCGCCATCGATCATTTCAGTGGTAATGTCGGGGTTGATTAATGCGAATTGGTTTAGTGCTTGAACCACGTCGGGGCAATTATGGCAATCCAGGCTTATGAAAACTTCGAAATGTAATTTTGAAGTGAGTGGCGTTGCAAGCATGGACTTTAGGTTGGCATCGAGTTTCGTCTCAGTGCCTGATGCCCATAATACTGACAGAATCAGGCTATTGAATTCATGACCGCTCGGGATGCCTGAAAATTGAACGCCTGATGCTGAGCCATCAATCTCTAACTCAAAGGAAATGGGGCTTCGCAGTTCTGCGTTACGCTCCTCAAGCTGTAAGTGCTCGGAAACAGACGCCACTTGCGAAAGGAAGTCAACCAGCTCTGCTCGCTTTGAATGTTCACCTGTTTGTAAAACAAAGGTGACTTTGTTTTGCATGTTGGCTGTATAGCCTTTTAGTGCATTTAAAATGTCAGGAGTTAACATCGTGATTTCCTCTTTCGTTGATTTGGTGTTGGCCGAACCACGTGTTCGACCAACGAATGATTTAGGGCTTAAATTTTGCCAACTAGATCGAGTGACGGAGCAAGTGTTGCCTCGCCTTCTTTCCATTTAGCTGGGCAAACTTCACCCGGATTGTTTCGAACGTATTGAGCAGCTTTAACCTTACGTAAAAGATCGTCTGCGTCGCGCCCAATGCCTTCTGCTGTAATTTCCATAGCTTGAATAACGCCATCTGGGTCAACAATAAATGTAGCGCGATCTGCTAGGCCAACACCGGGACGCATTACTTCGAAGTTATTGGTGATCGTGCCATTTTGATCGCCAAGCATGTTGTATTCAATTTTTCCGATTGTCTCAGAAGTGTCATGCCAAGCTTTATGAGAGAAATGCGTGTCAGTGGATACTGAGTACACGTCTACGCCCATGCTTTGAAGTTCTGCGTACTTGTCTTGGAGGTCCCCTAACTCAGTAGGGCATACGAATGTGAAGTCGGCAGGGTAGAAAAAGAAGATCGCCCATTTGCCTTCTAAGTCTTTCTCTGACACTTCGCGGAATTCGCCGTTCTGAAAAGCTTGTGTGGTAAAAGGTTTAACTTGGGTGTTGATAACAGCCATGATATTTCTCCGGGAAAAAGTTATTGTTTAACGTTAAATTTGGTTTAGTGTTGGGCACTTTTAAATACCGTCACACTGATCGATGACGGGATAATACGTCAGCAAGCGATTTTAATAAATTAGATTGATTTGATCACTATGTTCTATTTTTTCGAATATACTTATCTGATCGATGAAGACCTGTTCAACTTAAATCCTAGCAAGGCTATATGATCTCACTTAAACAAATACGCTACGCCCTAGCCGTGGAAAAGCAGCTGCATTTTAGAAAAGCGGCTGAAGACTGCTCAGTCTCTCAATCCGCCTTAAGCACGGCGTTATCAGAGATGGAGCGCCAATTGGGATTCTCGGTGTTTGAGCGCGACAACAAGAAAGTTCTGGTAACTCCAGTTGGGCAACAGTTCTTAGACAAAGCCAAAAGCGTACAGCTTCAAGTTGACGATTTAATGAAGCTTTCTCAAACTCAGGGTGCGGTATTAAGTTACCCAATGGCAGTTGGAATTATCCCCACCATTTGTCCCTATATTTTACCCAAGGTCTTGCCGGCGTTGAATGATGAATATCCCAACTTTGAATTTAATGTTATTGAAGAACAATCAGCGCATTTATTGGACATGGTGCGTAGCGGAGAAATCGATACGGCGATATTGGCTTTGCCTTACCCAACTGAAGGGCTTTTGACTTTTGAGTTTTGGGAGGAAGACTTGTTTTGGATAAGCCATCAGGAAGAAGACTTAGCGGACGCTGATGTTGTCACGGCTAAAGAGTTAGAAAACAAGAAACTCATGTTGCTAAAAGATGGCCATTGTCTAAAAGACCAAGCGCTTAGTGCCTGCGGGATGGCAAGCGAAAAGGCCCAAAGTCTCAGCGCAACAAGCTTAAGCACACTAATACAATTGGTTATAGGTCGCGTCGGATCAACACTCATACCCGCCATGGCTTTAGAGCAGTTACTTACGCACAGCTCAGAGCTCCGCGCTAAAAGATTGAGTGAACCCGGGCCGCATCGGAGGATAGCGTTTGTTGTGCGGCCCAATTACACCAATTTAGGTAATATTGAGGCGTTAATGTCTTTGTTTAAAGAACGGTTAGCTAAGTCGGTTTGAAAAGCATGTTGATTAGAGCTAGGACGAGAGAATTACGGTGCGACATTAGGCCGATTCCGGTCCGTTACTTACTCAATGTGGCCTAAATAGAGCCGTTCTAATACGCATGAATCGTAGCGCACCATACCCTTAATCATGAGAAAAATTGTAAGCACTGCTATGACTGGCGTCCAACCTTCTTCGATATTCCCATGTACTGCCGGCCCAATTGTTCGTAATCTTGCCATTATCCATATACCAACTGGTTTCAATCGCGCTGAACACCATGCGGTTTAAACGGTCTTGGACCTCTGCATTGTAGGCGCATTCGGCCTCATGTTTAACGTCGACAGATGATTGACCTTGCTTATCTAATTGCCGAATGATTTTGCATATGTAGTTGGCTTGGGCTTCGATCATTATGATGATTGAATTGTGCCCTAGGTTTGTATTTGGGCCGTACATCATGTGTAGGTTAGGAAAGCCATTTGTATGCATGCCCAGATACGCTTGTGCGCCATTTTTCCAAGCCTGTGCAAGCGTTTGTGATTCGCCTTTGACTTCAATGCTTTTAAAGAAAGGGTTTGTAATGAAGCCCGTTGCGTAGACAATCACATCAGTCTCAATGCATTGACCTGTTTCAGTGTGTATTGAGTTGGCGTCAATTCCGCTAATTGGTTCGGTTTGCAGATCCACATTGCTGCGACTTAACGCATTGTAAAACGTGTGTGAAAACAGAATTCGCTTTGCCCCAATGGCGTAGTCCGGTGTTAGTTTGGACTTAAGGACTGGGTCTTTGATGTGCTTATTCAAATTGCGCTTTACTTTAAATTTAACAAACCAAGCGGCCACTTTGTTTCCCTTTAATGCAGGGTACAATACGCCATCAGCGAGTAAGTAGAGCAAGCCTCGATAGAGTTTGTTGAAAAACGGGACAGTCGCACTTAACCATCGTTCGAAACGAGTGTAGGAGCGATTGGGCTTTTCCATCATCCAATTCGGAGTGCGTTGGAACACCGTTAGGTGTTTGGCTATTTTTGCAACTTCAGGAATTAACTGAACAGCACTCGCGGCTGCTCCAATGACTGAAACACGTTTGTCACTCAGATCAACGCTATGATCCCATTTAGCGGCGTGAAATTGGTGCCCATTAAACTTATCAGACCCTTTAAATTGGGGTGTGGAAAGTTCATGCAGCTGGCCAATTGCTGAAATAAAGTGCTGAGCTTCGTGTGTGCCTGACTGTGTTTGAATGAGCCATTGTTTGCCTTTCCATTCGGCGGACTTAACGGTTTGCTCGAATCTAAAATGCGGCATCAAGTTATATTTATTGGCCACGTCCAGTTGATACTGAAATATTTGCTCTCTTTTGGACCAGACATGTTTCCATTCTGGATTCGGTTCAAACGAATAGCTGTAGAGTGCTGATGGAATATCGCATTCGGCCCCTGGGTAAGAATTCTCTCTCCATGTGCCGCCTAACTTTGACGCTTTCTCTAAAATAATGAAGTCATGGATGCCGGCTTTCTTAAGTTTTATACCGATGCAAATACCAGAAAAACCAGAACCAATAATGACTATTTTGTGTTTATTCATCGATCACTCCGTGGGGTGATCTTCATCATAATGGGTGCTAACTGCGGTGTTAATGTCTATTCAGGACAAAGTTTGTGTGATTAGGTCACCTTATTACGAGTTTGGTATTTGGCATTAAGGTAACTCCCGTCTTGAACAATATTGCGTAGTGTTTTTGCTGCCTTCTCGACCTCAGCGTGGCTTAAATAGAGTGGAGTAAATCCAAGCCGTAAGATATCCGGAGCTCTGAAGTCGACAATGATTTGCTTGTCGATCAGTGCCTGTGCGATTGCGTAGGAATGTGGGTGGCTAAAACTTAATTGGCTTCCCTGTCTCTCTTCATCTTCTGGTGTGACCAGTTTTAGATCTGGGTTTGTCTGAAGAATCTCGGTCACGGTCGCGAGAAAATGAAGCTTAAGCGAATTTGATTGAGCTCTGACTTGCATCATGTCTAATCCCTCAAATGCATTTAATGCGCCATCTAGGGCCGCAAATGAGAGGATGGGAGGCGTGCCGCACAGCGCTTTTTCGATACCTTCAGCTGGACTGTATTCAGGCTCAAAACTAAATGGAGAGGCGTGCCCCATCCAGCCAGTGAGTGGTTGCTTTAAATGCCTTAGGTGTCGTTTTGAAACGTACATAAAGGCGGGAGAGCCTGGACCTCCATTTAGATATTTGTAACCACAACCAACGGCAAAATCCACGTTCCATCTGTCTAACTCCAATGGTACGGCTCCAGCGCTATGGGCTAGATCCCACAGAACCAAAACCCCATGTTGATGAGCTAGCTTAGTGATTCTTTCCATAGAGAGCATTTCACCCGTTCGAAAATCAACGTGGGTCAACATTAAAATGGCTACTTCGTCGTTTAGAGCATCTTCGATTTCATGTTTTTCAACCTGTTTCAACTCGCATTTATCTTTTCCAAGTAATTCAGAAAGTCCTTGAGCTATATACAGATCAGTCGGAAAATTTTTTTGCTCACTGACTATTATTTTTCGCTCATCGTTTATCTTAAGACCCGCGCTGAGTAACTTAAACAGGTTAACCGAAATGGAGTCACAAGCAATCACCTGGTCGGGCGCCGCTCCCAAAATGGGGGCAATTTTTGAGCCTACTTTCTTGGGCAGATCGATCCATGAATGAACGTTCCAGCTCTTTATAAGATCTTGTTCCCATTGATTATTTAATACGTCTTGGGTTGCTTTGTTGGATGCTAATGAACTGGGGCCAAGGGAATTACCATCCATGTAAATAGTACCTTTGGGAAGCAAAAAGTCGGATCGGCGAAGGATATTTGGATCGTCCAAAGGTGTATTAGTCATGTCAGCTTAGGTGTGAATGGTTTTGATATCAAAACAATGTTGCCAATTGTCTTAGTAGCGCCTGAAAACTCTCGGTTCCAGGGTGAATCATGTCGAAATGGCCCGCTCCAGTGATTGTAACGCTAGACGCAGAGGGTAAATATGAAGAGTGGGCAATGGGGACGATGTTGTCTTTAGAGCCATGAATTAGAATGGTGTTGTGATGATTTTTCTTTTGTGCAGGGTTGGCTAACTTGTAAGTATTGGGGGCGTCACTTGGCATGGCGTCAAAGAACTTAGAAGTTGCTGTTTGACAGCTGTTATTTCCTCTAGCGTATTTTGTTACATCGGTAATGGCAGCGAGACCGATAACGCCTTTGATTGAGGGGGTATCAGTCAGGGAGGAACCGGCCAACAGAGCTAAATGCCCTCCGGCAGAGTGGCCAACTAACGCTACATTGGTGGCGTCGAAGTCTGCGCTCTTGATGTTCATGATGTAAGATATGGCTTTCTCTATATCTCTTAGGCTTCCAGGCCATCCACCTCCGTCATCTCCTGTACGCCGGTATTCTATCGACCAAACGGCGTAACCCACGTGCGCCAATGCCGTACTAAGGGCATGGGTATGATTGATGTTATATGTATTGAGCCAGCATCCGCCGTGGATCAGTACTACCAGTGGTGAGGCACCGGGGTGTTGGTTTTTAGGCAACCAGAGCTCACCGAATTGCAACGCATTATCGCCATACTCCAGAATCTTCGAGGGGCGTTGCACCGGCAGTTCGATTACGTCTGCGTAAGCGACATTTTGTTCCGTTGGTAGATAGCAAAAGTTCGCTGTTTCAGCACCAATGGCACTGCGTGTGCAAAGAGTAACTATTTGAACGACGAACAGTAATACAACCACTCTGGTTTTATAGGACATTGGTGTGATTTTCATTGTTTCTAAAATGAGAGGGAGACACGCCAGACCAGCGCTTGAATGCATGAGAAAAATTCGCTGCTTCGCTGTAACCTAAAAGTTCTGCGATTCGTTCAATACTCATATTCGATGCTAAATACTCTTGTGCAAGTTGTTGGCGAATCTCGTCTAAGAGACCTTGGAAATTGCAGCCCTCTTTAGTTAAATTTCTGCGCAAGGTGCGAATTGACATATTTAGCTGGCTGGCCGTTTCTTCAATACTGGGAAAGCTCCCAGGCCGAGCGACCAATATCTTTCGGACTTGCTCAACTAAGCCGCCTTGTAACCCAAATTTACTTAAAAGTCTTTTGCATTGGGCTTGGCAATATTCGGAAGCTAACCTGTCTCGTTGAGGAGAGCGGTGATCTAATATTGATCTGTCGACCAAGATCTCATTTCGATGATGACCAAATTCCACAGGGCAATTGAAGTATTGTTCATATCTATGTCGATTGCGATCATCGGTATGCATCAAGCGCACAATGGTGTTTCGGGCATTGAACTCGATGCCAGATGTTTTCACACCTGTAAAAGCAGCCTCTAAGTCACGGTCGCAATAGAGTTGAAGTAAGTCTGGCGCTAGCTCGTACTTTAATGTGTAGGCAACGCCCGCGGCCTCATCGCTATCCAACAATCGGATGGTAAAGTGAGTGAAAGTGAGAACTGAAAAATCAGCCGCAATGGCAATGGTATCTCTGAGCGTTTGCGCGCTCATCATTGCGTAACCTAGTAAGCCATACGATTCATACCGGAACGCTTCACCAATTTTCAACCCTATTAGGGGATCCTTTGAAATGTTGAGTAAGTTACGATAGAAACTAAATTCTTGATCAAGGCTAATGACCTTCTCGTTCTTATTGGCGACCGCTTCGCTCACGGAGGAGTCTTCGAGCATGTGTGCTTGAATGCCTGTTCCTTGAAGACAATCTTCATCGTTATAGCCTAAAGAACGCATGATCCTAAGAGCACCGCGAATGCCAACGAGATGGTGGTTAAGCAGAGGCTTTATTTGGGGCATTGGGTGCTCACGATATCTGGCCGAAAATCACAGGATTGAGCACCAGTGTACCTCAAAACTGCTTTGGCCGAAAATGACAAAAGTGACCTCGAAGAGCATTTGGTGTAACGATAATTGTCTATATACTCATCTCAAATAATATCAAATAACAATTTTGTAATGGACCTAGCACCTAATACTCCGATTATCGTCGGAGTCGCTGATCGAACTCAGCCCACTCCTACGACTATCGAAGACGCTAAATCTCCTGTGGACTTAGCGGCTCAAGCGTCTGAGCTTGCATTGGCCGATGCAGGTCTCAGCGCTGACAGTGTCTCAGCGCTGGTTGTCGTTCGAACCTCAACGGATTCCGTTCCAATGGCCCAGCCGCCACTTGGGACAAGTAACAATCCTCCAGCAAGCGTTGCGAATAGAATTGGAGCGAGTCCAGCTGTGCTGATACATTCGCCGAGCGGAGGCAATACACCTCAACAGCTTGTCAACCAATGGGCTGAAAAACTAGCGGACGGGTTTGCCGGCTGTGTGTTGTTGACCGGAGCAGAAGCATTGGCAACGGTGAAAGCAGCACCACAATTAGAGGGAGCCTTGGACTGGAACGAAAACTTGGGAGCATCATGTGAAGATCACGGATCTGAAATTGAAGGCATGATAGCAGTAGACGATATGCGTCATGGGATGAGTAAACCAACCACGCAGTATGCAATTGCGGAGAATGCCCGTCGATCTGAGTTAAAACTAAGTTACAAAGAGCATGCATTAGCTGTGGGTAAATTACTCGCACCGTTCTCAGCCGTCGCACAAGAGAACGAGTATGCAGTATTCAGTAGAGCGTATTCGCCTGACGAGATAGCGACTTTAAGTGAGCGTAATCGCTATGTGGACTTTCCGTATACGTTTCGGATGATCGCAAAGGACACCGTTAACCAAGCCGCCGCCGTTATTATGACGACTGTTGGTCGAGCACAAGAATTGGGCATTTCTAAAAGCAAGTGGGTGTTTTTGCATTCCTATGCTCAAGCTAAGGATCTGCCAATACTTAAAAGACAAAAGTTAGGCCAGTCTAAGGCGCTAACCCTTACGTACGCAAAAGCTCTCAAAGACTCTGGTTTGAACATTGACGACATATCAATTTTTGATCTGTACAGCTGCTTTCCGATCGTCGTGGAGTTAGCTAAATCCGCCTTGGGTTTAGGGGACGACGTACAATTAACGCAGACTGGGGGGCTTCCCTATTTTGGAGGGCCTGGTAATAACTATTCCATGCATGGAATTACGGCCGTTGTTCGTAAGTTGCGCGAACGGCCGGATCAATACGCATTGGTTGGAGCAAATGGAGGCATGATAAATAAACACGCGGTCGGAATATATTCGTGTATTCCTGGCTGGAAAAAGTGTGACTCCCGAAACATACAAGCGGAGGCGCTTCTCCAAGACGCCCCTAAGATTGACCGAGCGCCTCGTGGCGAAGCGAGCATTGAATCCTATACCGTTAGTTATTCCAAAGGCCGGCCTGTGCATGCAGTAATCATTGCTCGGCTAGCGTTCAGTGGTGATCGTTTCGTCGCCTGCAGTGCGCCCGGAGACAGTCAGCTGATTAGACGCTTGTTGGCTGAAGATTGCATTGGACTAACGGTTTTCGTTGCGCCAACCCCAAAGGCTAATATTGTTGTTTTAGAGGAACATCAGTTGAGTCAACTTATTCATGAGCCGGAAACTCAGTTTCGTTTGAAGTATCAATTTTGCAGCTTGGAGATTAATCAGAGTGTCCTCGAGATTACGATAGATCGCCCTGATTGTTTTAATGCATTGCATCCACCTGCGAATGATGAGCTGGCGCAGATCTTTGATGTCTATATGAAGAGAAATGACCTTCGAGTCGCGATCATCACCGGCAGTGGGCAGAGCGCGTTTTGTGCCGGAAATGACTTGAAGTACTCTGCCAGTGGCAAACCGTTTTGGGTTCCAAAGTCGGGATTTGCCGGTATTACCTCTAGAGAAGGTAGAAACAAGCCGATTATTGCTGCAGTCAATGGTGTTGCCGCGGGAGGAGGCTTCGAGGTCGCGATGGCGTCAGACATTGTGGTTGCAGGTAGTCATTCGGAGTTTTCACTACCTGAAGTTAAGCGTGGGCTTATTGCCGCGGCCGGTGGGGCAGTTCGGTTGCCTAGACAAATCCCTGAAAAGTTGGCGATGGAAATGATACTTACTGGCGAAAGTGTGAGTGCGGAAAGGGCATTAAGGCTTGGTATTGTTAATCACGTTGTTGCCCCAGAAAACGTAATGAGTAAAGCTCGAGCGATAGCGAAAAAGATTGCGGCTAACTCTCCGACCTCAGTCAGACTTACGTTGGAAATGCAGTCAGAGATGGCTAATCAAGGCGATGCAAATATAGCATCAGGGGGCATTCCCGAGGTGCTAGACAAGCTAATTTGTAGTGAAGATTTTTACGAAGGCCCTAACGCTTTTTCCGAGAAGCGAGAGCCGAAATGGACGGGAAATTAAGCCACGCGCAAATTACCTGTTAAATTGTGATAAAAAAGGTACATTGTCGGTATTAGAGTGAGGGAGATAATAGTTCGAGGTTCATTTGAAGAGGTTGTTAAAGGTAGGGCGGTTTTTGTTATTGCCGGTGATGATTGCGGTTGGGCTTTTGTATTGGAAGTTTCAGGCCCCTGAACCACCGGAGTTACAGGCGTTTATCAATGGAAATGTTCTTACTGTCAATTCGACTAATGACAGAGCCGAAGCGTTACTTGTCGAAGGTGAAAAAATCATTGCCGTTGGAACGACGGTAGAGATTACTTCCTTGATTCAAGCTCATGAATCGAAACGAACCGTTGTGGTGCATGACCTGGCTGGAAAAACACTCGCTCCAGGGATCATTGACGCGCATTCGCATTTCCCAGGGTCTGGAGTGTATCAATTTGCAGCGGACCTAAATGCACCGCCAATTGGCGATATCGCTAGCATCGATGAAATGCTGGCGGTTTTACGGCAATTGGATTCGACGACAGAGGAAGGGCAGTGGCTGTTTGGGCTAGGCTATGACGATTCACAAATGGCGGATGGGAGGCATCCCTTTCGTGAAGAGCTTGACGCTATTTCGACCACTCGGCCTATTTTCATCTTACACATATCTGGCCATATGGGAGTCGCAAACAGCTTGGCAATGGAAAGGATGGGGATTGCGAAAGACACGCTTGCTCCGAGTGGTGGCGACTATGTTAAGAACTCTGAGGGCGAATTGACTGGGCTGATATTGGAAACCGCCGTCTTCCCATTTTTACACAAAGCCACGGATTTTTCCGTGTCGGAAATATGGGACGTGATTACTACAGCTTCACTCGATTATGCTCGCCAAGGGATTACCACGGCTCAAAATGGAGCGGCTGATAAACGATATGCGACTGGACTAAAGTGGGCGTCAAGATTGGGTGCGGTTTCACAACGCTTAATTATCTGGCCTCTCCATGATGCATTGAGCCCGTCCTTGCTGCGGAGTTTGAAGAAAGATACGACGGATCGGTATGAAGTGGGTGCGTTAAAAATAGTGGCTGATGGCAGCATTCAAGGGTACACAGGGTATTTAAAAGAGCCATATCATGTGACGCCGGATGGGCAAGAGTCAAACTTCAGAGGTCACCCAGTTATCGCTAAAGGGGAGCTCGAAGCGCTGGTTAAACGTTATTTTTCAGCAGGCCAGACACTCGCAATTCATGGTAACGGTGATGCGTCAATCGATGATATTTTGTTTGCGGTGGAGTCAGCCCAAACACAATACCCCGATAAACAACGAAGGACGGTTTTGATTCACGCGCAAATGGCGCGTAAAGATCAATTACTAAAGATGAAAGAATTAGGCGTAACTCCTTCGTTTTTTAGCGCTCACACTTACTATTGGGGGGATCGGCATAGAGATCTTTTCATGGGATTGGAGCGAGCTCAAGGAATGAGTCCAGCCCGCAGCGCGCAAAAATTGGGGTTGCGATACAGCCTACATTTGGATACGCCTGTGGTACCTATGAATACTATGCGTTTACTTTGGTCGGCCGTAAATAGAACCACATCCTCTGGGCGTACCTTGGGGAGGAGCGAACGAATTTCCAGAGAACACGCTTTGAGAGCAATAACTATTGATGCGGCATACCAAATCTACAAAGAAAAAGAGTTAGGGTCGATAGAAGAGGGGAAACTTGCAGATCTGGTGATCTTTAATCAAGATCCAACCGATAAATCCGTTGAACTGTTAGATACTCAAGTGGTTGCCACTTACGTGGGGGGGATCGAAATTTATCCAAATCGACGTCTTTAGAGTAAATTTGATGGATAATTTGCTGGATATTTATTAATGTCGCCGAACTTTAACTTACCTCTTTTCAGTTTTGATTGATTTAGATTTTTGGCCATTTTTCTTTCTGGCCATATTTGGTGCCATCGTGGCCAATGCAACGGGTGCGGGCGGCGGTGTTGTTTTTGTACCCGCGTTCAATCTACTGGGCATCGGGAGTGACTCAATCATTGCGACCAGTTTTGCGATTCAGTGCTTTGGTATGACGGCAGGGTCAATTGCTTGGAGAAGACACGCTAACAATCAACTCCAGATTAGCAAGGGTGCACTGCAGCAGGCGTGGGAGCAGTATGCAAATTTGATATTGCTGTTTAGCGTTCCGGCGTTAATTGGCATCTGTTTTGGCCAGTATGTGTTGGTTCTCGATCAGGCCAGCGAAGTGAAAGCCATATTCAAAGGTTTTTCCGCTCTATTTGGTGTTTCTATATTAGCCACCAGCATTTTTATGGCACGCCGCGGTTCGCTTTTACTGGACCCCGTTGCCTTTAATGGTTTTGGCCGAGGCTTGGCTGTGATAGTCGCCTTAATTGGTGGAATGATCACAGCATGGCTTTCGATTGGGGTGGGTGAGTTGATTGCTGTTATGTTGATTTTGATGCGTTACCCGGTACGCCTAGCGATTGGCGTGGCGGTCAGCGTAAGCGCGATATGTGTTTGGGCTGGCGCTCAAAAATATCTGTGGATAGAGCCTCATATAAGTTATGACGTGCTCGTATTTGCGGCTCCTGCTGCAATCATTGGAGGCACTGTCGCCCGTCACATTGTTTCTATTTTTAGTCCTCTTCAGGTGAAAGTATTTATTGCTGTTTGGATTCTAATCAGTGCACTAGCAATGTAAGGACGATTGTCTTGTGCTGTTAAATGCCGTGGCAAAGGCTTGGCGCTATGACCTCGAAATCGAGGTTTTATGGCTGATTAAATTTTAATCAATGGGGCCAAAAGTAGTAATAATCCTGTCATATTTGATTTATACACAAAGTTATCCACAGGAATTGTGTGTAACTTTTCTCATTGTTTATTCTCGATCGTGAATTGAGCTTTCGGACATCTAACTGACCCTACGCTTTTGCCTAATATTCACGGAACCTTGGGGTATTTTGCTTATCCTTGAGTCAGTATTTGATTCAAGGACGCAGACCACCCGCTAGGTTTTTGCTTAGACTGCTAATGAAAACTATTTAAACATGGGTGTGAACTAGTATGGCTCATGGCCAGTCTTTTGCAGTCCGTTAATAATTGTGCTTAACTGGAGGCAACAACCAACCTTACTCATGGAGTAAAATGCCATACACAACTGATGTAGTCGAAGAGCTTAAAATTCTTTCTCTTTTTAATTTGGATACCGGGCAAGAGGGCATTAAAGTGCACTCCACCGCCGCTCCAGAGGCGATTTCTGCAGCGCAACGTTTGCACACCAAGGGTTTGATATCGCAAAGCGATGGAGGCTATTTGACTAGCTTGGGGAGAACAGCATCCGAGCACGCCCAGGATCTGTTGCGTATACTTGATGCGGATACAGCTTAAGTGAGGGTTGGGTTTGTATTTTTAGTGTTTGTCAGCTCGTTAGTTAATGCTAACGAAGATCTTAATAAATGCGATGGTGCTGACCATAAAGCGTTTGATTTTTGGCTATGACGCTGGAAGGTAACTGAAAACGGAAAGTTGGCGGGCACAAACCATATTCAGAAGGTCCAAGGCGGTTGTGCGATTCAAGAGACGTGGGTAAGTGCGACGTCTAATTTTACTGGTACTAGCTACAACTTCTTTAATTCAGAGTCTGGGCAGTGGCAGCAACTTTGGCTTGATAATCAAGGAAAAAATTTGCAATTGTCTGGGAACTTGATTGGATCCCAAATGGTGTTGAAAACTCATCAATCGGTTGACGGCAACGGGATGCCTGTCGTTAATCAAATTACTTGGTCTCTTAACGAAGATGGCACGGTTAATCAGCGTTGGCAATTGTTAAGTAATGGCCGTGTTGAAAAAACGTTGTTTAACGGCTTGTATCAACGGGTCGAACCGAAATAGGCCACCGCGAAGTGTGGTTCAAGACACACTGCGCGGCATTTAGGGCAAATCTAGAGGCAGTGACGATTGATGTGAGTCTCAAAGAACTGCTTTCTGTTTTCAGACAAGGGATGTGTGCTTAGGAATCGCGACAGGTTCGAGTGGTTTTTATTCTTTGGTGTTTTCTCAGAGCCAGTGCCTGAATTGGATTGGGTGCCGGGCGTGCTTTTCGATTGCTCAGGTTTTTGCTCGTGGGCTTCAGTTTTGACCGGTAATGACTCCAGGTTTTCAGTATTTCGAGTGTCAAATGAGCCAAAAAAAGCGGCCATTTGATCAAGCCCTTCAATATCGCATTCAAAATACCTTAGCGCGTATCCGTCTGCATCGCTTTCGAATTCGCGGGAGTATTGAAGTTCCATGAGAAGGGCTGGCGCGCTCAATATGGCGGTTGAAGCACCAGAGACGTCGCCCAATATAAAAGCAATAGCCAGTGAGAAAATTGAGCCTCGGACCATTTGTCGAAGGCTGTGTTGTTCGGCAATGTGGCCAATTTCGTGAGCGATTATTCCCGACAATTGCTTGTCTGAAGTCACGACTTTGGTTAATTGGTCTGTTATAACAATGGTTCCTGAAGGAAATGCGAGAGCGTTAGCGCCTATGTCGTCGTTGCCTTTTCTTATTTTCAACTGAGTTTGGACATCGTCAAGCTCAAGCTTCTTTAGAACGCCATTATAAATGGATAAGATTTCTTGTTGTCGTTGCTCCGGTAGTTCGCTCGGTTGAAACATTTCTGATTCGAGATGTTCGAGTAACTTTCGCTCTATGAAATCAGACGTTTTTTTAGGAAGTGCATCCACAATCGTGTCCGCTGCTTTGGGAACACCGTAGACCGAGAAGGCCCAAATAAAGGCTATCGTAACGATGCTCGCCATTACTATCAGCCAAAGATTGGACTCCAATTTGTGCGGGAAACCTTGTTCGGTGTTTTTGCCTAACATTCCGAGAAGTGAATCTACACCCTCGTTGTCTCTGGTCTCAAACCTTCCGTGGCCTTCTATTGATATGTATCTTGCCGAATTGCCAATTCGGGAGCTTGGCTCAATAGAATCAATGGTGAGATTGAAGGTGGAGTTTTGTGTCCGCAATAACAGGGTGTTGTCGACACCCACCTGCAATTCGGCTGGACTCAGCTTACTCGAGTTACCATCAGAAATGACCCCATCTATCGTCAGCATGCTTTGCTTGCTATAAGGCAATGTCAAGGTCAAATACTTCACCGATTTGCTCGCCAACCGCGCTTTGATATTCGTCTTGTGTGGCAACGAAGCTAGAGAGATCTCCAAATACTTGAAGGGCCGTATTATTCGCGAAAAAGTGCGCGGTACGAACCTTTGCCCATGGTATGAATAATCCGAGGGTGAGAGCGATGCCCAGTGTGTTGGTGAGGTACAACATGGTGAGATCAGTGGCCTTCAATTTCGCTCTTAATTTGTGGTTTCCAACCATTGTCTTTTGGTAGATCAAATTGTAAGTACGAGCTTTTACGAACGCAATGATGAACGCGTAAAGGCAACCGATAGCAAGATAGACCAATAAGATCGAGAGTAACCCTTTAGTTCCAGTGGTTGACGCGTTTCCTGACTGAATTGCCTCAAAATCGAACCCGGTACCCAGTACCGCCGCTGATATTAAGCCTGCGAGGAACATACAAGCCACACCGAGACCGAGCGCTTTTAGGTAGATGGTAAAAACGGGCGTAGGAGAATATAGCCGTAACTTGAAATCTTGGTTGCCGAACGCGTGATTACCAACCACATAGCGGTTGGCAACGTAGACCATGTAGGGGTACGCCAAGAACAGTAAAATTAGGAATGCGGCGTAGCCTACAAAGAAAAACATAATATTGCCTGATTGATCCGAACCCTTATTTTCAAGGAAGAACATGGTGCCAAATAACACTAAGATTGCGGGCAAAATGGCAAGTATCGGAACAATGAGAAACGTCTTTATCGAGTCGACAATGTTTTGATGAAAAGTAAAATGGATATTTCGGTAATAGCTATAATGAGCATTGAAAGCGAGCGATTTCATAATTATCCATGGCGATGCAATAAATAATAGAATCGCTAAAATAAACCCTATGGTCGGCAGAAAGCTTGATGCAAATAGGTATACAGCGAAGAGTACGATGGCAACGAGTCTTCCGCGCAAAATTTGCCATGGTGTGGCTTTGTATTCGAACGATGCGCCATCTAAATAAGTGTTTCCATAGAAGTATTGCTTGTTTCGAACTTTAGCCCACGCTGAATAAATGCCTAAGGTTACGATGGTGAGAAGAATATTGACTATCCAAATCCCAAAATATTCACCGCCCTTGCCAGTGAATTTAAAGCGTTCAATATGTGGCTTTATTGATGCGTTTGAAGACTCAACTTGCGACGCATCGAACGATTCCGAATCCATTTAAACCCCTGTATTTTATTTATTATTCTTCAGCTTCTTACGATTGCAGAGCTGTGGTGGGTAATGATACTCGAATTTTCTGGCTGTGGAAAATGGATCGCCTGTTGTGCATCCCTTCGCAACAGGCTTTCGTCTAACTAGGCTGCTTCAACGGTTACCGGAACACCATTAAGCGCGGCATTCCCACAAAGCTGATCTATGAACTTATCATCTGTGAGTTCATTGCAATTAACCCCTTGTTGTTGAACAGCGATATTTAGTTTCACTCCCTTTTTGTTGTGCCCCCATCCGTGCGGTAAACTGACTACTCCAGGCATCAGCTCGTCCGTTGCGATGACGATGGTTTTGACTTCCCCGACTCTGGATTTAATGATGACCTCGGATTGATCGTCAAGCCCTCTCGAGGCCAAGTCGTCTGGGTGCATCATGAGCTGCCAGCGCGGTTTTCCTTTTACCAGACGGTGATAGTTGTGCATCCATGAGTTGTTGCTTCTGATGTGTCGTCGGCCTATCAATAGTAGATCATTTTTACCCGTGACGACGTTGCGATCAGCGAGACGGTTAAGGTCGTTAATAAGAAACCCAGGAGCGCAATCAATCAACCCATCTTTTGTTGCAATTCTCGTGGTTAAGCTGGGTTTCAATGGCCCGAGGTCGATCCCATGTGGGGCCGCTTTAACTTTAGCCATGGTGAGCGACATAGTTGGGTTTTGGGCTGGACCATAAACGTCATTTTGAATCCCATGGTCAACAAGATCTGCGGGGGCGGGGAGGGGTTTAAAGTCGATGTTCTTTAGCTCAGCGAGTCGTTTGCCAACTAGATTAAACGCTTCCCAATCATGTAGATGGCCCTTTTGGGGTTCAAAAATCGCTGGATTTAGTCGAACGCTGTTGTGCACCGCAAAGCGTAAGAACGCAATATCAAAATGGTCATGCTCTAGTGGGCTGGTGGGCGGTAGAATTAGGTTCGCGTGCCTGGTGGTCGCATTAATGTAAAAGTCAAAAGCGACGTAAAAGTCCAAACTTTCAAACGCTCTTTCCATGTCACTTGAATTTGCGCTGGAAATAACAGGGTTTCCCGCGATGGTGACCATTGCCTTAATCTGACCATCTCCCGGAGTTAAAATTTCCTCAGCCAGCGTGACTGCGGGTAATTCTCCGGAAAACTCTGGTAGGCCGCTGACCCTAGATTTAAATCGGTCGAAATGGCCCGCACCCGGAGCGCCATTTGTTACGTAAGCGAAAGCCGGAGAGGTGAGCATGGCTCCGCCAACAGAATCTGTTGCGCCGATAAGAATGTTAATGACTTGTATCGCCCACTGACATAAAGCACCAAACTCCTGTACCGATACCCCCATTCTTCCATACAGTACGGCCTTATCGGTGTTCGCCAGTTCTTCCGTCAAATTTTGTATTTGCTTGACCGAAATTCCGGATTCCGCCTCGGCACGCTCAAGAGTAAACCCGGATACCGCAGCACGAACTGTATCCAGCCCTTTTGTGTAATCGCTTAGGTGAGTCTCCTTTACTAGCTCGTTCGTGAACAGCGTATTGATCATCGCCATCAACACATAAGCGTCAGCCCCAGGTTTAATGAATAAGTGTTGGCTGGCAATATTCGCGGTTTCTGTGCGCCGCGGATCAATAACCACCAGTTTTCCACCTCGATCTTTAATTGCCTTTAACCTTTTGGGGGCGTTTGGCATGGTCATAATACTGCCATTAGATGCCAGGGGATTGCCTCCCATGATGACCATCATTTGTGTCTGATCTACATCCGGAATGGGGAGCGCGAACTGATGCCCATACATTGCCCATGAGGTCAGTTGGTGCGGGAGCTGATCGAGTGAGGTTGCAGAAAAATGGTTCTTCGTTCTTACGACACGTCGGAATGCGGGACCGTGGGTTAAGTTTCCGTAGTTATGAACGCCTGGATTTCCTCCAAAAAATCCCACGGCGTCGTTACCGTGTTCCTGTTGAATGCTGGCTATGTTTTGGGCCGCGATTTCTATGGCTTCGTCCCAAGTTATTTCGAGCCACTTGTCTCCTTCTCTCTTGTGCGGCATTCGCAAACGGTCTGGGTCGTTGTGGATGTCAGCGATAGCCGTTGCCTTTGGACAGATAAATCCGTGACTAACGGGGTCATTTTTATCTCCTTTAATGGAGATAATGTCATCCCCTTGGGTTTTTATTTCCAACCCACAAATTGCCTCACACAGATGGCAGGCGCGGAAATGAGTTTGAATTGAATCTGACATAGTTTCTCCAGTCGTAAAATTGGGCGCTTCGTAATCAGCGTTCAGGTTACCTTATGAAATTTTACTTGTCAGTGGCAAAAATTATCGCGGTATTGACGTGGAGATACGCCTAAGTGTTTTCGAAAATGGTGGCGTAAGTTACCAGCGCTGGAAAACCCTGTTCTACTCGCCACTTCTTCTATGTTTGCTCCGGACTCTTCTATTAATCGCCGGGCTAAGACTATTCGTTGTGAAATGAGCCATTCTTGAGGGCTGACGCCAAGCTGTTTGCGAAACGTGCGGTCAAAGTTACGTCGCGACATCGTTGCTTGGTCAGCCATAGAATCAATGCTGATTTCTCCATCAAGTTTTGCCAGCGCCCACTCAATCGCATCAGACACGCGGTTTGGTCTCACTTCCACTGGCGTCTCGACGAATTGTGATTGTCCGCCTTTACGATGCCCAGAGAGCACCAGTCTGCGGGCGATGCTGTTGGCTCTAGCACTGCCATAATCTTCTCTTATTACAGCTAGACCTAGGTCGATGGCTGCGGAGCTCCCTGCAGAACAGCCGAGGTGTTGGTCTAGGGTATACAACACATTGGGTGCGTAATGAGTGGAAGGGAAGATTGACCTGAACACACTCTCGTATCGCCAGTGCGTGGTGGCCATTCGGTTGTTCAATAATCCTAAATAACCGAGTAAAAATGAACCAGAGCAGAATGAAAGTATGCGTTTTTTCATTTGCTCAGACTCTTTAATCGCCTTTGCTAATGTGGCGGGGATTTGCGATTTTTGAACAGGCCAAGATGGAATTACTAACATATCAAACTCTTCTAAAGTTGTGATTTGTCTAGCCGTTATCTGAACGCCAGCGATTGTTTTAAAGGGGCCTGATTCAAAACATACCACCTCGGCCGAATAGCCGTCACTAAACTCCGGTCGGTGCAATCCAAAAAGTTCGGTAGCGCAGCCTAATTCAAACAAAGCGATATCTGGGTGAGCCAAGATGGCGACTTTTACATTCATGGCTGGATATTATCGTAAACTGTCCTTTAAGCCAATTGTCGAATCTAGGTAAATGCAACAAACTGGTACTCGTACTAACCAATTCATCATCACCGGAGTAAATCATGGTATCAGCTGTAGCAAGACCGCCAGCGGCGGCAAGTAAAGAAGCACTGGAATATTTTAGTAAGTTATTGGAATTCGAGACAGATTGTTGGGACACGCATCATGCGATCACTAATGATAGAAAAGACTTTGTGTTAATGGACGTTAGGGGGGAAGAATTGTTTGCATCTGGTCACCTTCCGTCTTCGATTAACCTTCCGCATAGCCGTATGAATAAAGCCTCGTTGGCTTCATTCAGTGAAGACACACTCTTCGTGGTTTACTGCGCTGGCCCACATTGCAATGGCGCAGACAAGGCGGCCATTAAACTGGCCAAATTGGGGCGGCCAGTTAAAAAAATGATTGGTGGAGTAACTGGGTGGATTGATGAAGGGTTCGAACTGGCGACGTGACCGTCTTTTGGTTTGATATCGAGCTGGTTGGCGAGAATCGGCATTCAACTCAAAAGGCTATCTCCGATGCAAATCCATCGTCTACTGTAATATACTTCTCAGCCTAGGAGGGTGTGGTAAGTTAGGTTGTTCATAGGGTTTGCTATGATCACCATCAACACCGAGTGTCTCAGCGGTTAGATTATAAGCAGTAGACAAGCTGCAAATTAAAGGGGGAGTGGGTTCTGAACATAGTCATCAGTATCGTATCGGCTGTATGGGTCACCGTAAATCTGCTTGTTGGGTTTATTATTCTATTGCCTATTGCCATCATTGGCGCTTTGTTCCCGTTGGCAATGGTTTCCCAGTTTTGCACATGGGCAGTAGATCGAATTTATCGAAATGCCGTAAACCTGAATAGCTTCTGGATGCAAAAAGTTGTCGGTATTGAGCTGGATATTCAAGGAGATGTGGAGTTTAGTCGCTCACCGGTCGTTATCTGCAATCATCAATCATGGTTTGATATTCCATTGGTCCAAGATATCGTGACTCGAGATGGTCCGATAGTGAAATTTTTGGTAAAGCGTGAAATTATTTGGATACCTATTATCGGATGGATATGTCTGGCTCTAAATTTCCCTAGGCTTTATCGAAACAAAGGAGGCGCGACGAGAGAGAATGATTTTTCGATCATTCAAAAGGCTTCTAAGGAGCATGGAGACGAATCTGGTGCGCTATTGATCTTTCCTGAAGGCACTCGATTTACTGAAGCGAAAAAGCAAAAGCAGAACGTCGGCTACGATCATTTAGTGAGGCCACGATCTGGAGGGCTCAAAATGATTCAAAACTTCGTCAGCGCGGATACACCTCTCGTGGATATCACAATCGATTATCATCAAAGCAACGTTAATATTTTGCGATGCTTGCATGGGGATCCTCGAAAAATAACCATCACCTTAAAACAGTACGTGTTTTCTGAAATAGACAATGTTGAAGATTGGTTAAACAGGCGTTGGAGTGAAAAAGATAAGCTTCTTTCAAAAGGGGCGAGATAGTTTTTATCACTAACCCACCCCAGTCATGCCGGTTGTTCGCTGTTTGAGTTAGGCCGCAGGTTTGCGCGAGGCAAGTTCAAGCTTGGATAAGCTGCGGATATCAGCGTTGCCGATACTGGATAGGCTTCGATGAAATCTTGGGTTTATGTTTTGATGGTGTGATAACAGTATCTGCAATACGTCACCATGACCGACGAGCAGTATGGTTTGGTTTCTGTGGGTTTTCTCGAGTGATTCAATCGTTGCTAAACCTCGTTTTAGCACATTTTCAACGGTTTCGACTCCGTTGATGCTCTCATCCGGGTTTGTTACGTCGTTTTGCCATACCGTCTCGTAGTTTGAATGGTCGGATAACTCATAAGCTCCGAAATCTCTTTCTCGCATTCGAGTATCAATAAGAACGTCATTTGAACAACTCAATACACTGCTCATAATTTCTGCCGACTCTCTTGCGCGTTTGTAGTCAGAGGTGATGATGGTGATGTTGGCACTGAGTCTGGTGTTTAGAGCTGAGGCCATGACTTGATCGGCCCCTTTGCTGGTAAGCCCATAATCATTGAGAGCATTATCTGGTGCACTAACGATGAGGCCTCGACGGTTAGCCAGGCTCTCCCCGTGTCGCATCAAATAATATTGGTTGTTGCTTCGCGTAAATGCTTTCATAAATTTTTAACTATGCTGCTTGTAGAGTGGTAGGGTCAGAGGAATGTTGATGGGGCAGTAGGCATTGAGAGCCTAGTACCGAATCAAATATTGGTTGCCAGTTGTTTTGTTGCTTAACGTGATCAAAGCAGGCCGACTGCATGGTGGAGTACTGATCGGGTAGGTGTTGCTTCATCTTATGGTACTCAATTATATGATTGAGCCAATTTTCCGCGCTGTCATCGTCCACGATGCTGCCTGTTTCATTGGCAATAATGATCTCCTTTGGGCCTCCGCTTGTTGTCACCAGGCAGGGTAGGCCGCAAGCCTGAGCCTCCAAAACCACCATTCCAAATGTGTCTGTATGGCTTGGAAATACAAATAGGTCCGCAGATCGATAGCATTCGACTAACTCTTTTGCGTCTATACGCCCTGTAAAATGAACATTACTGACAGTGCCCATTGATTCTTTGAAAGAAGTTAGGTCAGGGCCGTCACCGGCAATGATCCAGTTAAACCTCCCTTTGTGAGTTCGTTCGGCAAGCCTTGCTACGTTAGTAAGTAAGGTTAGGTTTTTATCTGCTGAGATTCGACCCGCAAACATCAATGTAAACTCGCCGTGTAATTGCTTGCGACGAGCCACGGAACAAGTGGCGGATTTAGGATGATATAGGTCGAGATCGAGACCGCGTGGAAAGATCGCTAATTTTCGATCATCAATGCCAGCTTTAGATAGTTTTTTGATGTAGCTATTACTGGGTACAAATACTTGATCTGCTTGCTTATAGAAAGCATTTACCAGCCCATCTGAGAGCTTCGCGAGCATGGGTTCATTGGTCATTCGAATGATTTGCTCAGCAAAGTCAGTGTGGTAAACCATTTTGACTGGGAGATCCATTAATTTCGCACACAGCAGCGCACCCAACCCTAGCGGCCCTGGAGTTGAAATGATGATTTGGTCTGGTTGTTCTAGGCTTATTTTTCTCATCATCGACAATAGCGAAGGAAATCCAACTGTCTGTTGTTCGTATCCAGGCACTTGCACTTCTTTGATGGGAGGTAAATTGAGTGTGTTTTTTGGTAATGCTGTCTTTAGGCTTGCTTGGTCTACGCAAGTCACAAGTTTGAGTAAATAGCCGCGATTTGCTCCATGAGTTGCGATCTGCCGTAGAGAGACGGAAACGCCATTTAAGTCGTCGATGGTGTCGGTAAACCAAAGCGCTTTTTCAGTGTAGTGCTGCTTAGTACCCTCTAGTAAACGACGTTTAATGTTTGATTTTAGGACTTGATGGCGCATCGAGCCGATGAAGGGCGCCGCCAATAGCGTCATGGGGAACAGTGTAGCGAGTCTTTGGAAGCCCTTGAAAATATCACCGCCGGGTAGGTGTTTGGTCAATGCAGTGACAACCGATGAAAACATCTCATCATGCAATTCGTTGATGTGAACGTAAGCATTAGGAATCTTACGTGCCATGTCATGATCTGCGTCTTGGCTAATCTGTTTGAGTAGACGATGCAGTGCATTGTGAGTCTTGTTGTTTTTCTTTTTAAGGTATCTCAGGGACTGACTTTTTTTAAATCGCTTCATTAAGTTTCCCTCTTTGCCTGAGTAAAAAAGGTCAAGGAAATCACTCATTTTTGTGCTCGAGTAACGTTTGTCTCTAGCAAGTCGATAGTCATGAATGTGCTTAATTACCCCAGTAGCGTACGTTTCAAAGCTTCCATGCATTCCGTTACCTAGGCTTTTCTTATTTCGAATGGATTCTAGAAACGTATCCGGACTGTCACTCACACTTTGAGTATAGGCACTGCCAATCAGTATCCCACAGTGGTCGTCAGATCCACCAGTAAAACCCTTAATCCAAGGGTCACTACTCATTGGTTCTAAACCGTGTTTTGATTGTAATTCGTTGAATGAAGATTGACTTAGGTTTTGCAAGTAACGATGCAGTAGAAGGTTGTTCTGAGAATCAGATCCGCCATTAATTATTTCGAATACGTCGAATAATATGACCAGTTTTTCAATATGCTCAAAGCCTAATTTACCATCTTGATCGTAGGTTGCATGAGCGACAGAATAGGCTAGATTTTGCTCTAATATGTAATCTCTTAGCCGGTAGATGTTCATGCGGATGTCCATGATTTCTAGGTATTGCTCTTCATCTAGCCCGTAAACAAGCACGTGAACCTTACAATTATCTTCTGGGAAGAAGGTGGTAACCTCGCAGGACATGAACGTGTCGTTTGGGTACGACTGAGTCAGCTCAAGTGAGCCTCGAATATCATCATGATCGGTCAACGTGACAAAATCCATGCCTCGGCGTTTTGCTTGCCGATACACCGTCTCAACCTCAGTGAAACTTTCCGGCGATTGGTAGACCTTGTGGCCCCATGTGCTGGGGTGGTCTGAATACTTGGAGTGAACGTGTAGATCTGCTTTGGCCATTTTGATATTAGCCTATTGGCTATGCATTAGGGGTTAGGTAGCGACGTTTCTTTGAGTCTTTTATTTTTGTTAGGTCGACTAGGATTAGTCCGTCGATACAATAAGAGAACTCAGGGTCAATATTGAAATCCATGAATTTGACTCCGTCGGAATGACATAGGCTAACGTAATGTTTGAATAGGGTGGGAATACTAAGATCTTGACTCGCGAGCTCTAAGCTCAGTTCTCTTTGAGCTTGATCGAATGTCTTCCCGCGATAGACTTCCGTAACGGCTCTGTTGCACTGATAAGGCATGCGTGATGAGGCATACTCAGCGGCGTTTTCGGGTCTAAAGAAATATCGATATAGACCGATGATTTGTTGTTTAGCAAGCTCTGGGTAGTCATTTGACAGGCTGACTCCACCAAATAGATAGCGGACATGAGGATGCATTCGTAGGTAAGCACCAATCCCTTGCCATAATAGATCCAATCCGCGTTTGCTCCAGTATTTTGGTTGAATGAAGCTTCTACCAAGCTCGATTCCGTACGGGTAAATTTCAGAAAACTGGTTTTCGTACTTGAATAATTCATGAGTGTAAAGTGAGGCAGGTGTTTTGTGCTCCTTCAGTCGAAATGCTTCTCCAATGCGGTATGCCCCCACAATTTCTTGGGCACGTTCATTCCATAGCACGATGTGGCGATAAGTTTTATCGTAACTGTCTATGTCTCTGGGCTTATGGGTACCTTCTCCAACCGCCCTAAAGGTAAGTTCTCGTAATCTGCCAAGTTCCCGTATTACACTGGAATTGATGTGATAGTCGAACAGGAATATTTGTTGGCCGTTATTCGTGGTGCCCAGAAGCTTGGATTTATTCAGTTCCTTTTGTAATGCCGATGGATGTTCAGGAAAGGCGATCATTTTCGGCTTTTCTGTTTTTCGAGCGGTGTGACAATGATGCGCGTAATGTAAACGCGCAGCTAAGTAACGAAGTCTACCCAGAGGCGCGGATGGCAGTTCTGTTGATGCATAGGTTTTTTGCGCATATCCCATATTCAAAAGCCTCTCTTGAATTACTCAGTTTATGTTTTGCTGAGAGTAGGGTTGTATTGTTACTACTCTGTTACTCCTTTGTTATGGTTTCATGACAGACTTATCAGAGCGGCGATGATTCGATCATTGCGTTTTATAAACTGCGGTTTCCCGGTCATCCGTATTTGACTCATTAATTGCTATAAGGAGCCAGAAATCTTGAAAAAATCTTTGACGTTCCTAGACTGACTCACTATAGTGTTCACCCCATGAACGCTACTCCCAAAAAACACCAGGCAGAGGCTGCTGCTCAAAGCAAAGAAAGCCAATTGACCTTGGAATTATTGCAAGCTATTGAGTCCCGTGATGACATAAGTCAGCGGCATTTAGCGCAACAGATGGGTGTCGCACTTGGTTTGGCAAATTCTTATTTAAAGCGTTGTGTGAAAAAGGGGTGGATTAAGGTGTCTTCGGCGCCGGCTAATCGTTACTTTTACTACCTTACTCCCAACGGTTTTGCAGAAAAAGCCAGGTTGACCGCGGCGTTCTTTAGCACCTCGTTTGCCTTGTTTCGTCAAGCTGGCGATGAATATACATTACTCTTACAACAATTAGCTGAGCATCAAAACCCGCGGTTAGTCTTTGTCGGCTTGTCTGATTTAACGGAGATCGCTTTATTACGTGCGTTACAAGCTAACCTGTCAGTAATAAGTATCTACCAACCAAACGCTTCTCGTGAGGAGTTTTTTGGTGTTTCAACCGTCGATAATTTGCCATCGCTAGATGAATTTGATGTGGCGGTGTTCACGTCTATGGAACAAACAACAATATTATTAGAAGAGGTCGAGGCCGTACTGCCGTCTTCTTCTATTTTGGTGCCGCCGATGTTGTTAAAAATGAAGTTTCGTGAACCTGAGCCGCTGTTTGAGCAAGGTCAAGAAAAATCTTTACTCGAGAAGCGAACAAAAGCCTCGTAAACTTATTTTGAAAACGTAAATATGAAAAAGACAGTACTTCTCACTGGCGGAGCTGGTTTTATCGGCTCAGCCCTAGTCCGGTATTTAATTAACGAAACCGATGCAACCGTTATCAATATTGATAAATTAACTTACGCAGGAAGTTTACATTCACTGGGTGGGGCGGATGCCAATGAAAGGCATCATTTTCATCAAGAAGATATCGTAGATGTCGACGCTATGCGTCGTTTAGTTAACCAGTATCAACCTGATCTAATCATGCATTTAGCGGCTGAGTCGCATGTTGATCGTTCGATTGATGGGCCTGGAGAATTCATTCAGACTAATATTATCGGAACATACAACCTATTGGAGGTTGCGCGTGAATACTATGAAGGATTGGATGGAGAAAAGAGAGAGTCATTTAAATTCCATCATATCTCGACCGATGAAGTTTACGGCAGTTTAGGTGAGTCTGGTTTGTTTACCGAAACCACACGATACAAACCCAACTCGCCGTACTCCGCGAGTAAAGCGAGTTCTGATCATCTTGTAAGGGCTTGGAATAAAACCTACAAGTTACCGGTTGTTATCTCAAACTGTTCTAATAATTATGGGCCCTTTCAGTTCCCGGAAAAATTGATTCCTTTGGTGATTCAGAAAGCAATTTCAGGAGAGCCACTACCCATTTATGGAAAAGGCGATAATGTTCGTGACTGGCTTTTCGTTGATGATCATGTCAAAGCTTTATGGCAGATTGTAACCACCGGTGAAAACGGTCAGGTGTACAACGTGGGTGGGCATAATGAAAAAACCAATATTGATGTGGTTAAGACGATTTGCGGCATTCTTGATGACGTAAAGCCGAGAGAAGATGGCGTGCCGTATGAGCAGCAAATAACGTTTGTTGCTGATCGGCCTGGGCACGATCGACGCTATGCTATCGACGCCGCTAAAATTGAAAAAGAGCTTGGATGGACGCCGGAGGAGACCTTTGAGACTGGTATTCGTAAGACCGTTGAATGGTACTTAAGCAGTGCTGAGTGGGTGGCGAAAGTGTCTGGTGAGTACGACGGTGGCCGCTTAGGGGGTTAATAACCCTTTGCTCACATCAGTGTATAACTCACTTAATGTTGTTTCGTTTTTGAACAAGTTATCTTATATAGATAAAGGATAAGAAAAATGCGTGGAATTATTCTTGCAGGCGGGTCGGGCACTAGGCTTCACCCCGTTACTCAAGCCGTATCAAAACAGTTATTGCCTGTGTACGACAAGCCCATGATTTACTATCCTCTGTCTTCGCTTATGCTGGCGGGGATAAAGGATATTTTGATCATCTCAACACCTCAAGACACTCCTCGTTTTCAGCAATTAATGAAGGATGGCTCGCAATGGGGAATTAACATTTCTTATGCCGTGCAACCGTCTCCTGACGGCCTTGCCCAAGCGTTTATTATAGGATCAGAGTTTATCGGTAACGACGATTGTGCTTTGGTGTTAGGCGATAACGTGTTTCATGGTGCTGACCTAAGCAAGAGTCTCAAGGCGGCGGGTGAGTCTAAGAAAGGGGCTACTGTATTTGCTTACCCCGTTCATGATCCAGAACGTTACGGTGTTGTTGAATTTAACGACAAATGGCAAGCTATTAGCTTAGAAGAAAAGCCCGAGCAGCCTAAGTCTAATTACGCCGTTACCGGACTGTATTTTTACGATAATCGCGTTGTAGATGTTGCTAAGTCTATTAAACCTTCACCGCGAGGCGAGCTGGAAATCACCGACGTTAATAAACAGTATTTGGAATGGGGTGATCTCTCGGTCCAGGTATTTGGGCGCGGTCTAGCTTGGTTGGACATGGGAACTCACGAGTCGTTGTTACAAGCATCCATGTTTATCGAAACGATTGAGAATCGCCAAGGATTGAAGGTTGCCTGCTTAGAAGAGATTGCCTACCGTCAAGGATACATTGGCGACGAAGAATTAGCTAAGGCGGCAAGTCAGTACAAGAAAAGTGGCTATGGTAAGTATCTTCAAATGATTCTGGATAATAAACATCAGTTCCCAGAAATCGATTAATCAAACCTAGAATACAACCGTATTCCCATTAGATTCAATTATGTTATCCGATCTATTAAGTCACAAGTATCTGTTTTTGCAGATGTTAAAGCGTGACATACAACAACGTTATCGTGGGTCCCAACTTGGTTTTCTTTGGGCATTTGTGTACCCCATTCTAATGTTGATGGTCTACACCTTTGTGTTTGGCTTCGTCATGAAGGCAAAATGGGGGGTTGCGGGTCAAGATAATTTGGCTTTTGGGGTGATTTTGTTTGCAGGCCTGCTTTGCCACACCTTATTGGCCGAAGTAATGGTCGGCGCGGTTGGGTTGATTACCGGTAATTCTCAATACGTGAAAAAGGTGGTGTTCCCGCTGGAAATTCTGAGCGTGGTTAGCTTAGCTAACGCTCTGTTTCATTTGTTACTCGGGCTGATTATTTTGGTTGCAATCAATCTGCTTACGGGAAACCAGCTCTATTGGACCATACTACTCGTGCCCGTGGTTTTGGCCCCTCTTGCGATATTTTTGCTGGGTGCCTCGTGGTTCATATCGGTGCTGGGTGTTTACGTGAGGGATCTCGGTCAAGTCATGGGTGTGTTCATGACCGTATTATTATTCATGGGGCCGATTGTGTATCCGCTGAGTCTGATCCCAGAACCGATGCAGCCGTATGTTTATTGGTTGAATCCGTTAACGGTGGTGGTCGAGCAATTTAGAGCCGTTGTTTTACTTGGTCAAATGCCGAATTGGACTGACCTTGGAATATACACGTTTTTTGCCTTCCTAATGCTTTTTGTCGGGCAATGGTTTTTTAAACGAACTCGAGAGGGCTTTGCTGATGTCATCTAGTAAATTAGGCCCCGTCGAGAACCCAAAAAACATCGAGGCGAGGTCGTTTGGAGAGTCCAACTCTGCCGTGAGTAAGTTTGCGGATTCTGAGCCTGTGATCAACGTTTCCCAAGTCACGAAATGTTATCAAACCTATAAAAAACCAATTCACCGACTATGGCAGAGCTTTAATAGCGATAAGCAATATTATCAAGAGTTCTGGGCTTTGAAAGGCGTGGATTTGGTTGTTCGTAAAGGCGAGACCGTGGGCATTGTCGGAAAAAATGGATCTGGAAAATCCACGTTATTGCAGATTATCGCTGGGATCTTGCAGGCGACTTCTGGTGAATTCCAGACTCATGGCCGTATCTCCGCTCTTTTAGAATTAGGCGCCGGATTTAACCCTGAGTTTACGGGAATGGAAAACGCTCGGCTTAACGCTTCCATTATGGGGCTTACGCGCGATGAGTTTCATGAAAAGCTTCCTGATATCGTTGAATTTTGTGGGCTCGGAGAGTTTTTGCATCGCCCCGTTAAAACCTATTCGAGTGGTATGTTCGTTAGGCTTGCATTTGCCGTGGCAATCAACATGAATCCCGACATACTTATTGTCGATGAAGCGTTGGCGGTGGGTGATGTGCGGTTTCAACAGAAGTGCTTTCGCCGACTGGACCAATTGAAAGAACAAGGGGTGTCAATTTTGTTTGTAACCCATTCAACTGAAAGCGTATTAAAGTATTGTGATAGAGCGATCATGCTCGATGGCGGCGAGCTTAAGTTAACGGGCTCACCCAAACAGGTTGTACAAGCCTATTTGGAAATGATGTTTGAGTCTGATGCCGTCGTTAAAGAGTCGATATCGATTGATGCCCAATCCTACAGTGTTGAATTTGACCCAACCGTCGATAATTGCGTTTCTCAACCTACTTACAATGTGAACGAACACCGTTGGGGCGACGCTCGTGCAAAGATATGTAATTACGAGGTGCTACAAAACGGCGCCATAACCAGCGGTCTTATGCAGCGCGGAGATGAGATGGTCGTGCGTGCGTCGGTTTTGTTTGAGCACGACATTGATGATTTGATTTACGGCATTACCGTCAAAATGAATGACGGTAATCAGATTTACGGGACTAATTCTCGACTGAAAGGAAATTTGGCTACCTCCCAGAAGGCGGGAGATCTAGTGTCACTAGAATTTAAATTAACCCTGAATCTGCTTGCCGGAGACTATTTCGTTTCACTGGGTGTGGCTCAGGATCACAGCGTCAAAGACAACATTGCCATTGATCGACGTTACGACATGATTCACATTCATGTTAGCGAAACTCTAGATGCCTTTGGCGTGGTAGATCTGAATGGAGAACTTGCGTTAATCGATAACACGGACGGTGAGTCCGAAGAGAGTAAATGATGAGTCGAAATTCGATCTCAGTAGCCGCTTATAACGAGTTTGTTGAGAACTCTCAAGGTGTTTATCAGCGATCCAGTGATGCGCGCGATTTTAATTACTCTGATGGTGAAAGTTCTGAGCGGATGCTAGATGACATTCTCGAGGTCGCACAAGACCTGAGCAGCGAGTCGACTGAACTTCAAAAGCACATTGTAGATTGGCCTACTGAATACCATTTGTCATCCACCAGAGCTAATTTACTGCGCGCTCTGAACCTTGATGGCGTGACTCGGGTACTAGAGTTAGGGTGTGGTTGTGGTTCAATTACGCGTTACCTTGGAGAGCAGGAGGGCATGCGGGTGGATGCAATCGAGGGTAGTCCTGTTCGCGCGGCCTTAGCTAAAAAGAGATGTCGTGATTTGGATAACGTTGAAATTTGCAGCGCGAATTTTAATGATATTGAGCTTCCGAAAGATGAGTATGACTTGGTGTTGTTTGTTGGCGTCACCGAATACGCGGGTCGATTTTCGTCTGCCGAGACAGATGAAGAGGCGTTACATGACCTATTGGCTATGGGCAAAGCAGCGTGTACCGAGAACGGCGTTGTTTTAGTTGCGATCGAAAATCGTTTAGGAATGAAGTACGCGCTCGGCGCCAACGAAGATCATTATGCTGTTCCGTTCATTGGATTGGATAATTATCCTAATTCAACTGGGATCAAAACATACAGTAAGCACGATTGGCTGACCTATATTCGCGACGCCGGTTTTGATAATCATTCTCTTTTATTGCCCTTCCCAGACTACAAAATTCCTCATTTGGTCATGCACGAGTCGTGCGATGACGAGCAAGTCGGTAACGCGCTAAAAGAGGTGACGTCGCGAGATTATAATCGCCCGTTTTCTTTAGGAGAAAATGAGCACCGCTTATGGGAGTCTCTACTGCAGGCGGGCACTTTGCCAGAACACAGTAATTCCTTTTTATGGTTGTTGGGCAGCGGTGAGAATGCATTACAAAAGATGGTTAAAAAGACTTGTACGTCGTTTGATATCCCCCAATTGACCTATGATCTACCTTCTGAACCAAAGCCTGTAGAGGTGATGAGAGAGCAAGATGTGAAGCTTGTTGAGCATCTTAACGCTCAAATTACCCAGCTACAGACTCATTCAACAAATTTGGAAAATAAAGTGCAGTTAATGAGTAACTCGATTGGTTGGAGGATCTTAAATGGTCTACGGCGCTTGCTTCGAAAAAACACACTTTGATCCGTTTTTATGAATATTTTAAAAACGCTTGTTAAATTGAATAACAAGCTAGAAGCAACGTGGTCCAAGGTCGATTTTTTGAAGATACCAGTCGAAATACGGACTGGGTGGTACGTTTGTGAATTCACCGTTCCGGGAACCTTAGACCATTTGCCTCGTTTGGTGGTCACCAACGATGAAGGTAAAGAAGTCAGTAGACATTTAGTTGGTGTACACGCTGGCAGAAATCGGATGATGTTTTATTTGCCTGAAGGCAATTTAACTGCGCATAGCCGCTCTATAAATTTTGAACGTTTGGCTCGTGTGTCGAACATCGAAGCTCGATGTCGAACATGGCTGATTTGCGCTCGTTATTTACGTGACTTTTTTAGTATACGCTCAGCCCTGAAAATGATTGCGCTCCAGTTTCAGGCGCCGTTTGAACGGTCAAACAGTCTTTTACGATTCTATGCACCGGATGCAGGCACACAACACTATCTTGAAAATGTCAGTTCATGGAATCGTTTTAAAGGCTTTAGCCCACGACTCTTTGCTCCATTTGTAGGGAGCGCCAAAATTGCAGTTCTAATCGAAGATCAATGCCAGCGAGAGTCACTTGACCTACAAATAATCAGTCCAGATTGGATTCTCTGCCTGAATGAAGATAACGTTATTCCGCAAAACGCAGATTACATTTTGCCATTGCGAAAGTCCGAAATCCTTCAACCGGCCGCCATCCTAATGCTTAAGCGAGCGATAAAAAAGGCACCTGAATCACCTGATTTAATCTACACGGATCATGACTATGCACCCAGAGATATTGCTAATGAGATAGAAGGTCAGACGCAGATAAGTGCCCCCTTGCCTCCTGTGTTTAAGCCACAACCGAGCCGGGTCTATTTAGCTTGTTTTAATTATCTAGGAGCCAGCACGCTTTACTCAATTGACGCCGTCTCAGGTAGATTACTTTCCGAATTATTAAATGATGAGCACCGCTACTTCCT
Source organism: Arenicella sp. 4NH20-0111 (assembly GCF_040366405.1). Taxonomy (NCBI): domain Bacteria; kingdom Pseudomonadati; phylum Pseudomonadota; class Gammaproteobacteria; order Arenicellales; family Arenicellaceae; genus Arenicella; species Arenicella sp. 4NH20-0111. The sequence goes on from NZ_BAABWF010000006.1 coordinate 194,638, forward strand.
GGCATTGGAGTTGTTTAAAGACCGATCTAAAGTGATGCATATTCCTGAGGCGTTGTTTCGAAGCGATAGGGTAACCGAGGAGCTCACGCCTGAACCGAGGTCGAGTGAGTCTGCGTGGCCTGGTATGCAATGGCTGCGCCGACATAATTACAATGTTCTGGTTGCGGCGCCAGACGCCAATGAAGGACCTTCGGTTGACTTGGTCATTCCCACACGTGACGGGTTATCTGTGCTCAAGCCCTGTATTGATGGAATCCTTGAGAAGACCGAATATCGTAATTTCAAGGTTATTGTTGTCGATAACGGCAGTGAGAAGTCTGAAACGTTTGACTATTTCAAATTGATCGAAAAAGACCCTAGAGTGACCGTCGTTACCTATCCTGGGGAATTTAATTACTCAGCGATTAATAATTTTGCGGTCGAGCATGGTGATTCCAAATATGTGGGCTTGATTAACAACGATATTGAGGTCATTAAGGGTGATTGGTTGACTCAAATGATGGGATGGGCTCAGCAACCTGAAGTGGGTATTGTCGGAGCGAAGCTCTTGTTCTCAGACGGACGCGTACAGCACGCCGGCGTTACAATAGGCATGGGGAACGCGGCAGGGCATATTCATCGCTTAGAAGACGGGCAATCGCCGGGTTATCAGATGCGTTGCTTGGCCACTCAGAATATGATGGCGGTGACGGCGGCTTGTTTGATTACGCCGAGAGATCTGTTTGAGAAGATTGGAGGGTTGGATGCCCAAGCGTTTAAAGTTGCGTATAACGATATAGACTATTGTCTTAAGGTCGAAGCAAGCGGTAAAGACGTAATTTGGACTCCTGAAGCGATTTTGTATCACCACGAATCGGTGAGCCGCGGAGACGATATGTCGGCGCCGCATGTGGAGCGGTATTTCCGAGAATTAGGGACACTGCAAAGCCGTTGGAAAACGAAAGGCTTTGTCGATAAGTACTACAGTAAGCACCTTAGAGTGGGTGACGAAGGGGTTTACCCAAAGGTTGAAGCTGAGCAATCAGATCAATTGATTTATCTCTCCGAGCAATAGCGCGTCGAATCTCGTATAATTCGCCGATCAACATGAAAATGGCGTATTCGCCTTTAATAAAACTTATTTCAGCTAAATCAGGGTAATCCGATGGACGTTTCAATTGTCATTCCATTTTTGAATGAAGAACCAAATTTAAAGCCATTGTGCGAAGAGATAAAGGGTGCAATGGACACCACTGATAAGAGCTACGAAGTTCTTTTTATCGATGATGGAAGCACCGACGGCGGGGTTAAGGTATTAGAGGACTTTCGCAGTGAAATGCCTCAAATTAAAGTAGTGAGCTTTCGCCGCAACTTTGGGCAGACCGCCGCCATGGTGGCAGGCCTAGACTACGCTGAAGGTGATATTGTGGTTACCTTAGATGCTGACCGACAAAATGATCCAGCTGACATTCCTAAGATGGTGGCTAAAATCGAGGAAGGGTATGATATGGCGTGCGGTTGGCGTTTTGACCGTCAAGATACTTACCTATCCCGTAAGCTGCCATCTATGCTGGCGAATCGATTGATCTCGAAAATAACCGATGTCAGCTTGCATGATTATGGTTGTACCTTGAAAGCAATGCGCAAGGAGTTAGCCAAACGTGTCACTCTATATGGTGAGATGCACCGATTTATTCCAGCCGTTGCCAGCGGTGTTGGAGCGAAAATTGCCGAAGTGAAAGTGAATCATCGGGCGCGTACAGCCGGTGAATCTAAATATGGAATATCCAGAACATTCAGAGTGGTTCTGGATTTAATTACGGTGAAGTTCTTGCTTCGTTACCATGCTAGGCCTTTGCATTTCTTTGGCATGCCTGGGCTGGCTCTAGGAGGCGTTGGCGGTTTGATGCTTACGTATTTAACGGTAGAAAGGTTGTTTTTTGGCGTTCCTTTGGGCGACAGGCCGCTTCTTATTTTTGCCTTTTTGCTTATTGTAATTGGGGTTCAGTTTATCTTATTTGGATTGATAGGCGAGATGCAGACGCGAACCTATTACGAAAGTCAGAATAAGCCAATTTATCACGTCCGACGAACGGTTGGGATTGACGCTAACGAAATCACCTGAGTCACCTTAGGCTTCGCCGATTGCGTGACATTTGATACCGACCATGACAAAAACGAGTGCCGTCAAAGACCGTTCGACGAAGGAGGTTTCAACGTCATCAGATAGTTCACGGCAAGTGTTGGCGGTGATAGTCACGTTTAATCCTGATCTTTCGGCACTGTCAAACCTCGTCAGCGTCTTAAAGTCTCAGGAATGCGAGATTCTGATTGTAGATAATGGTTCCTCAAATCAGGTCAATATTATTGACGCTGGATTTGACGTCAATCTAATTTGTAATGTCGAGAATTTGGGGCTTGGTGCTGCGCATAATCAGGGTATCGACTTTTGTGAGCAAGCCGGTTGCCCGTATCTATTGATACTCGACCAAGACAGCGTTCCGCTTGATTCTATGGTGCAAAAACTGATTGTTGTTCATCAAGAGAAGTCTAAAGAGGCTAAGGTGAGTGCTGTTGGCGCTTGTTATCTTAATAGTCAGAATAATAGCGAATCGTTCTTTGTTCGATTTGGTTGGCTAAAGTTTCAGCGTGAGTACGCTTTGAGGCCCATCGTACCGGCCGATTTTTTAATATCGTCCGGTAGCTTGTTCAGTATTGATACATTGCATTTGGTTGGACGGATGGATGAAAGCCTGTTCATTGACCATGTTGATACCGAGTGGTTTCTAAGAGCGGCAAGTAAAGGTTATCAGGCGTTTGGTGCGAGCGAAGCACGCATGAGCCATGGTCTAGGAGAGCAAACTCATCGAGTCAAAGTGGGCGGGCGTGAGCGAAACGTTCCTCAACATAAGCCGTTTCGTTATTATTATATTTTTAGAAACAGTGTCTGTTTGTATCGACGGCGATACGCCTCATCGCTCTGGAAGTGGAATGATCTGCAACGGCTTGCGATGATTTTTGTTATGTTCGGCCTATTGAGGACTCCTCGTTGGGCTAATTTGAAGATGATGTTTCTTGGGGCATGGCATGGTTTTAGCGGAAAATCCGGAAGAACGGACTTTTCGGAACCCCATAATTAGGCAACCATCGATGTTAACAACGCACATTATTATCGTTAATTATAATTCCGGTGATTGGTTGCAGCGGTCTATCGCTTCCGCACTTGCGCATAGCGATGCATCAATTTCAGTGGTGGATAATGACTCCAGTGATCTAAGTATGGAAAATGCCCAGCGCAACATCGCGTCTGAGCGCGTTGAATGGATTTATAATAACGAGAATGTTGGTTTTGCAGCCGCCAATAATCAAGTGTTGAAGTCAGTAGATCATGATTACGTTGTCCTGATGAATCCTGACTGCGAGTTGACCGAGGGCGCATTGAGGCAAATAATCCAAGCCTTCAGTGACAACGACGCCATTGGAATTGCCAGTTGTCGAATTCTCAATGAAGATGGATCTCTGCAAAAGACCTGCCGTCGTCGGTTTCCGACGCCTTGGTCTGCGTTGGTGAGGATGCTTATGCTGAATAGAATCTTTCCGAATAGTGCTATGTTCGCAGATTTTGATTACGGGGAAAACGTAGAGCCGAGCGAGTCGCCGCAGGCCGTCGAAGCCATTTCAGGGGCCTTTATGGTCGTCAAGCGAGATGCATTGACAGAAGTAGGTTTCCTGGATGAAGGGTACTTTATGCATTGTGAAGACCTTGATTGGTGCAAGCGATTTGCGTTGGCAGGTTTGCAGGTTGGTTTCGTTCCGGCCGCTGAGGTTGTGCATGCCAAAGGGGTGAGTACTAAGAGCCGCCCGCTTGGCGTGATGTGGACCTTACACAAGGGTATGATTCGTTTTTTCGATAAGTTTTATCATGATGACTACGCATGGCCTGTTCGATATTCGATTAAACTGGGCATACTGTTGAGTTTTTCTGCAAAGGCCGTTGGGTCGTTGATCAAGTCAGGATTGGGAGTGTTTAATCGGTCATGATATTGGTTACTGGTGCCAATGGCGTTGTCGGCCGACCTCTTGTTTTAAAGTTGGCTGAGCTAAACACGAATTATTTGAGTGTGTCACGAAAGCAGCTCGAAAATCATCTTCAATGGGATTTAGGCTCAGACCTCAATGCTGAACAACGAGCCGGTTTAATTGGCTGTACCGAGTTGCTTCATTGTGCACCAATCTGGCTTTTACCAAGACATTTACCCGTCTTGTACGACAGAGGAGTACGCCGGGTGGTTGCTTTCAGTTCAACCAGCGTCATTAGTAAACGAGAATCGAGTAGCCCTGAAGAACAGTGTCTCGTATCACGGTTAAGTGAGGCAGAATCAGACTTAAAGAGATTTTGTTCCGAGCATGAGGTTCAGTTGACGATACTAAGGCCAAGTATGATTTATGGATATGGGCAAGATCAAAATGTGTCGCACATAGCAAGATTCATTAAGCGGCGCGGGTTCATGGTGTTAATTGGGGGCGCGTATGGGTTACGCCAGCCTGTCCATGCGGACGATTTGGTTTTCGCTATGTTGGCCGTTAGAGATAATCGCGCGTGTTTCGGTAAGACCTATAATTTAGCGGGGGGAGAGGCGTTGACATACAGAGAAATGGTTAAGAGAATCTTTTCAGGATTAAATCGCCGAGCCAAGTTTATTTTGGTCCCGCTTTGGTTTTTACGAATAGCGTTGAGAGCAGCTCGCTGGTTTAAGGTCTTTGATTACACGCCTGAAATGGCGGATAGAATGAATCAAGATCTATCCTATTCAAACGAGGCCGCTGAAAAAGACTTTTCATACCATCCCCAAGCATTTTTAGTAAACCCAAACAGAGATCTTCCATGAACGATCCGTTGTCGATACACATCATCATGATTGTGGTTGTGGCTTTGTTGGGCTTTATCACAAGCTGGTGTGGTATCCGATACTTAATCGATTATCTGATTCGTAACGACATCGTTGATAGGCCAAATGATCGAAGTATGCATAAAGGTGAAGTGCCTCGCGGTGGGGGCTTGGTCATTGTCGCTATCATTATCATCACACTTCTTGGTTTAGCCGCGACCACGTCTCGCCCCACATTTTTCCTAGCGCTGATGGCTTGTGTATTTTCATGGGCGCTCTTAAGTTGGTGTGATGATAAATTAGATCTCAGTCCAAAATTGCGGTTTATTGTGCAAGGGGTAATTGGGGTTTTCTCCGTGGCAATGTTTGGCTGGGTCGGATCTTTTCTACGAGTTGAGTTATTGTGGGCTGGCCCCATCCTGACTGTGATAGGCATTGTTTGGATGGCTAATTTGTATAACTTCATGGATGGTATGGACGGGCTTGCGTGTTCTCAGGCCATCGTTGGCAGCCTAACTCTAGGGGGGTGGTTTCTCTATTTGGGAGACCATGAGCTTGCGATTTTATGCGGTGCTATAGCTTCCTCTAGCTATGGATTTTTATTGTGGAATTGGCAGCCAGCTAAAATTTTCATGGGCGATGTTGGGAGTATTACTCTGGGCGGAGTGTTCGCTACCCTGATCGTTATTGCTGAAAATAGGCACAATATACCCATTTTGAGCTTGATATTGGTTTTCAGTGTGTTTGTTTCCGACGCGACGTTTACTATTTTGAATAGAGTCCGAAAAGGTGAGCCTTTTTGGCTTCCACATCGATCACATTTTTATCAACGTGCTGGATTAGCTGGATTAGAGCATAGTAAGGTTGTGTTTGTGGCAATAATATTGATGGTGTTATGTGCTTTGATTGCCACGCTCAGTATTCTATACCGTGATATTATTGCTCTATTAGTGATATCAGTTCTTGCATTGCTGATGTTGGCAGCCTGTTTGGTGAAGAGGCAAGAGCGCGGAGCTGACGCTAAGGAGTTGTAATGCTCAATAGCGTGTATCTGAAATTAGGGTTGGTCCTAAACTTCATATCGAAGAAATGTATATATTTGGTTGTGGCACACAGTAATGATTAGAGCTTTAACAACACTCCTGTATCGATGGAGAATCGTCTTGCATGATCTGCTTGCGATACCAGCTGCTTGGTTGCTGGCTTATTGGTTACGCTATAACTTAGAAGTTATTCCAGATATTTTTCTGACCAGCGCTATCTATGCGTTGCCTGTTGTGATTACGGTACAGATCGTGGTCAATTTGTTTATGGGCGTGCATAGAGGAGAGTGGCGGTTTGTGTCATTACCTGACCTGTCGCTAATTGTTAGATCTGTCTCTATTGGTACCGCCGCGGTGGCGTTGACGTTGTTTTTAGTTGCAGACCGATTGACCTACGTTCCGAGGTCGGTTTTTATTCTTTATGCGCTGGTGCTATTAACGATTATGGCCGGTTCGAGATTGTTGTACCGCCTGTATAAGGATAGACATTTCTCTACGCGTTCTGGTCGTAAAGTTGTCATATTTGGCGCTGGTGCAGCCGGAGAACAGCTGCTAAGAGACTTAACGAGAAACCATCCTAATCGATATAACATCGTTGCCTTCTTGGATGATGATCCACATAAAATTGGCCGGCAAATTCATCGGATTCCAGTGGTTGCTTCTCCCGATGTCCTGCAAGACCTAATTTATCGATGGGACATAGATTTGGTGTTGATAGCCGTCCCTTCGGCAAATGAAGATCAAATGCAACGTCTAGTGGGCATATGTGAGGCCTCGGGTGTTGAGTTTCGAACCTTGCCTGGAGCTCATGAGTTGGTGAGCGGGCGAGTTCGATTGTCTGATCTTAGGGAAGTCAGGATTGACGACTTACTCGGGCGCGATCCGGTCAAGCTCGATTGGCATCGAATTAAGCACAGCTTGTGTGATAAAACGGTACTAGTCACCGGTGCGGGTGGTTCTATTGGGTCAGAATTGTGCCGTCAATTAGCATCCGTGTGCTCAGCTCACTTGGTGCTATTCGACCAAAGTGAATACAATTTGTATCGTATTCAAGAAGAAATGTCCGAACGTTTCCCAGACAGTAAAATTACCGCTGTCTTGGGTGATATTTGTGACTCGGCAGCCACGTTGAATGTTTTTCAACGTTTTACTCCTGCCGCTGTTTTTCATGCTGCTGCTTACAAGCACGTGCCTCTACTCGAAGGGCAAGTCAGAGAGGTAGTCAAAAATAATGCCATGGGCACTAAAAATATCGCCGATTTGGCGCATAAGTTTGGGGCTGAAAAATTTGTTCTCATCTCTACTGATAAAGCGGTAAATCCAAGCAGCCTTATGGGGGCTTGTAAACGGGTGGCGGAAATTTATTGTCAGCAACTAGCGAGTCAGAGCCAGACGAAATTTATTACAGTGCGATTTGGGAATGTACTTGGCTCTGCCGGCAGCGTGGTTCCTAAATTTCAAAAACAAATTAAAAAAGGCGGCCCCGTCACGGTTACTCACCCTGAAATGACGCGCTATTTCATGACCATCACTGAAGCGACACAGCTAATCCTTGAAGCCAGTGCGATGGGCGAAGATGGTCGTATTTACGTACTGGAAATGGGGCAGCCTGTGTTGATTTCAGAGCTTGCCGAAAAGCTGGTTCGTTTATCTGGCATGGAACCACACGAAGACATCAAGATTGTCTACACGGGGCTTAGAAAAGGTGAAAAATTACACGAGGAATTATTTCATACTGACGAGAGCCTCTCGGATACTGAGTATGAAAAAATTCAGTTGGCCGCGACTCGCTTTGTAGAGCCAGATAAAGTCAACGCGGTGTTTGATCAGATACAAATAAAGCTAGACACATTCGATGAAAGTTTATCTCATTGTCTCGAAGAATTAGTGCCGGAGTACAGTTCAATCGCAAAAGTTACTAAACAGCTTTCAGCTTAACTTTCTAGTATTTTTGAGACGTCATTCAGCGTTTGACTGATCGGTATTTAATGCTTGATAGCTTGTTAATCTAGCTGGCTTTTTGAAATTGAAGCTCAGAAAGTCGGCGGTACAATGGACTCTGCTCTAGTAGTTCGTTGTGGCGCCCTTGGGCGAGTAACTTACCGTTTTCTAGCACCGCTATTTGATCGGCTTGCCTGATGGTGGCTAAGCGATGAGCGATAATGATCGTTGTTCTGCCTTTCATCAGGTGTTCAAGTGCCGATTGAACTCGGTGTTCGCTTTCCGCATCCAGAGCCGATGTGGCTTCATCTAAAAGTAAGATGCTTGGGTCTTTTAGTATGGCTCTTGCGATTGCAATTCTTTGTTTTTGACCGCCGGAAAGCCTGACTCCATGCTCACCCAGATAACTGTGATAGCCATCAGGTAGGTCATTAATAAAGTCATGAGCGTTCGCTGCTTCAGCGGCGGCATACACTTGTTCATCAGAGGCATCTGGGTTGCCATAGCGAATATTGTGCATCACATCTGCGCTGAAAAGCGTGGGTTGTTGTGCAACGACGGCCACTCTTGAGCGTAAATCTTGCGGCGACAAGTCTCTGATATCGGTGCCATCGTAGGTAATGGTGCCGCTTTGGGGGTCATAAAAGCGTTGGATTAGTTCAAAAACGGTGGACTTTCCGGCGCCAGAAGGGCCCACTAAGGCTAGGCTTTTTCCTTCGGGAATTGTTAAATCCAGGTTTTCCAGAGCCGGCAGATCAGGACGAGATGGGTAGTGAAAAGTAACGTCCTTAAGCTGCATAGTGGGCGCATTTCCTGCCGTTGAGCTTGCTTGAGAAGGTGACGTAATTAGGCTTTCTATACTCAACAATTCAAATAAACGCTCTGCGGCACCGACGGCCCGCTGTACATCGCCTATTACCTCAGAAATAGTAGCAACGGATCCAGCGACAATGATCGCGTAGAAGACAAAAGCGCCCAGATCACCCGCGCTCATAGTGCCATTAAGCACGTCATTGCCTCCAACCCAAAGCATAGTGGCTATCGCACTAAAAATGAGCGTGATAACCACCGCAATGAGTGTGGCTCGTTGAGTAATGCGACTTTTTGCCACATCGAAAGCCCCCTCAACGTAGCGTCGAAAAGCGGCGCTTTCCCTAGGTTCCTGAGTGTAACTTTGAACCGTTTTAATTTGCTGAATGATCTCGCCTGCGTGCGTGCCAACCTCAGCGATGCTGTCTTGGCTTTTGCGTGAGAGAGTTCTCACTCGTCGCCCAAATAACATTATTGGGATTAATACTAAAGGAACGCCCATGAGGACCATTAAACTGAGTTTTAGGTTGGTCACCAACAATAAAATCAAACCGCCAATGAACGTTAAAAATGAACGCAAAGCCATCGACGCAGATGACCCGATCACCGTCTGCAGTAGTGTGGTGTCCGTTGTTAGACGAGACATTATTTCGCCACTGCGGTTCTCCTCAAAGTAGTTCGGGTGCAAGGTTAAAAGGTGGTTGAAGACAGTTAGTCGAATGTCCGCAGAAACGCGTTCTCCGAGCCAGGAGACCAAATAGAAACGCATGAATGTCCCGACGGACATCAGTAGAGCTAAAGCAATGATAAACAACGCTGCTTGATTGAGTTTTTCAGGCGACCCGGCCACAAAACCGTCGTCAATCAGTATTCGAACGCCTTGGCCAAGAGCTAACGTTACGCCGGCGGTAAAAATCAAGGCGACGGATGCTGCAAACAGCGTCTTCTTGTATGCCGCTAAAAAAGAGAGCAGTTTTAGTAGGACAGTTCGGTTTTTTACTTCCATAATTCCGGAGTTGCTAACGCATCATTGTGAGGTGAAGCCTAATAAAGTCTTATGGTTTGATCTTGAGTTGACCTCTGCACAAGTAAGAAAAAAGGCTTATTTTCTATCATTGAGGTGCGTCCTTTGAGTGGTTATTCAAGAGGCGGGCTGAAATTAAAGTGCGTTGAGGTTCCATAGATCTGAAATGCTTAGAGTAGAGGGGGTAAGGATTGTCGTCCTTACTAGTGCCTAAATATAGGCGGGATCAATTTTTGCTCTTCGCAACACTATTGCGCTTACTTGATTATAATAGCCAATCAAATAATCTCTTAAGCCTACTGGTTTATCGAATTTATGGCTCAATTAGCATCCATTGACATCGAAAAGTCATACCTACACTTTTCCGCTGCTCACTTTACTATTTTTTCCGCCACCAACCGGGAGCGCTTACACGGCCATAATTGGCGAATTGCAGTTCAAATCACGGGAGAAGTGGATGAGAACGGTCTCCTTTTTGACTACGCAATTTTCAAAAAAATACTCAAGGATCTGTGTGCAAGGTACGATGAATACACCTTGATTGCCGAGGAGTCACCTTACTTGAACATTGAAAGTGATGAGCAGTATCATTTTATTACCCACAATCGAATTACTCAGCCGCTATTAAAAACTGATACGATCTTACTTCCGGTAAAGAACGTCACTATTGAGTCACTCGCGCACTTTTTGCTTGACCAAGTTGTTGGCGACGAAAGTCGCTTAATCGAGTTGGGGATTACCGAATTCGAAATGAGAGTATCATCCGGCCCTAATCAGTGGGGAATTGCCAGATGGAAAAAAGGGGGGACGTCGTTTGATAAATAATCATCTGGCTATCACCGATAGCCAGCTCCAGGAAAGGCGCGAAAGAGTGTTTTTGGTTCTTGCTGGATTTTTCCTGTGTGCCATGACGCTTTTGAATGTGATCGGAATCACGAGATTTATTCAACTTGGCCCAATGCAGCTGGCGATAGGCGTGCTGGCGTATCCTCTTACTTTCTTGTGCACAGATTTGATTAGCGAACTCTATGGTAAGGCGCGCGCTAATTTCATGGTGTCGGTTGGCTTGTTATTGAATGGATTTATATTGCTGGTGATGTGGCTTGGCAATACATTGCCAGCGGTCGACCCAATAGCCCAGCCGCCTTGGCAAACGTTACAATTGGCCCAAGAAGTGGGGCTACCCAGTGGCGAGACAGTGGTGGGTTCAGTAGAGCTTTTCTATCTGCTTTACGCGAACACATCAGGCGCTGTGTTCGCGTCGATGCTAGCTTACGTGTTTGCTCAGTATGTGGATGTTTATCTATTTCACTGGATTAAAAATAAAACTGGCGGCAAACATCTTTGGCTTAGAAACAATGGAAGTACCATTGTCAGTCAGCTTGTCGACTCAATTACGGTGATAGGCGTTACGTTTGGCGCCGCAGTCATGGCGGGAAGTATGACGTTAACCGTGGCATTAGGACTTCTCATTAGTAATTATCTGTTTAAATTAGTATCCGCATTGGTGGATACTCCGATTATCTATATTTTAATAGCGAAACTTAGGCCTTACTTGGGCCTGACGGATGCGAGGTCACAGTGAAGAAACTACTGATTGTTACTGGAGCAAGTAAAGGCATTGGCTTGGCAGCGGCCAAAAAATTTCTTGAGAGTGGGTATGAGGTACTAAATTTATCTCGATCATCGTGTGAGTTGGCTGGTGTGAATAATATCTCTCTGGATTTATCGTCTCCTGAATGGAGGGCTAAATCCGAAAAACACGTTCTTGATGGCGTGCGTCGCTTTGGCGAGCTGGAGAGTGTAGTGCTCCTTCACAACGCAGCGATGATGACTAAAGACTCTGTGGTCGATATTGAGGGAGACAGTCTGCGCTCAGTGATGCAGCTAAATGTTGTGGCAGCGGCAGAGTTAAACACACTGCTAATTCCATTTATGAAGCCGGGCTCGTCCATTTTGTACGTCAGTTCTACTTTAGGAAAAAAAGCCGTTAAGAACACCTATGCGTATGTCATCTCGAAGCATGCCGTTATTGGACAAATGAGAGCCACATGTCAAGACTTAGCGGGAACTTTAATTCACACGGCTGCTGTTTGCCCTGGTTTCACTGAGACAGAGATGTTAGGGGAGCACTTAGGTGCAAATCCTGAGATCTATCAACAGATAACACAGGGTATAGCTCATAAACGCCTTGCCCAGCCTTCTGAAATAGCCGATACGATTTTATTCTGTGCTCGAACGCCGGTTATAAATGGCACCGTAATCGATGCTAACTTAGGGCAAATTGAAACATGAGGCTGAGCCCGGAATTAGAGCATTGGAACAAACTCGGGCAATATTTTCAGGTTGCTCCTCTCGCCTGTAACGTGTTCGCGATAGATCTGGGAGATTGCCATGCATCGAGTAAGGACACGTGCTTGCTGATTCACGGGTTCCCAGAATCGTCTTTTTCATTTCATAAGGTGGTTCACGGTCTATTGGGGCAGTTCAAACGATTAGTGTTGATAGATTTGCCAGGTTACGGGTTTAGCGACAAGCCTGAGGATGACCACAGTTACTCACTTGTCGCTCAGGCCGATGCAATGCTTAGCGTTTGGCATCAAATGGGCGTTCAGGGAGGGCACATTATTTGTCATGATATGGGCACGAGTGTCGCCACCGAATTGTTGGCGCGTTCAGTGAATAAGCTACTACCGCATTGGATTCAAGGCGGTATTAACAGCGTTACTTTTACCAATGGCAGTATGGTCCTCCGATTTGCCAAGCTTAGGCTTATGCAAAAATTACTATTAAATAAAACATTGGGTCCTACGATCAGTTCTCTGGCAGGTTCGGCCGCCTTCAAAAGGACCGTGTTAAGCGCTCATGGCGCCAGTGGTGAACACGCTCTCGATGAGCAAGATGTTCGATTATTGTGGGAAAGTTGCTGTTTACAACGTGGTGAGAAGAAAAATCACCACTTGATTCGCTACCTTAACGACCGTCGACGTTTCGAGTCAACGCGCTGGCTTCCTAGTCTAAAAATCGCTTCTCGAATTATCCCGACGCATTTCTGCTGGGGGGATGCTGACCAAGTTGCAACCATAGAAATGGCGAGACACCTGCAAGAGGAAATCTGCCCCGATTCTCTGCTGACTGAAATGAAAGGCGCAGGACATTTTTGCCAATTGGGTAGCCCCGAGCTATGGTTAGACAGTGTTGGCCCTTTTTACGATTGATCGAACACTAGAAACTACATTCTAAGCGATTTGTCCACTAAGGGGCTGTCACTTATAATCCGCTTGTCGTGGTGACCGTTCAAGTAGACGAAGCGCCATGTGTCAAGCCACGCTTTTTTAATTAGGTTTAGATTTGAAAAATACTAACGCAGTAAATCAACACGATGACGACTCTCAGTTGCTCGCCACGGCCAGTTTAGAGAATCTCTATCGAATCTTTACTGTACCTGAGGCCCCTAACAGTACACTGGGGTCAATTGATAAGGAAATTTCGGCTAACCTGATGGGCTTTTTGACTGATCGAATTGTTGCTAGGGAAAAGTCACTCCCGGCTATTGAACAGGATTTTTCTGATTCTCAGGTGCCAGAAGTTCCTCAGTTTGTGTCTGATTACACTGATTTTGTAATGAAAAAATTGGTGGCACACTCAGTACACACAGCGGCTCCTGGGTTTATCGGGCATATGGCGACCCCTCTGCCGCATTTTATGCTACCTCTCTCCAGGATTATGGTGGCGTTGAACCAAAATTTGGTAAAAATAGAGACATCGAAAGCGTTTACTCCTTTGGAACGTCAGGTATTGGGAATGCTACATAACTTAGTTTATGAGCAAACCAATGAGTTTTATCAAGAAAACCTTCACAATGCTCGAAGAGCTCTCGGCACGTTTTGCTCTGGAGGCACGACAGCCAATATAACGGCTCTTTGGGTGGCTCGAAATCAAATGTTCGCCCCCAAAGAGGGGTTTTTAGGTTTAGCCCAAGAAGGGTTGCCTGCTGCTTTAGCGAGTTATGGTTACGCGGGTATCGCCATCTTGGTTTCTGAACGTGGTCACTACTCGCTTGGCAAAGCGGTTGATGTATTGGGCATTGGGAGAGCCAATTTAATATCGGTTGCCACCGATGAAAAATCAAAAATCAAAATTGACGAGCTCAGAAAAAAATGTGAAGAGTTGAAAGCGAAGAATATCGCGATCATGTCAATTGTAGGGATCGCTGGAGCGACAGAGACGGGTCAGGTTGACCCGTTGGATTCGATGGCTGACATAGCCCGTCGATACAATGCGCATTTTCACGTTGATGCAGCATGGGGTGGTCCGACGCTACTTTCAAATACTCACAAGTCCATACTTAAAGGTATAGAGCTTGCCGATTCGGTGACGATTGATGCACATAAGCAGTTATACGTTCCTCAAGGCGCAGGTATGGTGATTTTTAAGAGTCCATCCATGCTTGGCGCAGTTGAGCATCATGCGGAATACATACTAAGGGCTGGTTCTAAAGATTTGGGGCAGTATTCGATTGAAGGTAGCCGACCTGGAATGGCGATGTTGGTTCATGCCGCGTTTCATATTATTGGTCGAAGTGGCTATGAAATTTTGATTGATCAAAACATAGAAAAGGCGCAAACGTTTGCTTCTATGATCGACGCGCACCCCGATTTCGAATTGGTGACTTACCCTGAGCTAAATATACTTACCTATCGATATGTGCCTGAAGAGCTGCAGTTGATTCTTAACGTGACAGACCCAAAGACCCAGTTCAAGATCAATGAAAAATTGGATCAAATCACTAAGCGTATGCAAAAACAACAACGAGCCGCCGGTAAGACATTTGTTTCCAGAACACGCTTTTCGCAACATAAGTATGGTGGAAATCCAATATCCATGTTTCGCGTCGTTTTGGCAAACCCCATGACCACATTAGAAACGCTTGGGTCTATTCTAGCGGAACAAGTTAAGCTGGCTGAACGAGAGGGAACACAGAGTATACTTCGTGAAATAAATGATTTATTGTAAAGAGGGGTTGTAATCAGGGGTTGAGTTGGTGAGTAGGTCGTACTATGGACGAAGGAAAATTAGCTCTATTTGTTGAAGTAACGCAACGTTACTTTGAGAAGATGGGCGAATACAATGTTGAAACTGACACACCGTATTTAACGCGTGATATTAATGCCAACCTGTATGAATATACGGGCATGATACATATTTCGGGAAATCATACTGGCGTCGTTTTCTTTTCCACTATGGCGCTGACGGCGATCAGGTTGTTGCATGACATGGATGTGCCGTCATCTGATCCCGAAAAGTTATTGGACTTGGTGGGAGAAATTTCTAACACAATTGCCGGAAACACGAGAGTTAAGTTTGGCAAAGATTTCTTGCTAAAGCCTCCGGTGTTGATTCATGGTGAATACCATCATGTTGAACCGTCAGTCGTTGTAGATACTTACGTTGTCCCTCTCTCTTGGGCAAAATACAAGTCTAACCTTATTGTTCAGTTAAATACGGCTTAGCTTGATTTTTCGAGCTGAGATTTTAGCGGTAGCTTAGTAGAATTCTTGATCTCGGTTACCGCCATATGAGAATGAATTTCACCGATATTGGGGACTTTTGCTAACAGTTGATTTCGCACGAAGATTTCGTATTGTCTGATGTCTTTGACAACCACTTTCAGCATATAGTCCCACGCGCCAGTCATGGTGTAGCACTCCATAACTTCATCTAGTTGGATTACGGCGGCCTCGAAGTTTTCCATGTTCTTTCTGCCTGCCTGGCTTAAATTGATGGTCGTGAACGCGACTAAATCCATTCCGATGGCTTCTCTGTTAACCAAGGCAACGGTATTTGTAATTAGCCCGTCTTGCTGAAGTCTGTTAATACGTCGCCAGCAAGGCGATTGACTCATGTTCAATTTTTCAGCTATTTCATTAGTGCTTCTTGACGCGTCTTGTTGCAGGAGTTCAAGTATCTTTACGTCTTGCGGATCTAAGTCGATCATTTTATTCTAAATTTAATCTATTTGGGTCTAATTTAGACTAATAATGTCCTTGAAGCGAGGGGCAAAGCATAAATTTTGCGTTTTATCATGGATATAATTTAGAAATTAAAATAAAGAAGTGAACGCGATAGTCAGTTTGGTAATACGCCCGAATCTGAAACTAGAAAATCGTGAGCTTCAAACTAAAAACTTGCCACTGAGGAGATCCAATCGCATGACTACGATACGCCCGTTAAGTCTTAATGTGCCTGAGCCCGAATGTCGTCCCGGCGATGAGCCAGACTTTTCTGATTTCGTTATACCCAAGGCTGGCGAGGTCGCTCGCCCCCCAATCGATGCTGATCCAAATGACATCACGGATATGGCCTTTTCAATTATCCGTGTTCTAAACGCAAACGATGAAGCCGTAGGACCCTGGGCAGATACTTTAAACAATGATGAGTTAATAGAAGGGCTGCGGCACATGATCACGTTAAGAACGTTTGATGCTCGCATGATGACGGCTCAACGCCAAGGTAAGACAAGTTTTTATATCCAACATCTGGGTGAAGAGGCAATCGGATGCGCCTTCAGAGTGGCTTTGCGTGATGGAGATATGAATTTTCCAACGTATCGGCAGGCGGGGTTACTGATTGCCGGTGGCTATCCGATGATTGAAATGATGAATCAGATATATTCGAATTCTCAAGATCCTCTTCATGGAAGACAGCTCCCAATAATGTACTCATCTAAGGAGCATGGCTTTTTTAGCATTTCTGGAAATTTAGGAACTCAGTTCATGCAATCGGTAGGCTGGGCAATGGGCTCGGCCATATCTGGCGACACAAAAATTGCGACCGGATGGATCGGTGACGGTTCGACTGCAGAAAGTGATTTTCACGCCGCCATGGTGTTTGCCTCGACATACAAGCCGCCGGTTGTTTTAAACATTGTAAACAACCAATGGGCGATATCTACCTTTCAAGGAATCGCTCGTGGCGGAGTAGGAACCTTTGCTGCCCGTGGCCATGGTTTTGGAATTCCATCAGTCCGGGTGGATGGTAATGATTATTTGGCCGTACATGCAGTAGCAAAGTGGGCAAGTGAGAGAGCTCGCGCAGGACACGGCCCGACATTAATTGAGCACGTTACCTATCGAGCGGGTGGGCACTCTTCGTCTGATGATCCATCCGCCTATCGGGCGAAGGAAGAAAGTGCCGCTTGGCCATTGGGCGACCCAATTGAGCGCTTAAAGAAGCACTTGATTGGCCTGGGAATTTGGTCCGAAGAAATACATGCGAAAGAGCAACAGGCGATCTTAGATCAAGTGATTGCAGTCCAAAAAGAAGCCGAAGCCATAGGTACGCTCGGCGCTGGAAAAATGCCATCGCCACGCGACATGTTCGAAGGTGTTTATGAGACTATGCCTCCGCATCTAGTTAGGCAACGTCAGGAAGCGGGGTACTAATCATGACTAGAATGACAATGATCGAAGCCATTCGAGATGCTCACGATGTGGCTATGGAGCGCGACGATAGGGTCGTGGTCTTTGGTGAGGACGTGGGGTATTTTGGTGGCGTATTTCGATGTACAGCTGGTCTTCAAGAAAAATACGGAAAAACGCGTTGTTTCGACGCTCCCATAAGTGAACTAGGCATCGTTGGCGCCGCGGTTGGCATGGCTGCCTATGGGCTAAGACCGGTGATTGAGATTCAATTTGCTGATTACGTCTATCCAGCCATAGATCAAATTGCGTCAGAAGCCGCGAGATTAAGGTATCGTTCAGCGGGTGATTTTACATGCCCCCTTGTTATTCGAATGCCCACTGGCGGCGGTATTTTTGGCGGTCAAACACACAGTCAATCTCCCGAAGCTTTTTTTACTCACGTAGCGGGTTTAAAGACGGTGATGCCGTCTAGCCCGCAAGACGCCAAAGGTTTGTTGTTGGCGGCGATAGAAGATCCTGACCCGGTCATCTTTTTGGAGCCTAAGCGATTGTATAACGGCCCTTTCGATGGTCATCACGATAAGCCGATCGTACCTTGGAAAAAACATGAACTGGGTGACGTAGATGAAGGCTACTATTCGACAGACCTGGGTAAGGCAGTGATTCGCCGAGAAGGAGCGGATGTCACGATTTTATCTTATGGAACCATGGTGTACGTCGCTGAGGCCGCGGCTGAAGAAGCAGGAGTAGACGCCGAAATTATCGATTTAAGAACCTTGTTACCTTTGGATTTAGAGACAATAAAGGCGTCAGTAGAAAAAACGGGACGCTGCCTTGTCGTGCACGAAGCAACGAAAACGAGCGGCTTCGGTGCAGAGCTAATGTCGCAAGTACAGGAAACGTGCTTCTATCACCTTGAGACACCCATTGTGCGTGTTACGGGTTGGGATACTCCCTATCCTCACGCACAAGAGTGGGACTATTTTCCTGGACCGAGTCGGGTGATTGACGCGTTACATCAAATGATGGAGAACTAATTATGGGTATTTTTACGATTAGATTGCCTGATATCGGTGAAGGCATAGCTGAGGCCGAGTTGGTTGAGTGGCATGTGCAATTAGGCGATCATGTTAAAGAAGATGATTTGGTTGCGGTGGTCATGACTGATAAAGCGGCCGTCGACGTACCAAGCTCTGTGAATGGGACGGTGACGTGGTTAGGGGGAGAGATCGGAGATCATATTGCGGTGGGCGAAAGACTCATTCAAATTGAAGTAGAGGGTGAGGGTAATGACTCCCCCGTCTCTGAAAATGAGACGGACTCGGCTGAGGTGGTCGAAAATGAAGAAGGCGACGTGGAGACCAGCAAACCCAGTGAAAATACCATTGGCGCTAAAAATGTGGCCCCAACAGTAGATACCCGTAGTGCTAATGTTCGAACGCGTTCAGAATTTAAGGCCAACCCTAAAAATATGGCCTCGCGCGTAAATGGAGCTAAACCGTTGGCGGCGCCTTCTGTACGAGCTCGCGCTAAAGAGGAAGGGATTGACCTGAGGAATGTAGCTGGTACAGGCCCCGCCGGGCGTGTCAGCCATGCCGATCTTAATGATTTCATAGAGAGCGGAGGGATGGTTCATCGTCGTGGTGCGCACTCCAAAAACACTAAAATTAAGGACGTTAAGGTTATTGGGATGCGACGAAAAATCGCCGAGAAAATGGCCTTATCCAAGTCGCGAATACCTCACATTACGATTGTCGAAGAAGTCGACATGACCGAGTTGGAGGAGTTAAGAGCTGCATTGAACAAAAAGCACAATGGCACTCGAGTAAAGCTAACCTTATTGCCCTTCATGATGCGTGCGATTGTCGAGGCTGTGAGAGAACAACCTGAGCTCAATGCTCGATATGATGATGATGCTGGAATCGTCCACCAGTTTGGATCCGTGAACATAGGAATAGCCACTCAGACCGACAACGGATTGAATGTGACTGTTGTGCAACACGCAGAAGCTGCAAATCTATGGGACAACGCGGAAAAAGTGACTGAGTTAGCTGAGGCCGCACGCGATGGCACGATCAGGCTTGAGGATTTGACCGGAGGTACTATTACGATCACTTCACTGGGCGCACTGGGTGCGATCGCGACGACGCCGATTATTAACCATCCTGAGGTTGCCATTGTGGGAATAAACAAGATGCAAACGAGACCGATGTGGGATGGGCAACAGTTTCAGCCCTGCAAGATGATGAATATTTCGTGTTCGTTTGATCACAGAGTGATCGATGGTTGGGACGCTGCCGTATTTGTACAGAAAATCAAATCATTGCTCGAAAGCCCAGCAATGCTTTTTGTGGAGGGTTAAATGTCTGATTTAGAGTGTAAGTTATTAATTATTGGTGCCGGGCCTGGCGGTTATGTGTGTGCCATCCGCGCGGGCCAATTGGGTTTAGATACCATTATTGTAGACCCTCAAGCTCCGGGCGGTACCTGCCTTAATGTAGGCTGCATTCCCTCCAAAGCACTTATTCATGCCGCTGACGAGTTTCACAAAATGGCGTACGCGAGCCGTGGCCCCTTAGGCATTAGCAATGATAACCCCAGTATCGACTTGGCAAAAACCGTGGTTTGGAAAGACGGCATTGTCAAACGATTAAACGACGGCGTCTCTGGTTTAATAAAAAAAGCCAAAACTAAGCTTGTTGTTGGAGAGGCGCGCTTTATCGATGGTAAGAATGTGTCTGTAAGGACCCCTGACGGAGAGAGGAATATCCGTGCTCAAAACATCGTCATTGCCACCGGCTCCGCGCCAGTAGAGCTACCATTTTTACCGTTTGGCGGTGACATATTGTCATCGACTGAAGCCTTATCGTTGGGATCTGTACCGGATTCTCTGGCGGTAGTGGGCGGTGGGTACATAGGTCTGGAAATTGGGACAGCGTTTGCCAAATTGGGCTCTAAAGTGACCATTATTGAAGCGACTGAAGCCATTTTGCCTCAATACGATCAAGCATTAACAAAGCCGATCTCAAACCGTCTTGCTGAACTTGGCGTTCAGGTGATGCTCGAAACCAAAGCAGAAGGTTTTCAAAACGGCGTGTTAACCACAGACCAAGGCGAGGTTGTTGCCGAGAAAGTGCTGGTTACCGTAGGGCGTCGCCCTCGCACTAGCGAGGTGGGAGTCAAAGACCTGATGTTGACAATGGATGACGACTTTATCCGTGTTAACGACTGTTGCCAAACATCAATGAAAGGAATATATGCGATCGGAGATGTGACCGGAGAGCCGATGCTTGCACACCGTGCCATGGCGCAAGGCGAAATGGTCGCGGAGCACGTTGCTGGGCATAAAGTTGCGTGGGATAAGCGTTGCATACCTGCTGTGTGTTTTACAGATCCTGAGATCGTAATCTGTGGCTTGCTACCGTCGGAAGTTAAACCTAATACCGCTTTGGTTTCGGAATTCCCATTTGCTGCTAATGGTCGCGCCATGACGACCGAGCGCGAAGACGGGTTTGTACGAATCGTCGCTCGAAAAGAGGATCACGCTGTGATTGGAATTCAAGCCGTGGGTGTTGGCGTATCCGAATTGTCAGCCGCGTTCTCTCTGGCTATCGAGATGGGCGCAACGTTAGAAGACATTGCGGCGACGGTTCATGCGCACCCAACACAATCTGAAGGTTTTCAGGAAGCGGCACTTCGTGCCCTTGGTAAAGCGCTACATATTTAAATTGAGGTACAGATAATGAATTTCAAAGATTCTAAGTCGTTCGACAATCATGAGGTAGTCGAGTTTTGCAATGATCCTGAGACTGGATTAAAAGCAATCATAGCGGTTCATAATACGAACCTCGGTCCAGCCGTGGGCGGATGTCGAATGTATCCTTATGCCGATGAGGGGCAAGCTTTGGAGGACGTTTTAAGACTAAGTCGAGGAATGACCTACAAATCGGCAGTGGCTGGATTGCCAATGGGTGGAGGAAAGGCGGTGATTATTGGTGATCCCGCTAAAGATAAATCACCCGAGCTGTTTGAGAGGATGGGGAAGTTTATTGAATCCTTTAATGGTAGGTACGTAACGGCAGAAGATTCGGGAACGAGTGTCAGTGACTTAAAACAAGTGGCCTCCCAGACTGCCCATGTACTGGGTGTGAACGAAGCACAAGAGTTTGGTGGTGACCCATCACCCCTCACTGCCTATGGTGTTTTTTGCGGTATCGAGTCCGCTGTGAACTACCAGCTCGGGCGAGATAACTTGTCCGGTGTCAGGGTGGCGGTCCAAGGGGCAGGGGCTGTTGGACGTTACCTTATCAAGCTATTGCATGAGGCCGGAGCTAAAACATCAGTTTGCGATGTAAATCTGGATAATTTGAATAGAGCTCGCGATTTGGGATCGGATATTGTGGACGTTAATTCCATTATTTCTGCCGAGGCCGACGTGTTTGCACCTTGCGCGATGGGTGCAATTCTCAATGACGACTCCATATCTCAACTAAAAGCGACCATTGTCGCTGGTGGCGCTAATAATCAATTGGCCCATTTGTCTCACGCCACAACGCTGAAAAATAGAGGTATTTTGTACGCGCCCGATTTTGTAATTAATGCTGGTGGCATCATTGAAATCTGTCGGCAATTACACGACGACCCCGTTTCAGAAACAAAGGAAAAAATCAGCCATATTGGGGCAACCTTAACCGAGATCTTTACTCAGAGTCATGCTTCTGGCTTAACCACGGCGCAGGTAGCCGAGCGGCTGGCTGAACAACGTTTTTTGTCGAAACAAGATTCATCAAATGTGGCCTAGAGCGCAGCGTGTGAGGTCAAAAAGGAATAGACCTCCTTTTTCTTTGCCTTAGATGAGTAGGGCAATGCGTGTTTTAAGCGCTTTGAGTTAACGCAAGTTCGAGTCATTATTTGTGCGCAGTTAGATGAAATATATGGCCATGATTTACATCCAGCACTGGTGTGTGTGATACCAATAAGCTAACATCTCGAGTTGGTGACGGAGTTCCTCATTAACCAGGATGGTAAAAGCCGTTTAGGGCGCTTCTGAGTAAGTTGAACCTTAGTTTGACTAGAGGGTTTAGTGTTTATAGTTAAGCTTGTGTTTATTAAAGTGGTGGGTATCCGCGCATGGATTGCTAAATGATTGTAGTACCTGTAGAAAAGAAGATTGATTGGCGTAGGCCCCCGGTCGTATTGATAATGTTGGTGATCATCAATGTATTGGTGTTTGCTTTTTATCAAAGCAACGATCAGACGCTGATTGAGTCCGCGGTGAAGCACTATCAGCAGCATCGTATGTTAGACACCGAATGGCGCGCCTATAAAGCTTACTCTGAGGCTTCAAATTCCCCTTATGAAATGCATCGAAACACAGAGTACATTTCACACTATATTGTTACCGATCCGTCGTTCGATCGATTTATGGCGGAGCGCGGAGATCAATATATTCCTAAGCCCAAACGCGATCGTTGGCGACAATCAAGAGATCAGCTTGAAGATATTTCCGGAAAGATAAGCAGTACTGCATTTGGGTTTCACGCGAATAGTATTTCCCCAGTGCAATTAGTTACGTCACAGTTTTTGCACGGTGATTTAATGCATTTGATTGGCAATCTTGTGTTCTTGGTACTGGTTGGTTTCGCGGTTGAGGCCGCTTTAGGCAGTGGATTGTTTCTGTTCTTTTATTTAGTGTCTGGAACCGCTGGCGGGTTATTTTTTGCCATTTTTGCGAGTGATTCTTCAATGAGTTTGATTGGGGCCTCAGGTTCTATATCAGGCGTTATGGCAATGTATGTCGTTTTGTTTGGCATGCGTAAGATTCAATTTTTTTACTGGGCGTTTATTTTCACAGGCTACTTCAGGGCTGCTGCGATCATCATGCTGCCAGTTTACCTACTTATGGAAATCTACGGAATGATCAGCAATGAGGGCTCCAACGTCGCCTTTACCGCTCATATTGGAGGTTTTATAGGTGGGGCAGCGCTTGTTTATTTAACCCAGAAGTTTCGAACCCAAGCGATCGATCAACATTACTTGGATGACCAGCCCAGAGAGGTGGATCCTACGGCCAGTATCTTACAGAGAGCCTACGATGAAATGGCGAAGTGCGAATTCGATAAAGCTTGGACGGTACTCAAGCCGCTAAGGCGGCGTAGCCCTATTCGTGCTGATGTTGTTGAGCTTGAATATAATTTGGTGCGAGCGCTTCATCCCCAAAAATTAACCGACTATCTCATTCATCGAATGGATAAGGCGGGCAATTCTCAGAGCCTTCAGCATGCTCAGCTTCAATACTGGAACAAGCTAGCTCCTGAGCATCAAGATGAGTTGAGTAAGCGAAAAAAAGAGGTGCTGCTACAGAATGCGCTTGAAAACGACGCCTTAAACGTGGCTGAGCAAGTTTTTGATAGCCTCCGTGCTTCTACTACGGATGACACCGAGATGGCAATTTGTGCGAGACAGATTTCCTTTTACTGTACGCAAAACAATAAAGCAGATAAGGCGCAAAAATATCAGGAATTAGCTCAGCGGCTAGCGGACGCAAAGCCGTTTAGTGATTTTCAAGGTCGGGAGGCGTTGTGAATTGCCGGTTTCACCCCGTTAAATCCGCACAGTATCATTGTCACTATTGCCAAATCCCTGTTTGCAGTGAATGTTGTGATGAGTCTTTATCCACTCGGCAGGGTTCCGTCATTGCTCGTTGTTTTGTGTGTGAGGGGGAAGTAGATGCCCTGGGCGATGCTACTCAGATTGAACCATTTTGGTCACGTATTCAGGAAGTGTACACCTACCCACTTAGCACACAGGCGTTGTTATCGATTTTTATCATTGCGATGTTGAGCGTAATGCTGGACGGGTTTGGGCTTTTGGGACTACTCCCGGTGTTTGCTATCGCGCTTTATGCGTTTTCTTGCTTAAGGCACACGTCTCGCGGGGAGCAACAGGCTCCAGGCGTTGAAGCGTGTTTTGAGGGCTCAATTGGGCCCGTATTCTATGTTGGTATCAGCATGTTTTTAGCAACACTTCTCGCGTCTTTGTCTTTCGCGAAGTTTGGGTACGGTGTCGGTATTCTTGTTGGGTTGAGCTTGTCTCTCGTTGTACCTGCGATCATCATCATTATTGCGATCGAAGAAGAACTTACACCCGCACTAAACCCTTCTAATCTGTTGAATATAGTGTCAACCACTGGGTCGTCGTACTTTGTAATGGTTCTGTTTATTGTTGTCATGCTGTCTTCGATGGAGGTATTGGCCGGCTTTATCGGTAACACGAACTTCAGAGGACTTAGCGTATTTATATCTTCGATAATCGCCAACTATTACATCATTGTGATTTACCACATTATGGGGTACTTGGTGTATCAAAATCACGCTGCGCTAGGCTACAAGGTGACCGGCACTCTAGGCGTTAAAGATCAACGTAAAAGAGCGAGTTTGGGTGATACACAGAACGCTAAATTGGACGTGTTGATTAAAGCTGGTAAGTTTGATGCCGCACGCGAAATAGTACGCCAACGGTTGCAGGCGGAGACACCCATTTGGGAATGGAAACGAGCATTTATGCTGTTTTGTGCAGGCGTACCAAGTAAGGACGTAGGGTCGTATTTTGAACGTTACGTTTCTAAACTTGACGAGCGAGGTGATACCATTGCCATTGCTCAAGCGTATGCTGTGATACGGCGCTGCTCACCCTCCTATGAACTAGAAGATGATGTGAGAAAGTTAATGGTGGCGGGCGCGCTAAATGATGCGGGAAAATACACCGCTTCGGTTGGGCTAATCGGGAAGTTAGCGAAAGAATCTACTGATTCAGCGCATGTGATCTCAGCGCTCAACTTATTGATTAGCGGGTTTCAAAATATTCCTAATGGCGAGAAATACGTAGCACATTATCGAAAGCTTCTTAACAGGGAGAGCCAACGGCGATAGCGAAGTCTGTGTGTGGGCTTGACGGGCTTCTCGAACGGCTTCTCGAACGGCTTCTCGAATGGCTTCTCGAATGGCTTCTCGAATGGCTTCTCGAATGGCTTCTCGAATGGCTTCTCGAATGGCTAGCCGAATGGCTTGCTACTCCTTCGTGCAGGCACTATCATCTCGGTACGATTAATTAAATGACCGAGGACCGCTATGCGTCACACCCTAATTGCCCTAAGTATCGGGCTAACGCTTACTGCCTGTGGTGAGCAATCCGTTGCTCCTGAAACCACTAATACACAAGCCAAAGAAGCTGCGGTAGAGCAGGTAACGCAAGAGGCTGTAAAGTCTGAGAGCGAAAAGCTTAACGAGTGGTTCGAAGTTAAGTACGAAGAGCAGGTCATGATGAGTCCGATTCAATTGACGTTCTTGGGTCGAAAGGAGCGCTTTGATGAGTTGGATGATATGAGCGAGGCTTCAGACTTAAAACAGTTTGAGTGGAAAAAGCAGACCGTCGAGGAAATGAAAGCGTCGTTTGATTACGCAAAGTTGGATGACGCTGCGAAGTTGTCATACGATCTATGGGAATATCAATACAGTCGAATGGAAGCGGGTAGAAAATTTATTCGACACGCCTATATCTTTGAGCAAATGAACGGTACGCATTCCTTTTTGCCAACCTTAATGATGCAATTTCATAAGGTTGAAGAAGAGTCAGATATGACGGCTTACGTGTCAAGGTTAGAGGCGATCGGCCGTGGAATGAATCAATTGATTGATCGAGCAAAGGTGATTGCTGAAGGTGGAGTCAGACCCCCGAAGTTTGCTTATGAAATTGTAACTAAAGAAGCAAAAGAAATTATTTCTGGCAAGCCATTTGATGACAGCGAAGAAGACTCGTCGTTGTTGAAAGATGCAAAAACAAAAGCCGCGGCATTAGTTGAGTCTGGAAAAATTGATCAAGCGCGAGCGGATGAATTGATCTCGGCGGCTAGAGAAGCGCTTACAAAGAGCTTTGGTCCTAGTTATCAAAATTTAATTACCTATTTAGAGTCGGACATCAAAAATACTTCTGAGACTCCGAATGGAGTACACGCTTTACCGAGCGGCGGTGATTTGTATTCTTACTTGTTAAAGCAAAATACAACGACATCGATGACCGCTGATGAAATCCATGAGTTAGGCTTGTCCGAAGTAAAACGGATTCGCACCTTAATGGAAAAAATTAAAGAGAAGGATGAGTTTAAAGGCACGCTGCAGGAATACTTCGCCTACATTCGCGATAGCAAAGACAACAGTAAATTTTATTTCGAAAATACCGATGAGGGTCGTCAAGGGTATATTGATGAGGCCACCGCGGCGATCGAGAACATCAAAGAAGAGCTGCCAAACTATTTTGGAATATTGCCGAAGGCTGATTTGGAAGTAAAACGGGTTGAGTCGTTTAGGGAACAGGATGGCGCCCCACAACATTATTACCCTGGAACTCCTGACGGTTCTCGTCCTGGTATTTATTACGCGCACCTTTCGGACATGAGTACGATGCCGAAAAATGAACTTGAAGTGATTGCGTATCACGAGGGGTTGCCTGGTCACCATATGCAAATAGCAATTGCCCAGGAACTGGAGGGCATTCCTACTTTTCGAACACAAGCCGGGTTTACCGCCTATGCCGAAGGTTGGGCGTTGTACAGTGAAGCATTGGCTAAAGAAATGCCGGGTACCTTTACAAGCCTTAATTCCGATTTTGGTCGTTTAGGCAGTGAAATATGGCGAGCTATTCGCTTAGTCGTAGACACCGGCATGCACCACAAAGGGTGGAGCATGGAGCAAGCAGTGGAGTTTTTCTCGGCGAATTCGCCAGCGCCACTCGAAACCATTAAAACCGAGATACGTCGATATCTTGTTATCCCTGGGCAGGCGACATCTTATAAAGTGGGTATGATTGATATTCAAAGATTGCGAAAGCTGGCTGAAACGGAGTTGGCGGAGAAATTTGATATTCGAGAATTTCATGACACCGTCTTAGGTGGTGGAGCTTTGCCTTTAAGTCTTCTTGAACGAAAAGTGAAGACTTGGATTTCAGAGAAAAAGGCAGCAAAAAAAGCAGCATAGTGAGTAATTGCGATTGAGTGAAAGAGGCTGATACCTTGGGTGTCGGCCTTTTTTATTGGAGAAAGTATGATTAATTTTCGTTGGAGGTCTGCTGATCAAATCATCGGCCAACGTTATCTAAAACGATGGCATTTGATTCGTAAACCAGGCATTCGCAACCTGTATTTGCATTTGTATTTAGGAAGTGATGATGATCGAGCTTTGCACGATCATCCATGGCCATCCATGAGTATTTTGCTTTGGGGGCATTTAATAGAAGTGACAGATCAAGGCGAGAGGCGTATCTGGCCACTGATTCCCAAGGTTCGATCTGCGGAATATAGTCACCGTTTGATTCTAAAAAGCAAGCGAGCCCTGACCTTGTTTTACACTGGAAAGAAATGCCGAGAATGGGGATTTCATTGCCCCAAAGGTTGGGTACACTGGACTGAATTTACAGACTCTGCCGGCAATCAAACCGGAGCCGGTTGCGGCGACTAGGGCGCTTTAGGCGTTATTGCAGTAGTATTGGTGTTTTTGGGCACTCGGTGAGGCATCAAATTGATAGGTGCCTTGTCGTATATTAGGTATATCGATCTATAAGGTTCTAACGATGATAATCACGAGTCAAGAGTTCAATCAACGAACCAAATTACCGGAATTTAGATTTGCAGCGTTTTGTTGGTTAGGATATCTCTCGTATGCTTTTTTCTATTGTTTATTGTACCAGCATTGGGTTCTTGGAAATAGTTACGCGTTGATCGAGTCATTGATTTGGGTCGCTAAAGAGTGGGGAAGTTGGCTAATCATCACGCCATTAGTTGTTGGCTGGATGATGAGTAACGGACACCTCAAAAGCAGCATTCTCATAAATCTGTATTTAGTAGCTGCGCTGACTGCTGCCGGCACGATCGGGCGAACTGGGTTAGAGATCTTTTGGGAAAATGCAACTCTGTTAACTAGTGCGGTAAAATTTGTGACACCAAATTTGGCCGCCTCCGTGATTACGCTTTTGGTATGGCACCTTATTTCAAAGCCTGTTAAGCAGGAGCACGAATCAACGCTTGATTATACGCGCCGAAGTACCAAAAAATCGATTTTAGTGTTCAAAGGTAGCACTAAGTTTATCGTCGATGTAGTGACGATAGATTACCTTAAATCCGCAGGTAATTACGTTGAAGTGCATGCTGGAGGAGAAGAATATATTGTTCGCAGCTCCATCGTCAGTTTATTAAGCAGGCTGCCTACAGGCGTGTTTATTCAGGTTCACCGCTCTTACGCCATAAACATTCATTCTTTGGAACGGGTTACGCCCAACAATTCGGGCAATGCCACGCTCACCCTCACTAATGGGGTTGACGTTCCATTGAGCCGAGGTAAGCGCAAACAGTTCGATGCCCATTTCGTGAATTGAGTCGTATCCATTCATAACAGTATTTGTTCATTCATCCCCGACTGGCTTACGCAGACTTCTCCTTAGGCTAAATTACCTAGATCAAAGCGGTCTGCGAGACCCGTATCTTGTCAGTCAGTTAGAATGAATTAGGTTACTTGAGGGAATAGATATGAATAGAAAATTGTTTCGATACAAGCTTAGAGCTATGTTGATATTGCTGGGCTTTACGGCATTTAGTTCGGCCAGTGCAGTTGGCGCTAAGATTGGTATTATTGTATTTGATGGTTTTCTCACCAGTGACGTGACGGCCGCCGTTGAAGTATTTGGAGCAGCGTCTAAAAAGGCTTGGTTTTCGTCCTACGAAGTATTGCTTGTTTCAAGTGAGGGAAAGCGGCAAGTCACCTCAGAGGAGGGTTTAACCATTGTGGCTGACGCGCTGATAGATAAGACAATTGAGTTCGATGCACTGATCGTTCCCAGTGCTTACAAAATGAAACCACATCTGCGTAATACAGCGCTGATTGACTTCATTAAAAGACAGCATAAGCATGGTGCCTGGATGTCGAGCAATTGTTCTGGTGCTCTGCTTCTAGGTGAAGCTGGTGTGCTTGATAATAAACGAGCGACTACATGGGCCGGAGGCGAGAAAAAACTTGCTCGGTTATACAAAAAGGTAAAGGTCGTGGTCGACCAAAACGTGGTTGTCGATGAAAAATTGGTTACCACTAACGGTGGCCCTGTAAGCTATCAAGGCGCCTTAACTTTGCTAGCAAAACTGAGCTCCTATGACTATGCATTAGAAGTAGCCGATGCTATTCAGTTTTCGCGCCTAACTCCGTTTGTAAACTCTGAGTTCGAGCCAGAGGGTTAGCTCAGTTCTTGACAACCAATCTAAAAACGTCCGCTCAAACGACACGATGTGAACGGTGTAAAAACGGCGATCTACTTGCAGCCGTATTAGATTTTTTCGTTTAATATGATTTTGATCAAAAGATGATTCCAATCATCAGTAAACAATAACTCCTTGTTGTTCAAGGCAGCGATTCCAAATGGTCGACTTATCTGATTGTTTGCATAAACCCATTTAATGAACTCTTTCGGATTGTTTGAGGTTTCCCGAGTGTGATCCATTTCTAGCCTGATTGTTTTACGGCCATTGAGGCCTGGCCCATGCAAGTTTACCAACACCGTATTGTTTATGCTTATCAGGGCCAGAGGAGCACTGTGCGCAGGCAACTCAGAATAGGGTTTTGAATAGCCATCACAGTTTGAAATATATTTTGCGTAGGGCGGGCTTACTGTATTCTGGTTGTAACAGTATGGCCAGCCGTAGTGTTTGGGGCTTCTGGAAGAGCTTGACTCTAAGTCGATGACATTAAGTTCATCAGATGGAGTAGTTTGGTAGTCGAGACTATCTGTTTCTAGAGCAACGTTATCCCAGCCATTGTCACTGACCAGCAAATGCTCGCCTTGATTGATCGAAGTCATTCCCGATGACGACCTTAATCCATTAGCAATGGTTTTGAATTCTTGATTGACCTCTCCTTGAGTAATAGTGTGAACTCTAATAGAGGCGGTACCGTTTGATGACTCCGGGCAAGGGAAGTGCACGCTGTTTATGTCCGTTGAGGATTCACAATGATCGGATGCAGATGGGATGTGCACGAACAAAGAATCGCTAAAGATATGCATTGATACTAGTTTGTGCCAACCGTTGGTTGGAAGGTTTGTGAGCACGGCTTCGGTAACGATGTCCGTCAGCGAGGACGATGCTTTGAATCGAAAAACTCCTGTTCGGGCGGTAAAATAGATCCAAATCTGCCCGTTGT
Organism: Arenicella sp. 4NH20-0111; assembly: GCF_040366405.1. Lineage (NCBI taxonomy): Bacteria > Pseudomonadati > Pseudomonadota > Gammaproteobacteria > Arenicellales > Arenicellaceae > Arenicella > Arenicella sp. 4NH20-0111. Next base: position 224,983 of record NZ_BAABWF010000006.1, read on the forward strand.
CATCCGTATGAGAATCTATGTCGTTAGGATCATCCAATTGTTCTATTATGGTTTCTCTATAATACAATCCCCCTTCCCGCTTATAGCGGTGGATTGCACCAGATCGTTCTCCGTATGTGAATAGGTCGGAGCCTTTGTCGATAACATAAATATCTTGATCGATAACAAGAATATTTCTTGGAAACTTAAGGTCATCATCAAGCAAAATGGCGCATTTAATTATGGGGTTGTTTTGCTCTAGCAATGGAAACCTAGTCCCATCACAGTCGTTTCCATGAGTAAGCTTTGAATTGCCGAATACCATTATCAGTACCCAGAAACACCGTGACCAAGGAATTACTCTGCGATGTACCTTCTTAGATGCTGCCATTTTTATTGCGATACCGATAAACTCAGAATGAATTATTAATATGTGGGGTATGTGTGTACTCTTAGTGACTTTATTGTTGCCAAGTATTATCCAACATTACCCTGTGGTTTATAGACCCGATGAAGCGAGCTATCCATACCAAAATTTGTCCATGCGGAACGGGCAAGCAATTTGAAAATTGCTGCGAACGTTTTTTGAGTAAACGTGAGATTCCTGATAGTCCTCTATTGTTAATGCGTTCACGTTACAGTGCCTTCGCTTTAGGGGGGTATGGGGACTATTTAGTAGAGACTTGGATACCTCGTCTACACGCAGGTTTGAGTTCAGCAGAACTGTCTGTCCGAGACGTAAATTGGGTCGGATTGACAATTCACTCACATCGGAGTTCAGCTGACCTTGGCGAAGTAGAGTTTAGCGCTTACTTCACCGACTTAGAACATAATGTCCAAGAGCATAGAGAGCTTTCCTCTTTCTGCCGTGAAAACGGGCGTTGGTTTTACGTAGAGGCATTGCGGTGAAGTGAGTTCCAAATTAATTGAAAGATCAATCGTCATCCATCGTTCTTAAGTTGTAGAGTTGCAATAAGGTTTTGGTGGCCTAGCAACTTAGTCGGTGCGGCGTTTTGGTGAGTCGCCAGGACACTCAATGGTGGTTGTTGTAAATTGTAGGTGGTTGGGCAATTTATGTCGGTTTAGCGGCCTTTGGTGTGATTGCGAGCAAAATAATGTTTAGGTGTTTTTTGTGCGGCCGACGTTTTTCTCAAATTATTTGTTCATGATCGACAATATTGTCTTTTCTGGTTTCACTTTATGTTGGATGACACTCGTTATACTTCAGCGCTTGTTTCCTGATTCCATCAGGCGACTCTTTATCTAAGAGACACATCAATGATTAAAAAGGTTTTTCTAGGCGCTATGTGCCTGTTGCTGTTGTTGGGCTTAGCCGGGTTTAGTATTTATCAATACAACAAGTCGCCGACTATTTTTGAAGCCAGTAATGCGGGATTGTATCAAAAACACGTTCGAGCCCCTTCATTGGCGTCTACTCGAATCATACAGTCTGGTAAGTTGGTTGGGTTCGATGATAGCTACGAAACGCACGCTTGGTTGGGAATTCCCTACGCTGAGCCTCCGATTGGGGTCATGAGATGGCGTGCTCCTCAACAAGCGAGCCCTTGGAAAAGCACATTCAAAGCCTTGAATTATGGTGAGCCTTGCGTTCAATATTGGGGAGTCCTAGCTGGCGTCGAAGGTTCCGCCGGAGAGTTGGTCGGAAATGAGGACTGTTTGACATTGAATATTTGGGCGCCTAAAAGTGCATCCAAGGATCGAAAAGTACCAACGATGGTTTGGATACACGGAGGCGGCAACGATTCAGGAAATAGCGCAATCTATCAAGGGCATCACTTGGCTGGGTCGCAAGATGTTGTCATCGTCACCATTAACTACAGACTCGGTTTTTTGGGGTGGTTTAGTCACGACGCAATCAGATCAACCGCTGGATCAGCTGAAGACGCATCCGGAAATTTCGGCACGTTGGATATCATTCATGCGTTAAAGTGGGTCAAAGATAATATTGAAGAATTTGGTGGTGATCCCAATAATGTCACGATCTTTGGTGAGTCGGCAGGGGCAAAGAACGTTTACTCGATGATCGCGTCACCGTTAGCTAAAGGGCTGTTTCATAAAGCGATTGCCCAAAGTGGAACCGTGGATACCACCTTGCTGACCTTGGCCGAGGATTTTCCTGAACAGCCCAACATCAAAGCTGTTGCAGGTCTTAGGAACAGCTCCAATGGATTGATAGAGTTAGTATTGAAAGACCAAGCCCCTTTACAAAGCTCAGATCAAATACGTGACCGAATGGCTTCCTTAAACGGCTCGGAATTGTTGAGTATTTTGAAGGCAGTACCGCCCCAAAAGCTCATGACACTGGCATCAGAAAACAGCGGGTCTGACTTGAGTTATATCCGAGTTGCCAGAGTACTCCGAGATGGGTACGTGATTCCCAAAGAGTCCTTATTGACTTTGTTTAAAGACCCGAGCCGATACAATAGCGTGCCTTTAATGACTGGGACCAATCGAGATGAGCAAAAGGTGTTCATGGTGCGAAATCCAGAATACGTCGAGATGAAGTTTGGTGTCTTACCGAGGATCAAAGATCCAGAGCGATATCAGGTGGTTTCTGATTACGTTTCTAAAAACTGGAAAGCGGGGTCAGTAGACGAGCCTGCGAAAGTTATCTCGAGAAATGGCGGTGAATCGGTATTTGCTTACCGTTTTGATTGGGATGACATGATGTCAAATTTCATTGCAGACATTAAAGGAGGGCTAGGTGCAGCCCATGGCATGGAGATTAATTATGTGTTTGGTGACTTTCAGGGTGGCCCACCGTTTCATATAGCCTACAACCGAAAGAACTCGGAAGGTAGACGGCAGTTAGCCAAAGCGATGATGAGTTATTGGGGAGCGTTCGCACATTCATCGTCACCCGGGTCTGGAAAGAATAAGGACTTGGTCAACTGGAAACCATGGCAATCTCAAGGGAATAATATATTGATCCTTGATGAAGTACAGGACGGTGGAATTCGAATGGAAGAAGTAAGAACAAACGTTGTTGATCTAAAGGAGGAATTGTACCAAGACGACATTATTTCCAGTCTTAAGGATAAATGTCAGGCCTACGCCTCCTTGTTTCTACATGGCTATCAAACCAGTGACTTTTGGGATGAAGAAGAGTACGAAAGCCTTGGCTGCACGTCTTTTCCCGTTGGCGCCTTTAGGCAAGGATAATAATATGCTTGTATTTCAGGTTGCCATCAATTCAGAAATGGCACGATCACTACTCCGTGGATAAGGAAAGCAAGAATTATGGCAATCAGCGGAATTTTGGTCAGGCGCAATGCGCTTAGCCCAGCCGCACAAAATATTAAGTCATACCAATTGCTCACGGCATTGGTGAGAACGGGCTGATAGAACGCTGCAATTAGCAGGCCTACTACGCAGGCGTTAACTCCAAATGTCGCGCCGTAGAATCCAGGCCTAGTGAGAAGTTTCCCCCAACTGTGTTGAAACGCTAGAATCAAGAGAAATCCTGGCAAAAATATAGCCAGTGTCGCCGTTATTGCTCCGCCCCACTGTGGTTCGCTTAAGCTTGCACCTAAGTATGTGGCCAGTGTAAACATTGGTCCAGGAACCGCCTGTGCAGCCGCGTATCCGGCAAGAAATTGATCGGCACTCAAATCTTGCCCCGCGGTATGTTGAAGTAGAGGCAATACGACGTGGCCTCCACCAAACACCAAGCTGCCAGCATGGTAAAAGTCGCTGAATAGATTCAAATTTTTTGATGCGCCTGCGATCACAGGCAAGCACACAAATAGGCAAGCAAATAGTATGAGTGCAGGCCAATTTATCTGAGTTGTTTCGGCTGGCCGTCCCTGTTTTGCTGACGATAGGTTTGATCTGTCGGCAAAGGCGCTCCCGAGCAGCGCAGCGCAGATAAGCGTAACTGTTTGTACGAGTATGCTTGGGGCGAGAATGAGTGAGGCAGCGCTCAAGACCATAATTAACTTGGTCAGCTTATCCATGCAAAAGGTCTTGAACATGGTGATTATGGCATCCGCGACCACCACAACAGCAACTAATTTAAGGCTGCTTATGACATGTTGTGTAAGCTGGTTGGGTTGTTCGTGGTCCAAATTCAAAGCAAGAGAGATCATGATGAAGAACGAGGGCAGCGTGAATCCTAAAAACGCGGCTATGCCACCGGCCAAGCCTGCTTTTTGCAGTCCAATCGCAAACCCCAATTGACTGGAACCCGGCCCAGGAAGAAACTGACTTAATGCCGTAAGTTGAGCGAATTTTTCCTGCGTGAGCCATTGCAGTCTTTCAACGAATGTCGTTTGAAAGTATCCGATATGTGCCGCCGGCCCGCCAAAACTAAGGCAGCCTAAAATTATAAAGCGCCAAAAGACTTCCAGAATGTTAACCATGGATTTGTGAGCTCAGTACAACGATTATTTCGATATGAAAAAGGTTCATATAGAGAGGAGTGGCTTATTGATCAGTGTGTGGAAAGTTGTCAAAAACAACCTTCCCAGTAAGAGGCCCTAATAGTAATATGAATCTTCACTTTAAGGAATTTAGACACAGTGTTATTTTCTTCTTACAGTCAGCGCGCGGCAAGCGAATTAGAGTACGACGTTTCTATGCGTATTTAAAAATTTGCTATATCGACGGTTCTCTGGCAGATTGAAGCGGGATAATACAATTTAACTAGAGGATGGCGATAAGAATGAATTCCCTGTCAACGCTAGCATTTATTTTAATTAACTTGGGATGCTTATCTGCATTTGTTGGCCTGTTGATTAAAGATGAGGTCAAAATGCGCTTAGCTCTGATGATTGGGGCTGTATTGTTTTTAGTAGGGTATTTGGATAGTAGTCCTACATTAGAACCTTATGGAACTGGCTGGGCGGCACTATTTGCATTGCTTAACTTAGTGTTTTTCATTAAGTTAAACATGGCAAATTCCACGGCAAAGTTTACTCAACGGGAGAAATTTCTGTATTCCGCATTTAGAGGAATGGAACCGGATGAGTTTAAGGAGCTGCTAGCAATAACCCAATGGCATGAAGCAACCGAACACGTCAAACTGACTTCTGAGGACCAAGTTTGCACTAACCTTTACTATGTTCTTCAAGGGAAAATTGAAGTAAGTAAAGACGAAAGCATGTTTACGCTCAATTCGAATACCTTTATCGGCGAAGTGGGGTACTTCTTACGGTCTGGAGCGAGCGCAACGACGATCGTTGAAAAGGGCGCTCTTTACGTTTCGTGGAAGGCGAAGGAGTTGAGAGAACTGGAAGCTAATGTGCCAGGGTTTCGAGCTACAATATATGAGCTGCTAAACAAGGATATGGCATTGAAGGTTGCTGCAAGTATGCGGTAACACAACAATGGCGCGCTAGGTAGCGTAGCAACTCCCTTACTAATACCTAAGCCAGCAGTATGATTCTAGCTGGCTTAGTGTTTTCAATTTTGTTAGTTCTGAATTTTATTTACCGTGGTCAGGTAAGAAGCCTTAAGTTGAATAATCGACTACGCTTCGAATGCTGGCTCCTTCATGCATTAGATCGAACGCGCTATTGATTTCAGTCAAAGGCATTTTGTGTGTGATAAGGTCGTCAATGTTTATTTTTCCGTCCATATACCAATCCACTATTTTGGGTACGTCGGTTCGGCCTCTTGCACCACCGAATGCCGTTCCTCTCCAGACTCTTCCAGTGACTAACTGAAAGGGGCGTGTAGAAATTTCTTGACCAGCTCCTGCAACGCCGATGATGATGCTCTCGCCCCATCCCTTGTGACAACACTCTAAAGCCTGGCGCATTGTATGGACGTTTCCGATGCATTCAAATGAATAGTCTGCGCCGCCATCGGTGAGGTCCATAATTGCTTCGACTACATCATCGACACTGCTGGGGTTAATAAAGTCCGTCATCCCAAACTGTTTAGCCACATCGACCTTCGACTCATTTAGATCAACGCCAATGATTTTGTCTGCGCCGACCATTTTGGCTCCTTGAATCACATTGAGCCCGATTCCGCCAAGACCAAAAACCACAACATTAGAACCTGGCTCGACCTTAGCATCGAAAACCACCGCGCCAACTCCAGTGGTGACACCGCAACCGATGTAACAAATTTTATCGAACGGAGCATCTGGTCGTACTTTGGCCAACGCTATTTCTGGCAATACTGAAAAGTTCGCAAAAGTTGAGCAACCCATGTAATGCAACAATGGTTTGCCTTGAAATGAAAATCGACTTGTTCCATCAGGCATCAAGCCTTGTCCTTGAGTGGAGCGTATTGACTGGCACAAGTTTGTTTTAGGGTGGAGGCAGTAATCGCACTCCCTGCATTCTGGCGTGTAGAGAGGAATAACATGATCTCCAGGTCTTAGTGAGCTGACACCGGCTCCTACCTCTCTGACTATTCCAGCGCCCTCGTGCCCCAAAATTGCTGGAAATGCACCCTCAGGATCGTCGCCGGACAATGTGAATGCATCAGTATGACAAACGCCTGTTGCCATCATCTCGACCAATACTTCTCCGGCTCTTGGGCCCTCTAATTGAACCGTTTCGATGCTCAATGGTTCGCCAGCGGCGAACGCGACTGCGGCTTTAGTGTCCATAATAATCTGTCTGTAAGTTACGTGGTAGTTGGTTAGTCGCTAACAATTATAGCTGTAACTTTTCAAAGCTGCGACTGAGGTTTTAGTTCCAATCTTAAATGTCACGGCCAGCAATCACGGTGCAACGTCCTGCATAAGGTTGTATGTTAGTGGCGGCGTGAGCGATGCGTTGTGCGACTCGTTCTACCGATGTGAATTGGCTGGGCAGCAGTGGTGAAATCATTGACGTCATCCAATCTAACCGAATTGCCTTTCCGTTGTCGAGTACTCTGCGGCCAGTTACCATGCCCGGTTGAATAACGATAGAACTGTGGCTTTCTGACTGAGAGGCGAACTCCTTTGCTGAGCGTAATGCCGATTGCTTACCAGCGAAGTAGGCAAATGACTTGGATTGCATCACGCCAGGTATTTTAGCGCCTAATAAAATTACTTTTTTCACGCCAGCCTGCGAAGCGCCTTCTATGGCGTTTACGCAAGCTGTTCCATTGGCAAAAAATTGTTTATCGTAGGCCTTTCTGGAAAAAGTTGGAAGTGGCGGCGAGCCTACTAAACACACCATAACGTCCGCCGTTTTCAATAATTCGATATTGGGTTTGCTGGCGTCACCTTTGCACCACCTAACGTCCTTTCCCCAGTTTTCTTCTTTTAAGTGTAGGGGTTTATGGCCAGTTCTACTTAAACAAACAACACTAGCTCCTGACGTGATCAGGGCATTCGAGGCGTGAATGCCAATAAAGCCATTGCCTCCATACACGATTACTTTCGGTGACTTTTCCTCAATCATTTGGATACAATAAAGCATCTTGCGTCACAGTGAGGTGAGCTCATTGGCATGGGCTCTTTATTGTGTAGTTTGCAATATCCCCCTTTTGAGTGATTGCCAACGTATGTCTAGTTGGTTATAACAGTAGGTCGAAGACGTAATTTGCTGGGTATGGACAAACGGGTAGGCAGTTTTATGCAAAATATCGAGAATATGAGGGTACATTTTTATGGAGTTCAGGGAAGCGGCTCTATATTTCCGTCACGCGCGGAGCGCGATGAGGCGCGAGAGTTGTCCGATATCGATTTGCTTGAACAAATTTTCCAAGACCTTGAATCAGAAGGTGGCGCTGATAAACCAATCAACAAGTCCGTCGAGGATTTGTTAGGAGGACCAATCACGCGCAAGAATATTGCCAAATATAGAAAGCAATTTGAACTCAGTGAGAGACGCGTTTATGGCGGCTGGACATCGTGCTTTAGGATAGAGACTTCCGATGGTTATGATATCGTTTTTGATTGTGGCAGCGGGTTCCGAATTTGCGCTCAAGACATTGTTGATAAGTGGGAAATTTACGGAAATAGAGAACTGAATATATTTGGGACCCACGCCCACTACGACCATACTGAGGGCTTTGATCAAGCCGCGGTGTGCTTTGATCCTCGCAATAAAATTAAGGTGATAGGGAACTATCAATACCTCAAAGCACTTGATCAAAATTTAGGTATTTTTTCGCGACATATCGACATGGATTTGAAGGGGATTCAAACGCCACTCAATTACGAGTTAATGCCGTCGTCGTTCAGTTCAGTGGAAATACGAAATATGGAGCGTTACCCAATCCCTGAAACCAAAGATCCCACGGTTGGTGAGTATCACGATATTCTGGAGCCTGTCATTATCGGTAAAACAGTTATTCAACCTTTCGAAGTCTTTCACCCGGACCCTTGTTTAGCCTATCGAATTGAACACAATGGTAAAGTGTTTGTGTATTGTACCGATCACGAACTGCGTCGAGGGGATGACCCAGAACACCCATTGCAACTTGCTAGCCGAGAGGCAGAGGATCGTCTTAGAGAGCACTGTCAGGGCATCGATTTATTGTATCGAGACGGGCAATTTTTACGAGCAGAGTACGAAGGTGAACTAGGTATTGGGACTGCGTTCGGAGTTTCTCGAAAGGATTGGGGGCACAGTTGCTTCGAGGATGTTATTGAAATGGCCGACAGTTGTGATGTGAAAGAGACTTACATCGGTCATCATGATCCAAATAGGTCGTGGGCTGAACGGAATTGGATGGATGAGACATTAACCCGAAAGTCGGCTCAGATGGGGCGCACGATTGAAATGGCAAAGGCGGAAACTGTAATCGACTTGTAGGATATTCTCCTCAAGCAGGCAGGTAAAAGGCCGATTTTCAGGAAGAATTGGCGCTAAAACCGTGAGCTAGGCTACTAGGCTAGTTAAAGGTTGGGTTGGTGTTTACTCATACTAACTTCTTACTTACGTCTAAGAAGGCCTCTTCCACGCCGTGCCCAGTTTTTGCCGATGTCTTTATCCAGCTTGCTCCCTTGGGTAACAGTTGATTGATTTCTTGCTCACTCACCTCCCAGTCCAGGTCGCTTTTGTTAATCGCAATGGTGTAGGGCAAATCACCAATAGAAAGTTTTACTTTTTCGACCAGATCAAAACCTTTTTCAAAAGACTCTCTTCGAGTGCCATCCAATACCAGTATGTAGGCCGCTGAACCAGCTATGTAGTGCATAGGAATATCAAACACGTCTTCAGTGCCAGCAATATCCCAAAGGACCATTTTTAGATCGGTATCGCCTACTTTCAATATCTTGGTGTCCATCTTAACCCCAAGTGTGGCGTGATATTTTTCATCGAATACTTGATTTACAAAACGCGAGACCATGCTAGTTTTACCCGCGCCCCATAAACCAAGCATAGATACTTTTTTGCTTATCATTTTAGAATAGCTGACTAAATCCAATATTTACAAAAGCACATCGCTTTTGATAACAGTCATTTTATCGCGCGTCATTTCGTGCATTGAATATGGGATGCCCCCCATTCCTATACCCGACGCGTCTCGCCCTCCAAACGGCATCCAGTCGACTCTAAATGCGGTGTGGTCATTAACCATTACCGCCGTGGCATTGAGTTTTTGAGAAGTGTCTAAAGCATCATCTAAGCGCTGCGTAAATATTGAGGCTTGAAATGCAAATGGTAAGCCATTGGCTCTACTCAAGGCGTCTTCCTTATTGCTGTATCCATAAACACAAACCACTGGTCCGAAAATCTCTAATTGAGATACTTCACTTTCTTCAGCGGGATTCAACAGTACAGTTGGGGTGTAGCAGGTGTCACTTATTTTTTCACCACCCGATACTACTTTTGCACCACTGGCGCGTGCGGAATCGACCCAATCGGCGACCCGGTTAACCTCCTTCGGCGTAATCAGAGGACCGACTTCGGTATCGTGCTTTAGCTGGTCACCGACCACAAGTGCGTTTGCCGCTTGCGCGATTCGTTCGGCGAGTAATTCGCAATTTTCAGCGGGTGCGTAAACCCGTTGAACGGATACGCAGACTTGTCCCGCATGATAAAACCCTCCTTTACAAAGGCTCGCGATCATGTCGTCAAGCTTACTTGATGCCGATTCCTCAAACATTGACGCATCTACTATGACCGGAGCTGCGCCACCGTGCTCTAGTGCTGAACGAGTACCGGGTGATAGTTTACTTTGCAGCATCCAGCCAACTTTGGCAGAACCAATAAAAGAAAAGAAGTTAGTTCTGGAATCGCAGACGAGTTGCTCTGCGACTTGACGTGAAGGCAAGACCGCCGTGCACCAACCGTCCGGCAACCCAGCTTCGTGGAGTATTTCGATTAGCCTGAAGCAGGAGAGAGGGGTCAGTGCCGCCGGCTTAATCACAACAGGACAACCCACTGCCAACGCGGGAATGGTCTGATGAACGATCAAATTTAAGGGGTGGTTAAAGGCACTGACTGATACAACGGGCCCAATGGGCTCGCGGCGCGTGAACGCGATTCGGTTTGCAGATGAAGCTGTGTGCCCCATTGGAATCTCTTCGCCCTTAATCGCAGGGATATGCTCAATGGCCAATTTAACTCCATTGATAGCGCGAAGAATTTCAACTTTTGAGTCAATGTAGGGTTTGCCTCCCTCGGACGCAGCCAGCGCTGTAAGCTCTTCTATTTGGGAGCTCATGATCGTGACCACACGCTCTAAAATTTCGATTCTTTCATACGCTGGAAGCCAGCGGCGGCGATCGTTAAATAAGTCACATGCTTTGTCCATGGCGACAGTGACCTCTCGGTCACTGCTTTGCGGAATAGACTTAAGTAAGCTCTGATCAAACGGGTTAAAAACGTCAATGTCAGTCATAGAATTGCTCCTCAGTATCCCTAGATGATGCACGCACTTTCTTTAATTAGCACATTCAAAATAGAATGGTTAAGAGAGTAGTCCACAGGTAAGTCGATTAGGTGTACGCCTGGTGAGTTTAAGGCTGTGTCTAGAATTTGGTTAAAGTCTTCTGATGACGTTGGTCGATGACCGATGGCACCAAAGCTTTCGGCGTATTGAATGAAGTCCGGGTTTTTGAAATCTAAGCCAAAGTTTTCAAACCCAACGCCTTCTTGTTTCCATTTTATCATTCCGTAGGCGCTGTCATTAAGAATGATAACCACAAGATCAAGTTTCATGCGTACCGCGGTTTCGATTTCTTGAGAGTTCATCAAGAAACCACCATCCCCATTGATCGACACTACCTTTCGGTCAGGGTGAATCTGCTTGGCGGCCATTGCTGATGGTAAACCAGCTCCCATCGTTGCTAAGGCGTTATCGAGCAATAGCGTGTTTGGTTGGTAGCACTTGTAGTTTCGCGCAAACCAAATTTTATAGACTCCGTTATCAAGCGTGACTATGTCTTCATCAGAAAGTTTGTCTCTCAGAGTTGCCACTAAGCGTTGAGGTAACATTGGAAAACGCTCGTCTTCAAAGTACTTAGTTATATGGCTTTCCACTTCATCACGTACCCGTTGAAAATAGCTGTAGTCGCGGTCCTCAGGCATAGAAAGCTTGTCTGTAATATCCCAAATAGACGCAGAAATATCGCCAACAACATTAAGTTGAGGAAAGTAAACATCATCCATTTGCCCTGGAAAAAAGTTTAAGTGGATCACTTTTTTGCCACCTTTTTCCATGAAGAAGGGCGGTTTTTCGATCACGTCATGCCCGACGTTAATTATCAGGTCCGCTCGTTCGATCGCGCAATGAAGGTAATCGTCAGCTGACAGAGCCGCCGTGCCGATGTACTTATCGTGACGTTCATCAATAACACCTTTACCAAGTTGAGTGTTAAAGAAGTAGATGCCGGTTTTATCCACAAAACGTGTGAGTGCCTTACCTGCCATTTTACGGTTGGCGCCTGCGCCAATGAGCAACAATGGCATTTTTGCATTCTGGATCATTTCCACGGCGGCATCTACGGATTTAACGTCGGGGCTTGGGCGTCTATGGCCTACAACGTCAAACACGGTCGCATCTGTGTCTTCCTCAGCAATGTCTTCCGGCAGCTCTAAATAGGCAGCCCCTGGCCGTTCTTCCATTGCCAGTCTGAATGCCTCGCGGGTCATTGAAGGCACGTTATTGCCATCGACAATTTGTTCCGAGTATTTGGTGATCGGTTTCATAAGGCCGACCACGTCAACGATTTGAAAGCGCCCTTGCTTGCTCTTACGTATGGGTTTTTGTCCAGCGAGCATCACCATTGGCATTGCGCCCAGTTGAGCGTAGGCTGCTGATGTCACGAAGTTGGTGGCACCAGGGCCTAGGGTCGATAAACACACACCAGGCTTACCGGTCAGTCGGCCGTAGGTGGCGGCCATAAATCCCGCAGCTTGCTCATGTCGAGTCAAAATCAATTTAATCGAAGATCCTCGAAGAGAATCTAAAAAGTCCAAGTTCTCTTCTCCGGGTATCCCATATATATATTCGACGCCTTCATTCTCTAATGCTTTAACAAACAAATCAGATGTTTTCATCCTCGTATCTCCAGTTAGTTCCGTTTGACTCGTAATAGGATCGGTGGTGCACAACTTATATTGCAATCATGAGCTGACAGGAATTATCGCGTTAGGGATAAAACTTAACCGTGCGTTGCCGCATACCACCGGCATAGCCATGAAATTTAATAAAGATTGTGGGCTTATTGAATTAACTAAGCCTTTCTGTTTTATACCCTATCTTTTCGACCCGTATTTTTGGTAGCACGCTGCTCTCATTTAGATATTAGCGTGCGCTTTGGACCATTATTTTTCTCTGTAATAGCCTTTAGGAATGCTCGATCCAGCTGAGCAAAAATCCCAGTATCTAAAATAGGTGAAATAGGCATGTCGAATCAAGCTCATTGTCTCAAATCAATTGATTTTTTCTTACAAATGTGTGATTTTTGAGTAAGCTTAGTCCGTTAGCGTTTTTGCATAGTGAGTCAGGTTAAAGTTTTCGCTTTAAGTTTGGCTTATACGGGTGAAGGAGTGACTAAGTCAATAATAATAAGGTAAGGGCTGAGGAGCCATCTAAGCTTTCGAACTAAGAAGAATACGAGCTTGATTTGATCTGACGACGACCGTCATTAAGAGGATGTTCGGGTTAAAAATAAAAGAAGACTGACCATGAATTACTGGCACTGGAATGGCCTAAATGTATTCAGTCTAATCGTCACTTCGGTGTCGCAAGAAGAAGGATTTAGAAGGTAACTATTGGTGCTTAACGTAAGAAGAATAAACGCAGTCAGTGACGACTAAAAAATTAAACAACATATGAGGTCCAAGGGATATGTCTAGTGAGTCAAATGAACAATTAAGTGAATTTATGAAAGGGCTTGTTCGCCGCAATCCAGGTGAAACTGAGTTTCATCAAGCGGTAGAAGAGGTCGCAGCGACTATTTTGCCTTTCATTGCCGATAAACCACGATATCAGAAAGCGCAAATATTAGAACGCATGAGTGAGCCTGATAGAATGATTAGCTTCCGTGTCGCTTGGGAAGACGATGGCGGTAACGTGAGGGTAAATCGAGGGTATCGAGTTCAATGTAATAACGCGATTGGCCCGTATAAAGGCGGGATTCGTTTCCACAAAAGTGTCAACGCAAGTATTTTGAAGTTTTTAGCGTTTGAGCAGACTTTTAAGAACAGTTTAACTGGGTTACCGATGGGCGGTGGCAAAGGCGGGTCTGATTTTAACCCTCGCGGAAAGTCCGATCGAGAGGTGATGAATTTTTGTCAGGCATTCATGACCGAACTTGTTCGACATATTGGTCCGAATACGGACGTGCCTGCCGGTGATATCGGCGTAGGTGCGCGTGAAGTAAGTTACATGTTTGGCCAATATAAACGCTTAAAAAATGAATTTGTGGGCGTTCTTACCGGCAAAGGCCTCGAGTTTGGTGGAAGCGAAATACGGACCGAAGCCACTGGTTATGGGTGTGTTTATATGATGGAGGACATGCTTAACCATCATAAGTTATCGATGCAAGGGCAGATTGCCATTGTGTCTGGATCGGGCAATGTTGCGCAATACACGTGTGAAAAAGCCACGGAGCTTGGTGCTAAAGTCGTTACGCTGTCCGACTCATCTGGATTTATCTACGACCCTGAGGGAATTGACGCTGAAAAACTAGCGTTTGTGAAGGAGCTTAAAGGTGCTCGTCGCGGACGAATTAGTGAATATGCTGATGAGTTTGGTTGTGAATTTCATGAAGGACAACGTCCATGGGGAGTTAACGCAGACCTAGCGTTCCCTTGCGCGACTCAGAATGAAATAAATTTGGATGACGCAAAATCTTTGATTGCCAACGACGTTAAAGCCGTTTGTGAAGGCGCGAATATGCCTACCTACAAAGACGGTATTGATGCACTGCTCGCGGCTGGCGTATTGTTCGGACCAAGTAAGGCTGCAAACGCTGGCGGTGTGGCGGTTTCTGGCTTAGAAATGACTCAAAATAGTATGCGTTTATCGTGGGATCGTGATGAGCTGGATGAGCGTCTACGAAAAATTATGAGTGGTATCCACAGCAGTTGCGTACAGTATGGTGCTGGTCAACACGACACAACAGATCAGGTGGATTACGTGAAGGGTGCAAACATAGCAGGCTTCATCAAAGTCGCTGATGCTATGTTGGCCTACGGTGTGATGTAGCCGATTTTCAATGGCAATATTGTTAGACCGGTTCACAGCTCTTTGCTTTCTATGAGCTTGAGCTGGTCATCACGTTGGCGCTGGCAAAGGAATGTCAGCCCCAATTTCCGAGTATCCCTAAAGGACGGGTTTTAGGAATCGTAAGTTTGCGAAATTCTTTATGAAGAAGTTAATCAAAGTGACACAAACTGGGCGAGACTTCGCCTATCATGATCACAACTCGATTACTTGTTGAAAAAAACGATGAATTTGCAAAATAAGATAGTAGTGGTGACTGGTGCAGCCAATGGGATTGGTGCTGCGGTAGCGAGAGCGTTTTCAGCTAAAGGAGCTAGGTTGGTCCTGTCGGATATTAACTTAGAGGCTCTTCAGCCGTTTGCGGCTGAATTAAAGGCGGTTGCCGTTGAATGTGATGCGACCAGCGAGGCCGATATTCTCAATTTGGTTGCTCAAGCCGAAAAGCTTGGGCCCATTGATTTGTTTTTTTCAAACGCAGGTTATGCTGAAGGGGAACCCTCCCACGCAGCATCGGCGAGCAATGCCACTTGGGAAAAGAACTGGCAGTTACATGTTATGGCTCACGTGTACGCTTCTCGTGCGCTATTACCCAAAATGATTGAACGTAGTGAAGGTTACTTGGTCAATGTTGCTTCGGCAGCCGGGCTGTTGCAACAAATCTCAGATGCTGCTTATTCCGCAACTAAACACGCGGCGGTATCTTTCGCAGAATCATTAGCAATCAGCCATGCAGATGATGGGATTAAGGTTTCCGTAGTTTGTCCACAATACGTTAATACGAACATTCTCTCTCTTACTGAAGAAGAGCGTGCCGCTGAGCTTCCAGGTGTTATTACACCCGAAGAGTGCGCACGAGTGATTGTCGAGGGAATTGAACAAGAGAAGTTTTTGATATTGCCACACTCCGAAGTACAAGGGTATGTAGAGCATCGAGCAGTCGAGCGTGAGGCATGGTTGGATGGAATGAGACGCTATCGTCGATCGTTGCTCGACGGTGATGGGAACGTAGACTTTCGACGTATTTTCTCAAAGTAGACGAATTTGATTCGAAGCGCAAAAGACTCTGATTGGGATTCCATTGAACGGATCTACAATGCCACAAAGCTGGACGAACTTCGTTTTGATTCAAGGAATTTCGTCTTATTACGTTTGCGAGAGGATTTTGTTAGATTCACGAAGCTTTATGAATCAGCGATCATCGTGCATGAAGCTTTCTCTCCAAATTTAGATGGCGATATGGAGAGTCGTGTCGTTGCGTTCTTGGCGCGTTTTGAGAATGAAATCAGAGGGCTTTACGTTGAAGGTGCATACAGAAACCAAGGCCTCGCATCTAATCTTTTGGAATACACATTAAGCGACGCCACGTCAGAGGTGAGCTTGAGTGTCGCTAAGAGCAATGTTATTGCCCAGCGGCTGTATAAAAGTTTTGGCTTTAGCGTGAGTGGAGAATTCCTATCCACGTACAATGGGGTTGAAACTCACGCACTGACTATGGTGCGGTGTGGTGATCAGCCAACCGCCGCTGATAGCATGTAGTTCGAGGGTAAATCCTATCTTCATCGCTTACGCTGAACCTAGACACTCTCAAAATACGTGAGCGCGTAATGCTAGAGCGCCGGGTCTTTCTTGTATAAAACTGCTGTGAAACGAGGCTTTTCATGACGTTCCAAATGGTAAACAAGAGAGGAAAGGTCTTTTGACAATTCCATGGACCACACATTTGTAGATGCAGCCGGGATGAGCTGTTTGGTGAACGCATCCGCTGGGAAGGTCTGTTTTAATACCTCACCAACAGTCAACGTATTGCCCCCATAGTTTGTTACCTCATCGGGTGTGCCATCTGAATGGCGGTGATCGTGTTTAAATTCTATTCCATCCACTGTTTTTCTAATAATCCAAGTGCGAGAAGTGTCTTCCCCGACTGAAAAAGGTATTCGAATTTCCTCATTCGAACAGGTTTTGAAATCAGCCACCAATTCCTTGTCTTTAAAGCTATCTTGACCCTCGGTAGGGAAGGTCATTTCACCTACGAATCTAGATCCACATAAGGACTGCAATGTCGCGAAAAAGGCACTTTGCTCGTCGATGGTCGCGATGGATTCGGCGGTTGAAAAAGAACCGATGGAAAGATAAGTGGCGGATAAAATGGAAATACAAATGTTCTTTATCAAAACGTGCCTACTCCGATTGAAATTCATTGTTAAAAAGAGGGTGCGTAAGACGGGCTACGCACTGCTGTTTTACTCAGATTTAAGGAAGGAGCTTAGCATTGTTCTAAAATCATTTGGCTCAAAAGTCTCGTCGCTCTTGGTAAGTTGAAACCCCTTATTTAACATAGACTCTAGAGTAAGATTTCCTGGGTACTGATAGTGAATTGCATCCATCGCCATTAATGCTTGCTCTGCAGCGGTATAGTCTCTGTATTCGCCTCTGACCCCAAATTTCGCAAGCTCTATCAACATAAGCTGACTGCTATTTTTCGAAATAGTCAGACGTTTGAATTTCGTTTCCGCTTGTTCGGTCAACTGTATTACTTGATCGGCAGCTCTCTTTACTTCAGCAATTGAACTTCTAGATGCGACGTGTAAATCCTTGATGGCTCGCACAATTTTATCTTGAAAAGCTTTGTCGATCGCTCCACTTACCGCCGCCAATAGGATCAGGCTTCCGTCATTCAGTCTAATAGAACCAGGCTTTAGTCCAGCCGTGGTGGGGCGGTTCTGCCACCTTTGGTCGTCTAAAGGTTTATGGCAACTGTGGCAATTAAACAACGCTATTTCAGGAAATCCTTGAGGGTGATCCAAAAGACTTCCTGTTAGATTTTGGGCGGTAGCCCTGGCATGCAAAGCGGCGCCAATCAGCATTCGACGAATCGGCGTATCGGCATTTTTCCGCTCTAAATAATCGGCGTCAACGTCATAGTGTTGTGGTTGACGAGCTGTGAATGTATCTAATTCAAACCCCAGTCTAGGGTGTCCAGCCCCCATAATATTATGGTTGGCAAGCTTTTTACTATTCCCAACATGACATGAGGTACACAGTTCGGTTCTATTGGCGAGAGGTGCTGATGGATACATTCCATCGCTGATATTACGTGTCGCGCTATACGGAGTCAGTGTGTGCGTTGCCAACCATTTTTCAGAGCCTCCGTGGCAAGCTTCACACCCTACGCCATCGGTAATATGAAACTCATCGCCCCGCATTTCTTCGCGTACGTTATCTGCATGGCAGTCTAAGCATATATCAGCCGTTGCCGCGCTCTTGAGACCTAGATTCTTAGCGATTCGCTTCGATTGCTCATTCATAAGAGTCTTATACGACTGCGAATGGCGATCATTGAGTAGCCAGGTGTGATACTCATTTTGTCTTACGTTACTAGGCTCGCTCAAATTTCGAACGCCATGGCAAATTGCGTTACCACAGGTGGCAACACCCATGTGTTTGTTGTTATCGTATTGAGGTAAGACCTGCTCTGAATCACTTGCCGTCGCAAGTTGCAATGAGAGTGCCCCAACCATCAGGGCCATAAGAGCTTTTTGTATAAAGCTATTTTGCATCGACTCGTTCCTTATTATTCGGAGTATCGCTAACCGTCCAAATTTTACCCTTGGAGTTTTGATACATTTTCCGCATTTCTGCTTTATTCAATGGCCTTGATCCAAGCCTTCCGAACACCGCTATTTGCCCGCCAGTTTCATCAACACCTCGGTCTCGATCTAAGCCTTTGGACAGCGCAATTGCTGGAGACTTCGTTTTTTTCCAGGCAATGAGTTCCGGTTTAGGTTCAGGGCTAAATCCATAGAACTTCGGTTGTGAATCAGGAGAGGTGAGTTGAATGACTTTAAGGCCATTGGCACCGTCAGCGACATACGCAAACAAGCTCGCGTTGGTGCTTCCGACGACAACATCATGAGCGTCGTTAATTTGACCGTTAGCGGTGAACTTCTGAACCAGCTTCATCTTAGTTGGTTGCTTTACATCCACGATTGCCAGCCCTTCTTCTCCTGCGGCTACGTAGGCGAAGGTTCTAGCAACGTAGATTCGCTGTGCATTGCTCAAAGAAATTGTATTCTCTTCGAGCAATTCTGGCTCTTGGCCCTGAGTCACATCGATTACCTTCAGACCGTCGGCGTCCGTAACGAAGAGGTATCTAAATTGAAGAGCACTGGCTCTGCCATCATTCAAAGGTATGACTTTAACTAACGTAGGCTTTAGCGGATCATCCACATTGATTATGACCATGCCCGCGTCAGCAACAACGTAAAGAAAATGGCCGCCCATTGTTATGTGTCTAGCCCCATTGAGTATGCCGTTCTCATTCCAGACCGCATCTGCATGGAGGTTGTTATTTCGAAACTCTCCGTCGGCTAGGGTATTTACATCAACGAGTATCAACCCGCTTTCAGAATCGGTTATGAACGCGTAATTGTAAATCGGGTGGAATGGTTGTTCCTGGTTTACCTCTCTCATTAACTCGCCTTGATTTCGTTCGGGGGCGATATTCTGATTGGTAGGTAAGACCATGCAGGTAGCATTATCCGTCTTCACCTTAGTTTTTTGACCTGCTTGACTGAACGGCGCCGTGACGATTCTAAGGCTGTAACCTTTATTGGCTATATTGGCGACATCGTAGGCTCTGAAGCCTTTTTTGCCTTCGGCCACGAAAAGATATTCACCTCGTAACTGTAGACAGGAGGCTCTTCCAGATTTATGGCTGTGCTCTGTTTTTAGCTTTTGTTTACGTTGTTGATGTTCTTCAAACCAGTCGGGATAAGCGTACTTTTGCAGGTAGCTGCCTATTACCGCTTGAGGTTCTTCCCACTCCGTCACCTGAACAGCCGAAATGCTCTTTTCTCCACCAACCCAGGCATGGTAGCCCACAAAGTTGACGAAGTTAGTTCCTTGTAACAGGAGCTGAGCCATGATCGCGTTGTTGTCATTTTCTTCAGACAGGTGGCAATCGGTGCAAGTTTTGGTTTCTGTCAATCGCGTTGTGTGCGGAAAATGCGGCGCAAACGCTTGAGAGCTAAAACCACTTGATGCAATGGGGGGTTGTTGAATGTAAATTTTCTCACGATTTGCGTTGGTCGATGATAGAACCAAACCTGACGATGATCGTACAGGAGCAATTCTTCCTCCGTTTATATCGCCACGTCGCCCCAGTTGAAACATCTGATCGCGTGCTACTTGAGGGTTATACGTTGCGAAGTTTCGTGATTCACCGCCTTCATAATGGTGCTTAGGTGTTTTCCAGTTAGCTTCAATCGGGAGGTGGCATCCTGCACAGCTCGTTGTCCATGATGTATGGCATGAATAACATTCCATTTCTTCATCTTGATGAGCGCGATCTTGATAAGCAACGCCTGTTCCCCAAGTTTGCTCTTCCGTATTACTGCTAACCGTTTTGGCTCTTGAGGCCTTGGGGTTGTATTGTGGGTGGCTCGGGTTGATCGTATCCTTAACTAAAGACACTTCCCATTCTAGGCCTTCAGTTAACAATGAACGTTGTATCAGTTTTCCATCGACCCACTCGAAGCGCAACTTACCATCAGGGTTTCTTAAGGTAGCTAATTTATTGCCACCACTTGGCGAAGCCGGACCAGACGTTGTCAAAGTTGGGTATTTGCTTGCGGTTCCATGGCAATCAACACAATCTATCTCTACCGCGTTGGCGACTTCTCCGTAGATATGTCCATTGCCATGTGAGTCTTGTGAAAAGTGACAATCTGAGCAATGCATGCCCTTGTCGGCGTGAATGGAAGCCATGTGCACGCCTTTTTCGAACTTCTCAGGGTCATCGTCACGTATCTGACCACCTTCGGCATCGAGCAGGTTGCCGTCTCGATCTCGCTTATAGACCGCTCTAAAATTCCAGCCGTGACCGTGATAGTCGGCAAATTGAGTGTCTCTGAGTTTTGGATTCAGTTCAGAAACTTTAGAAAGAAAGTCGGGATCACCCCATTTACCGCGAATAGCGGCTTCTTCGGGGTTACGTTCATTGATTTTCCTGATTTTCGAATCCGATGGGTACTGTTGCTCTTCAGGCCACATGTGAGGAGCATCAGATTCGTAGTCCCACATGGTGTACCCAAGATAGGTATTAACGAACATGTTTGGCTGATGCATGTGGCAAATCATGCATTGCGATGTGGGAATTGCGCGTGTGAATTCGTGTTTAAGTGGGTGCCCTGACTCTCCTTTAGGAATCGTTGGATCTTTGGTTTGCGTAACTCCATGGTGGCCAAACTTTGCGTATGGGCCAGAATGTTTCGGGTCTCGGTCGTTTGCGTAGACCACATGGCACCCGGAGCAACCTGACGAACGGTAGTCACCCGGATTGTCATTGGTACCGAGAAACCACGAAATAGGGTCGTTAAGTCGAGTTTTCGTGAGATTTATAATCGGAACCGAGATGCGAGCTCCGGTTCCGGGTCCACGGTTTGACTGACGAATATCTGGTCTGCCTGGCTCCTCTAATCTTTGTAGCTGTCCCAAGGCGTTGGGCAGTCCTGTTTCTGGAAACAAATTACTGATATTGCGTCCGCCACGTTCAAATACTCTAAATACATCGCCAGGGCGTACCGTTTCCCATGCTGGCAGAGGAGCTAGTGAGGGTAAAACGCCATGTGCTTTAGCGAGCTGCTCTGGATTCTTCATAGGAGGACCTTCAATCGCGGCGCCGACACCTTCTCGTGTGTAAGCCTCTCCCAATATGTAGTTTTTGTAGGGTAGAATTCCGTTATTGTACGATGCGCCACCCCACAACATTGCACCAGTGGTCATGAGACTTCGCTTAGCGGCTTGAATGATGGGCAGGTGGCACGCTCCGCAAGATTCTTCAGCAATTCGGTAGTCGCCAGGGTTAACGAAACGAACGTATTCTGGGCTTTCCGTGTTGAGAATCGTGTAAGAGTGTGGTGGATTAGCGCTGGAAGGGTAGTGCCATGTTTTTGGCAATGTCGGTGTAACATGAGCTGAGTCCATCGCTGCTCTGTACGCAGCGTCATACTCTTTGTTGCCTTTAGAATGATCTTTGTTGTTGTGGCCAGGCTGGTGGCTTACTTTTTCCTCTGATTTACCAGACTCATTCGCATACCCATCAGATTTGCCTTTTTCCTCAGTCGAGATTACATGATGATCTTGAGTGTCGCTGGCCGTCCAAGTCACGTTTGCGTCGCCACCATGACAATCCGTACAACCCAGAATTACGGCGGGGTTGCTATGCATTGTATGTCTGTCCGTCGACGTGTGGCACGACATACACCCAATTGACTTAGAGTCTGCTTCGGTTTGAGTTTGAGACTTCGGCGCCGGAGGATAAAAAGGGTAGGACACGTCTACCGGAACTTCACCTCCGGCCGCTGAGGTTAAATTGCTCCATCCAATGCAAAGCATCGATACCAGAATAATCGCAAAGGAGTGCGACCCCGGTCGCTTTCTGCTTTGTTCATGTATCACGCTATTTGTCATTTGAAACTCGATATTTTTTGATTTCACAATTTTAGATTTTTCTTTAGTAAGCCAATATCAAATTGGCAAGTACAGAATAGGGTGTCTTATCTCCGTAAAGATCCACGAAGCCTGACCCTGGGTTCAAAACAGCTCCAGATAGGCGGAAAACGACATTTTGGGTTGCCAAAGGGCGCCAAATAAGGGCTGCTGAGAGATCTTGACCAATGTTCTTACGAATATTAGTTTGGTTTCTCGCAAGTTCTAAACTGGACGTATCCTCAAACCACATTTGGTTAAGGTTTAGTGATAAGCGGGTTTGAGGTGTAATATCAAAATCAGCGCCTAAACCAAAAAGCGTTAACCCAGGGTTTGTAAAGTTTGATTGCCCAAGCTCTTTTGATGACCGTAATGACGGAATGATCGAATTACGACCATTGAGTGCAACGCGCCCTCCGCCAATTAATGGGACACCTTGGCGAATGAAAAATGCTGTATCGCCTCCTGCAAATTGCGGGTTTTCAAATATGGCATCAAACCCCGTTTCCTTATTGTCAAACGGGTTATCGTCACCGCTAGTATGAAGGAAAGACGCTTTTGCTCTTATCCAGTCGTAATCACGCGATAACTCGGCTGCAAAAAAGTACGCATCGATGTCGGTTTCTTCGTTAGTGAACACGCCATTGGATTGGTCTCCAAAAGCATAGTACGCTGAATAAGTTAGATTGTTGCGCCCGAAATGACCATCGCCACTCAACCCTAGGTAGGTGACATCGTAGTCACGACCTCGTTCGAACCCCAGTGAACTGGGCCTGGCTATGAACGAATTATCATCGAAGAAAAAGTCTTCAGCTTCACGATTTCTGTTGTGCGTGATCGACGCCTGAGAAACAAAGCCTAAGCTAGGGAAATCTTGCCAAAACAGGTTCGCGGTGAAAATGTCGTCGTCCCGAAGGGAGTCAGCAATGTCGTTCAGCCCGCTGTTTATTTCTTTTTCCATCCGCCGAAACCAGGCGAGATTATATTGGAAGATATTGTTATTACGAGTTCCAAACAAGCGCACGCCGAACTGGTTGTCTTGGAAAAGAAAACCTCTAAAGTCACTGGAAAACGGCTGAATTCCAATTCTGAAACTGTCAAAGTCATATCGATCAGATACATTTCTGATGTGATAGTCCCAAAACGCTCCTTGAATGCCGATGAAGCCTTCCGTTCGCGTTGTTCCCTCCGCGGGATCTGCTTTTAAAAGACCTAGTTCATCAACCACGGTGTGATTGATATTAAAGACAGTGATCAGGCGAAACTCATGATCTGGTGGCCTAAATACCGTATCTCCACGGTATAGGACAGTTTCGACAATGAGATTTTCGTTGATCAGGTATTGTTCGCCTTTACCGAGTAAGTCTAACTGTGACGCGTTTGATGTGGTTGCCGCACCGACTGGAACGGGAAATTTCCTTGGTTCATAAACGGTATCGGAAATGGCAGATAGGTTGAAGAACCAGTCTTTCCCTGGTTTGCCGAAAATTGGTTTGTCACCTTTAAGTGTATTGTTTCCGTTATAGGGATCCCACCAACGCTCTTCGTAGCCTAGGCTATCCACGATACGCCAACGATCGGGCACTGGTGCAGGGTCTGCCAATAAAATTGGACGCGGGGCGTCGAGTCTATTAGGTCTGCAATCTTCAGCTTCGTACGTCAACACTGGGTATCCGGGGCGTCGACGTTGGCGAACGGGAGTATCATTTGCTTGAGAGCATTCCTGAGCCTCAAACAACTCAGCTTTGCTTAAATCGGTGACAGATTCACTGCTAGGAGCTTTGTCTTCTTCGCTTGCGGGCGATGCGTCTGGCACAACGAGAGCTGGCAGGAACTGATTGTCTTTAGGGTTAGACTGCGAAGAAACGGACACAGGTTGCCCAATAATGGGTTTTGCGTTCCTAGACGTCGCCAATCGATCTGCAGAACTTTCGAGATCACATGACTTAGCTAGCTCAGGAGGGATTCCTTGTAAGTCACATCGACTGTCTTTGATCCTGTCCAGAGAATTAACCCAATAGTCGGTAATTGATCGTTGCGACGCATCATTATTAACGTCAGCCATTGTCGAATAGGAGCCCGAAATTGCGAAATAACGATTCGCTACGGAGCTGGATTCATAACAAAAAGCTTTTAGCCCAGTTGTGTTTGTAAAACCATCAGTCAGTCGCTGACACCGTGTTAGACCATAAACAGTTCCAATTTGCATTGTGTAGCGCTCATTGGGCTGCTGGGCAAGCCAAGAATAGCTCTGACCTAACGCTGAATTATGGCTATGTTCAGAGACGGTAGGTTCATTTGATTGTGCGAATGACGCGTGACAAGCAAGGGCAATCGCAGAAACCAACATAGGTTTTATGCGTTGGTGATCAAACCGTTTTTTTGTTTTTATGACGTTTAACATTATTGGATTGATGCGTTATTTGCCGTTACAAGGAAATGCTTCTGTTGAATCAATAAAGGGAGCTTGTGGGCAATTTATATATCGCAGCCGAATGCCTTGTGGTGACAACGTATCCGCTCGTATTGCCGGGTCCGCGTTATTGATGGCACCGCCGAGTTCAAGTCCCGCATTGTGCAGGCCTAAGAACGAAATCATGTCATCTTGATCAACGCCGTCCCCTGATACGCCTATGCCACCAATTAACTGTCTACCTCGGTAGATTGGAACACTGCCTGGAAAAATTTGGATACCATTGGGTAGATTTGGAATACCCGTACAATTATTAGATGGGGGCGCATTACTTAGTAAGCCAACGATGGCATTGAACACCAAGTCGAGTTGTAAGCCGACATTAAATGGGCTCCAATTTGCGATAGGCTTGCTGAATGGGCCATTGGGATTAGTGTCAATTCCATCTGGGTAGAAAGGCCTAGCCAAGTTTCCGCCGGCGCGATCAGAAAAGGCTATGCCGTCTGCTAATGCCGTGGGGCCAATAAATGCTCTCGCGGTATTGACGTAATGATGCAAGCCGCTGTTTATTAGAATCTGTCCGGCGTCTGGTCGAGAGAAAAAAGCCGCTGTACGCGCTTTTTGCAATGAAACGTCGGTGCCGAAAATCGGTGCATCCGTTGTTCTTGCAATTCCAAGGATGACACCATTGCTATCAACGATCGATACCGTTACACGAGCGCCGGAATCAGCGGGGTTTCGTATTTGAGCTCGTGATCTGTAAGCAATGCGTAAGGCATTAGAAATTAACACCCTTACTTCATTCGCTGTTAGCGCTCCTTGATCTGTTCCCGCTCGCGGTGTAAATCGTTGGCCTAATACTACCGCTGGAACGCCAAACTCATCGGTGGCCACAAATCCGGATTGGGGCGTGCCAAAGGGAACGCCGCGGCCAATGCCTCCGATCAATGAACCGCCACTTAAAGGCGCGACCGCGTTTGATCTAAGGTCCGAGATCTTAGCGTCTGAAAAACGAACTATTTTACCGTCGAGGCTAACTTGTCTGAGGGCGATAGGTGCATCAAAACCGCGCGTTCCGGACAGTGCAATTAATTCATCTACATCGCTGTCAATATCGGAAATAGATGTATCAACAGAGTAAAGACCATCAGCAATAACACCGATGCCTCCGACGACTTGTCCATTTTTATAAAGAGGAAAACCTCCGGGATCCGCGGACAAACCTAAAGGAGACAATTTGGGCCCTTGACGCTTGGTTTTAGAGATTAAATCCGAACAACCCAATTGACTGAATTGCACGCCGAACAGAGGGCCAGCAGGTTGATTGAACTCTCCAGGGTTGAAGTGTTCTTGAACAATTTGGCTGGCAACTCGTGTGCTAAATGAATTTCCGCCACTTGAAAGATAGTTACCGGTAACGGCTTTAGAAAGCGCCGCGAACGTCGCTGGAACGGTCGCTCCGTCGAGCCCCATTCCTTGGACCGTTGCTTTACCTGAGGTAACCGTTACTTGTTGCTGAGTGCCACTCATTTGATAGAGACCGAGTGCATTGCCTGATCGATCGACAACAGCAATCGTGGCAGGGCTGTTTCTAGCTTGTGCTTCAGCCACCGCTCTTCCAAGAATCTGACGGACGTCATTTTCGGTTAAAACTTCTTGCGCGAAGCTGGTAGACAGAGAGCTTAATATCAATGTCGACAGCGTTGTGAAACGCACTAAGCTAAGTTTATATAGGGGTGATCTCATACTATGTTTCCACAAAATTTATTAGATACATCTTACTGTTCAGTAGGACTTTGTTTTTTGTTTTTGTTGATTCACTTCTATTTTTCTACGGAGAAGACGGCGCCGAAATTGTTTGAGAATTCGCTAGCGTCGTGCTCTGGTGTGCATCGTGCGCACGGTTAATTTTATTCATGGCTGACTCTGTTGGGCCGCCCCAAGGTTTCTGTTCGGGTAAATGAAAGTCGTGGCAACCAATGCAGGTTGTGGGCAGTTTACTTTCGTGTGTTCGTGATCCGGTATGACAACTTTCACAGTTGGGTAGGTCCGGCATGAGAACGTCACTTGCTGAATCAGACGAGGTTGCACTATGACAGCTAGCGCAGTTGAACGTTTTGTGACTAAAATGATCAAAATCAGATTTAGGCATCCAGTTCGTGGTCAAACGTATTGGGTTGACGCGCCATTTTGAAAGGTGCTTCCCACTGTCGTCAATGCTGATTTCATGGCACGTTTTGCAGGTGGTTCGCTCGAATATCTCTTCAGCAATGCTCATCGCCTTTCCCCAAGGACTGGCTAAGTTTTGGGTTTGTTCTACACGCCTATCCACGGTTTTTCCGGGGCGACGAAGCATAAACTCCTTAACTTCTTGTGGGGTCGGCTCTCGGCCTAATTCGGCCAGCAAATATTGGCGCGAATAGTATTCTTCCAGGGTGAGAATCACCGTGTCTGGATCGCCATGCGGCACGACTCGATCTGGCGCTTGCTCGTCGAACACCATGGTATGGCAATCACTGCAATGATTTACCATATTAATTGGTTGCATTAGTTTGCCTGCGTCATCATTCAAATGACAACTATTGCATTGCAACACTCTCTGGCCTTCAGGGGCATCGATGCCTTCAGGAACCAAATGTTTGTCGTGCGGAAAGACTAGATTTGATTTTTCCACGGGGTTGCTTGCAAGCTCTACTCGTTTTATCTTCCAAGCAGTTTGGTCTAGAGTTCCCTCAGGTTCCAACATGGAAACTTTGAAAGAAGGGTGTGGGCTTTTACGGTTCGATCGTTGTTCTTTGCCGAAACTATCGACATCAATCAGATCCGTATTCGCTACGCCAGTTTCGGCCATGTCGCTGTGACAATTTATGCATAACTGATCGTCCTGCCTGACAATTTGCAGTGGCTTTTCATGTTCTAAGTGACAGCTGGCACAGCGTGAGCCTTCCAACTTTTCGACATCGTGTTTATTGATATCAAAATGATGATTTGTGGCGGCATGGCAGCTTAGACACGTGTTGTCTTGCACGACCTCAAAGCCATTAACATGGCACGCATCACAGTTTTTATTGAGGTCTGGTATTTGATGTGGAGGAGATAAATCACCAGAAATCCATGAGTTGTCAGAGGGCAGTGGCGAGTTTCTCAATGTCGTCGCCAGATCTTTACTCGTGAGGCTCATCAACGGGATGATCAAAAACAGAGCGAGTATGCCCACAAACAGCAGCCAAGAAGGCCAGCGTTTGCTCAAGCTGGTTTGCTCTAGAGAAACTTTATATTCTGAACTTGGTTTATTTGGATCAGCCATGACGTGCTACCAGTAGTAGAAAACAACAATTATGTGCACGCTGAGTGCGGCTAGAAGGCCAAACGAAAGCGGCACATGAAAGTATAACCACACTTTCAATAAGCCTCTTATTTGGACATCTCTTCGAATGCGGGACAACAAGGTTTGCTTGGCCGCAAAGTTAGCCAAAAGGCTCTGGATCAATCCCGACTCGGTGCTATTTTGAGTCTGTGAAAGCCGTTCGGCAAGTACGGTAATAATTCGTTCTTGATTCTTGTTTTCGACGCTCTTCCCTTTGGGCCCGCCGGGCAGCTGCATGGTAGAGGTGTCAGACGAACGTAGTTGTTGCCACCAGCTACCACCGATGCTGCACCCTAAGACAGCGCTTTCAATGAGCTCACTTAAATTTGCGCCCTTAGCGTCTTTTATACAGCGGTCGTCTATTTTCTGGATCTGCTCTAGAAGCCCGTCCAGAGTTTCGCCTGACCGATTGCTTGTCATTAGATTAGGGTAGCGAATATAAGTGTAAATCCCAAAGAAGCCACTCAGGATAACAATCACCATCAAGACGTAAGCCAAGGTGTGAATATTGCTGCCAAACTGAAGACCGCAGTGTAACGTCGCGATTAACAGTAACGCGGTGCCCAAGTACACGTGGGCCGAGGTCCAGCCTTGTACAGTACCCATGTTTGATGAGTAGCTGCGTTTGCGGACTCCCAACAACATTAGCCAAACAATCAAGAGTGCGCCGATTGTACCTAAGGTATAACCCAGCCATGTGCCCCCGTTTGCTGAGTTAATCGGTTGATGCATGTAATAAGCCAAAGCAGAAGCCAAGCTTAATATCGTTGCGACCCAAAAATAGCGGCCGCCTTTGTAGTTTGTGATTGATTGATACACGATTATTTTCTATTTGTTGTCGTTAACCAAATCGCTGACTCACTAACTCAACGAACTCTTTCGGATTGAAACGTTTTGCGGCTCCGGTTGGGCACGCGCGCACGCACGCTGGGCCTCCTTTAAGATCTTTACACGCATCACACTTGACGGCTTTCTTAACATCGCTGTCGCCGCTGTACTCTTTTCCACCAGGCCCTGGGCCCTTGCCCGTCAACAGCCAATTAAGCAAGTTTGGCTTTGGCGCGGGATTCTTCTGCAATGAAATAACGCCATAAGGACAGTTTCTGACACAATTGCCACATCCAATGCACGCTTCTTGATCGATATACACTTCGCCATCTGACGCACGATGAATCGCATCAGGAGGGCAGTCTTTCATGCAATGAGGATGTTCGCAGTGCCTGCAGGCGATTGGCACATGAAGGTCAGCAAAGGATTCGCCAGCCTCACGATTTAATCTTGAGTTCCCGTCATGAGACTCGGCGCACGCCTTTTCGCAGTTGTCGCACCCTACACACAGGGCTTCATCAATTAATAGAACATCCGTTCCTTCGCCTAAGCCTTCACTCATTAAAAAGGACATTAGCTCACCACCTTTAGGTTGAGCCTCCATCCGAGCTTCTACTGTTAAGCGGTCGCGCATATGCTCTTGGACTTCGCTTTGCATTGTTTGTTCTTTCTCAAGAAGCGTTAAAAACGACTCCTTGCTCAAACAGATAGTTTCGGTTCGCACATTCGCACGCGCGGTATCCGTTCGTTTACCTTCACCCAGCGCTCCGGTTTCACCAAAGTAATGTCCAACAGGCATATAAGAGGTAATAATCTCTCGGCTATTGCTTTCTTTTATTGTAGTGACTGATCCCAAGCGTATTAAATGGACTTCGTCGCCCTCATCGCCTTGACGATAGATGTCTTCGCCTGCGTCATAAAGTCTGAGTTCAGAATTATCTATTACTTCGGAAAGCTCAGCGTGCGCTGTATTGGGCGTAAATTTAGAATGGATGGCTCGCAGCATGAATGCGCCGTCAAGTGTCCTTTTAACCGAATCTACTGAGTTTTGTAACTTAACCATCGTTCTACGTGGCGTTTCAATTACCACACAGTTTTTCCCGGCATACACGGTGGCGGTACGCCGCCGACCTGAAATTAAGCTTTGTTCGCCGAAGAAGCCTCCCTTATTGAAATGAAACTCGCCCACACCCGGGAGCTTCACGTAGGCGTTACCGTCTGCAACCACAAAGAACGTGTCGGTAAACTCTCCTTGAACGCAAAGAGTCTCACCCTCCGGCACGAGGCGTACACTGCTGTCGAGAATAAATTCTCGAAATGCCAGTGGGTTAATATCTTCGTAAAGTGGCGAAACATTCTGTAGATAGACTAAAATTTCAGCAACGGTGTTGTCGTAAGGTAACCCTTCAAATGCTTCAACTAGCAAGGGGTGATCAGCGGGCTCGATGTCGTTCCCTCTGATATATTCCACGACCTCATATCCTTGGTTCATCGCTTGCTTGATCAGGGGATAGCCGCCAAGAGCGCCAATGATGTACATCCCGGGAACATTCGATTCGTACTGGTTACTTAATTCAGGTAAAGCCGACGGACTGTCATTCGGAAACTCGATGCCAAAGGATTCAACCAAACCCCGTTGCGGAATTGCACCCAAGCGCGCGATGACGCGGTCAATCGGAACCGGCTTTTCGCCAGTTGGCGTGCTCAGGTTAAAAATATAGCGGCTTTCGTCATCGGGGTTTTCTTCGATGCGTGCGGGGTTAGATTCGTAGTGACACTCGATAAGACCATCGCTGATGTGCGACATTATCAAATCAAGATTACCTTGTTTAGCACGAGCAAACTCGTCCCTTCGATTGATAATGTGTACGGTGTTGTTGGCCGCCAGTCCGACCGCGTTCTCAATGGCAGCATCACCCGCGCCAACGATCGCGATGCGTTCTCCCTGATATTCATCTGGGTCATCGAGTTGATATTGTACGTGTTCAAAATCAGCGCCAGGGCAGGGGAGCTTTCTCGGATTCCCTTGAACCCCAATACCTAGAATGATGTGTTCTGCTTTGAGTTGATCACCATTAACTAACGTAACTAAGAAGTCTCCTTTTTTACCTTCTATGGATTTAACTTCTGCTCGATAGCGGATGTTTGTGTTGGTTTCTGTAAGTCCATCTACCCACTTATCTAAAATGTACTCTCTGGTACCCGCTTTGAATTCCAGCGGGCTACGCAATGGCAGCCTGTTAGGAGTATCCATTACGTGTTTGCCTTTCTGGTACTTTTGAATTGTGTTCGAATGTTTGGGCGACGCCTCTAGCAAAATATGAGAGACACCTAATTCTGCCGCATGAGCTGCCGCACTCATTCCGCCTGGACCTGAGCCTACAACAGCTATTTCAAACTTCTCCATCTAATCGCTCCATTAAGCAATTCAGTTTCTTTTTTTATTCCATGACGGATCGCTACCCTAATCAATACCCTTCTTGAACCGTGTGATTTTTTGCCTTTTCACTAAAAATCTTTGCCCTGATTCGAGACAGATAAAAAACGACCCACTCACATATTTTTGACCTTGAGACCATACTAATGCAAACTTTTGTTAAATTAAAGTTAATAATCCAAACAGACTAGTTCAAACTTTACTTTAGCCTCTTGTTTGACTTAGTTGTCCGCGGGGTTCAGAATTTGAAATTGGTCGCGACGATAAGCGCTTGTTGTTTTTGGTCTATCGTTATCGTTTTTAGCATATAGTACAGAACTGAAAGTACAGAACTAACCGATACATGTTTTTACTAAGGAATAGTTTGAAAGACGGGTTTTTATCAAAATGAAACAGAGCTGTTTGTTGTTCCGAAAATTATCGAAATTGAAGCAGAGCCTCAAGGTAAATGCGGGTTTTACGTTGTCACATGGATCACTGCTTTTTTTAGTCGCACTTTTTATTACGTTCGATAGCCAACAGGGTTTCGCGCAAACCGGAGCCAAGCATCTTGGAGTAGCAAGTTGTTCTGCCAGTACATGTCATGGCAGCAATGTCAGGTTTGCGGATTCGAACATTCTTAGAAACGAGTTTAGGGTGTGGAATGAGAGCGATCCCCACGCCAGAGCTTTTTTGACATTGTTGTCAGATGACTCTAAGAGAATTGCTAAGAATTTGGGGGTAGAGAGCGCGGAAGAATCTGCATTGTGTTTGGGGTGTCATGCCGATAGCGTGTTGCCCGAACAACAAGGGGAACAGTTTCGTGTTTCCGACGGGGTTGGTTGTGAAGTTTGTCATGGAGCGGCAGAGGATTATTTGGATTTGCACACCAATGGTGATCACCAGCAAAACTTGAAAAATGGACTGTATCCCAGCGAGGACCCGCACGCACGAGCGCAGCTGTGCGTATCGTGTCATGTTGGAAATGATTCTAATCGCAAAATAACCCATGAAATTATGGGGGCAGGGCATCCTAGGCTTAGTTTTGAGCTGAATACGTTCAGTAGTATCCAGCCAGCGCATTATCTGGTTGATCAAGATTACGTAGAGCGAAAGGGCGCAATCACAGAATTGCAGATCTGGGCCATGGGGCAAGTGGTGGCGGCGGAGCGCTTTTTGGAAAATGTAGTGAGCTTTCCTAAGTCCGGTTTGTTTCCTGAGCTTGTCCATATGGATTGCTTGGGATGCCATCAAGAAATGAGCAAAATAACGTGGACTCAAAACCCTCTGACTAAGTTGCCAGCTGGGTCGCTTCGCTATAATGACGCCTACCTCATGATGAGTTATCAAATTGCAAGCGCTGTCATGCCCGAATCGGCTTCAAGCTTGTTAGCCGATATAAACGAATTTTTAAGCCTTCCTAGTGATGCCAGATTGTTGGAGGCCACCACTAAGTTGAAAGGCCGTTTGGCTGAGATTCGACTCAGTTTGACCGAAAACCCCATAAAAAATAAGCAGGGATTGAGTATTCTGTCTGAGCTGATAGACGTTGGATTAGCCTCAAGTCATCGAGACTACGCTGCCGCAGAACAGTCAGCAATGGCGATTAACTCAGTTCTCAAAGTATTGGATGCTGAAAACGAACTGACTGATACTAAGCGCGAAGTGGTTGTCGGCGTTAATGAGCTGTTTGAAAGTTTAAACGATGCAAACCGTTATCGGGCTGATGAATTCGTGAGGGGGCTTAAAAAAGTCCGTTCACTGCTTGATCATTAAGCCGGAAGAGCGGTGCCGGTTAAGCTGGCGTGTTGTGGATTGGCTGGTCTATAATTCAACGTAACCAATGGCTCAATATTGATTCGGTGTTGAGCAATGCATAAGTAAGCAAAGAACCGTTGTTGGAGAAGTTAGTTGAGTACACTAGAAGCCTTTGTAAGCGGCCTACCAAAGGCTGAACTCCATCTGCATATAGAGGGCAGTTTGGAGCCCGAGCAAATGTTTGAGTTTGCTCGTAGAAATGGCGTTTCCTTGCCCTATGAATCGGTAGCCGACATTAGAGCGGCGTATGAATTCTCAGACCTCCAAGATTTTCTGGACATCTATTATACTGGCATGAACGTTTTGTTGACTGAACAAGACTTTTACGAACTGACCGAAGCCTACCTGCGAAGGGTCGCCGGTGACGCTGTGCGCCATGTTGAAATATTCTTTGATCCGCAGGCCCATACCTCTAGAGGTGTTGAGTTTGAGACGGTAATCAATGGTGTGACCCGCGCCCTAAAGTTCGTGGGGCATGAGTTGGGAATCAGTTCCAAATTGATCATGTGCTTTCTAAGGCATCTCAGTGAAGAAGACGCCTTCAACGCGCTAGCAAGCGCTGAGCCCTTTCTTCATATGATTGACGGTGTTGGACTGGATTCGTCTGAGCTAGGTCACCCCCCATCAAAGTTTGCTAATGTTTTTTCTAGGGCAACCGAACTTGGTTTAAAAAAAGTGGCACACGCTGGAGAAGAAGGGCCAGCGGAGTATGTCTACGAAGCCATCGATATACTCAAGGTTGATCGTATTGATCACGGTAATCGTAGCTTGGAGTCCGAGGTGTTAGTGAAACGACTGGCTGAAGAGCAAATTGCGCTGACTGTGTGTCCATTGTCTAACTTAAAACTTCGAGTTGTAAGCAGACTGCAAGACCACCCAATGAAGAGCATGCTTGATGCCGGGTTGCTTGCAACGATAAATTCCGACGACCCTTCCTACTTTGGCGGATATATTAATGATAACTATACAAGATTGGCTACCGCGCTCGAATTGACTGAAGGTGATCTGGTGCAATGCGCAAAGAACAGTTTTACAGGATCCTTCTTGCCCTCTGAGAAGGTGAAGCAATTTCATTCAGAGATTGATTCTTACGC
This sequence comes from Arenicella sp. 4NH20-0111, assembly GCF_040366405.1. NCBI lineage: Bacteria > Pseudomonadati > Pseudomonadota > Gammaproteobacteria > Arenicellales > Arenicellaceae > Arenicella > Arenicella sp. 4NH20-0111. The sequence goes on from NZ_BAABWF010000006.1 coordinate 258,984, forward strand.
AAGTCGGAAACACACCTAACCTTTTAATGCCCACTTAAATTCGGGAGAGACACGATGAATGATAAAGCGATGATGGCAGCGGATCTGTTACAGAGAGTCATGGAGACTGCGAAAGCGGCCGTGCCGGACTCTATTTCTGAAGACATGCGAACCAATGTAAAAGCCGCGATTCAAGATGTGATCAAGGATTTGGATGTTGTGACGCGAGAAGAGCTTGAAGTACAGCAAGCCGTTCTATCGAAAACCCGGGCAAAAGTGGATGAAATGGAAAAAATCATTGCTAAGTTGGAAGAAAAACTCAGTTGAATGATGGGTCTTCAGGGCTGCAATTAGGACGAAATCGATAAAACGAAGTTTAACGAGCAGATCTGTCGCCAAGCTAACTCGGTAAGAGAATGTAAATCCGTAGATCAATCATTGATTTGATTTGCGGCCACGTTAGAAGAAGCTGCTCAAAGTTGAGCCGCTTTTTTTTTGGCATATCAATTGAACCGCCGCATCTATTGATCTAATTGCACGAAAACGGTGCCAATTTTAGTTAAATACCCACTTTTGCACTAGCATGGTGCCTGTATGACTGATAAAACCGACAATACTGCTTAAAAACAGTGCGTAAAAGTTGGCACGCTTTGTGCTTTTAGTTTGGGGACGGATTGATAGTACCGTTTGCTATTAACAATTAGAAAGAGCTCACGCATCAAGTGAGTATTCAGAAATTACGAGAGGTAATTGAAAATGAAAATGAAGCAATTTGTATTAAATGGGGTTGCGTTGGCAGTTTTGGCGGGTGCGTCATCAGCTCAAGCTGGGGATATTGAAGCAAATGTTTCTTTGGCTACTGACTACGTGTTTCGTGGTTTCTCGCAAACCAATGAAGAACTCGCCATTCAAGGTGGTTTTGATTATGGTTTTGACAACGGATTCTACATTGGAACATGGGCATCGAATGTTGATTTCGGATCAGACACGTCAACCGAATTAGATTTATACGGTGGTTACGCATTTGATCTTGCTGAAGGCGTAAGTCTTGATCTTTCGTACATCTATTTCAACTACGCAGGCGAGACCGACGGTCTTAACTATTCGGAGTTTGTTGCAAGCTTGGGTTTTGGCGATGCGTCTTTAGGTCTCGTTTATTCACCTGACTATTTTGGTTCTGATTCAAGCGCCATCGTGTTAAACGGCGATTACTCATTTTCTCTTGCAGAGAACTGGAGCTTAGATCTACACGTAGGTTACACAAAGACTGACGACGAAGGCATTGCGGTCGATGGCGATGACTACATAGATTACTCAGCAGGTGTTAGCACCTCTGCCGGTGGTTTAGATCTTGCTCTTACTTTCTACGGAACTGATGTAGATGACGTAGATATTGCTGATAACCGAGCGGTATTTTCAGTCAGCAAATCATTCTAAGTTAACTTTGTCAGAGGCGTAATTCTTACGCCTCTGTACTCACATTTTTTACAGATTGCTTTGGCCCAAAATGTGGTCAGGGGAGAGTCTTGCCGACCCAAAAGCAAAACACCAACCGAGGTAAATAATGAAATTAATCACAGCGATTATTAAACCATTCAAGATCGATGACGTTCGCGATGCATTAGCTGGCATTGGAATTCAAGGTATGACTGTAACCGAAGTTAAAGGTTTTGGGCGTCAAAAAGGCCATACAGAACTGTATCGCGGTGCTGAATACAACGTCGACTTTATGCCAAAGATCAAGATTGAAGTGGCCGTAGCTAACGATCTACTTGATCAGACGATTGAGGCTATTTCAGAAGCCGCGAATAACGGCAAAGTAGGGGACGGCAAAATATTTGTTGTCGAGCTCGATCAAGTTATTCGTATCCGAACCGGTGAAACCGGCGAAGAAGCGATTTAGTTTTTAACCCAGATTCAAATTAAAACAGAGAGACAACATCATGGAAAATCAAGTTTTTCAATTGTCGTACGCCCTCGACACGTTCTATTTCCTTATTTGCGGCGCACTAGTAATGTGGATGGCGGCTGGCTTTGCCATGTTAGAAGCAGGCCTAGTTCGTTCTAAGAACACGACCGAAATATTAACTAAAAATGTGGCGCTTTATGCAATCGCATGCACCATGTATATGGTTTGCGGTTACAGCATTATGTACCCTGAGCTGGGAAGCTCTTTATTGAGTGGTATCACGGGTGATGGCGTAGCAGGAGCCGCTGAACCAGCTACCTATGCACCGTCTGCCGATTTCTTTTTCCAGGTGGTGTTTGTTGCCACAGCCATGTCAATTGTTTCTGGTGCGGTTGCTGAACGAATGAAATTGTGGGCTTTCCTAGCATTTGCGGTAGCGATGACGGCTGTTATCTACCCAATGGAAGGCCGATGGACTTGGGGTGGCGAGTCAGTGTTCGGGCTCTATACTCTTGCTGATTATGGTTGGTCTGACTTCGCCGGTTCTGGCATTGTTCATATGGCTGGTGCAGCTGCTGCGCTTTCTGGTGTGATATTCCTAGGCCCACGTGCTGGTAAATACGCGGCTGATGGCAGCCCACGTGCAATACCTGGTGCAAACCTTCCTCTAGCCACATTAGGCACATTCATCCTTTGGATGGGCTGGTTTGGTTTCAACGGTGGATCCGTATTAGCAACAGCTTCGGTTGAAAGCGCTAACTCAGTAGCGGTTGTGTTCATGAACACCAACGCAGCAGCAGCAGGCGGATTGATTTCTGCACTTCTTGTAGCTCGAGTATTGTTTGGTAAAGCGGATCTAACGATGGCGTTAAACGGCGCGTTGGCTGGCCTTGTTGCTATCACGGCTGAGCCCTCTACGCCAACTCCGGCGATCGCAACGTTGTTCGGTGCGATTGGTGGTGCAGCGGTTGTAGGTTCAATTTTGATGCTTGATAAACTGAAGATAGATGATCCAGTTGGCGCAATCTCTGTACACGGTGTTGTCGGTATTATTGGTCTTCTACTTGTGCCTGTCACCAACAGCGATTCATCTTTCTTGGGTCAAATAATCGGTGCACTAACGATCTTTGGTTGGGTTTTCGTAACCAGCTCAATTGTATGGATCGCGCTGAAAACGATCATGGGACTGCGTGTCTCTGAAGAAGAAGAGTTCGAAGGTGTTGATATGTCAGAATGTGGCATGGAAGCTTACCCAGAGTTTACTAACTAATAACTCTTACTTAGCTGTTAAATAATTGTTATTTAAAAGACTATAGAGTTAAACGCTCACGAAGGTGTCACTGACAGTCTCGTGAAGTGGTTGAAAAGGCGACTAGCAATAGTCGCCTTTTTTGCGTTCTGTATCTCGCAGGCGGTCATTGATTTGTGATCGGCAGAGGCATCACTAAAACAAACAGTTGGCGCAATAATTAACATAGGTTATGATCCATGAATACTCATTCATTAGATGAATAATTGTGAATCTATCAAATATCGATCTGAATTTACTTGTTTACTTTAGCGTTTTACTTCGCGAAGGAAACGTCACTAAAGCGGCGGAACACCTGGGTCTTAGTCAGCCTGCAATGAGTAATGGTTTGCGAAGACTGCGCAAGGTATTTAATGATCCATTGTTGGTGAGAACATCCAATGGCATGATGCCCACCGATAAAGCAAAAGAGCTTCAGCCACTAGTACAAAATGTGTTGTCGCAAATTGAGCTATTCGTGCAGCCGACCATTGAATTTGACCCGACCAATTCACGACGTCTCTTCAGAGTAATGGCGAGCGATTACGCGGAAACCACTTTGTTACCCAGAGTGCGTTCAAGAATGGCGGTAGAAGCGCCTGATACCGCGCTGGACATTCTGACGCCCAGCGATGTTACTTTTCAAGATATTGAGCTTGGTAATGTCGATTTGGTTATGAATCGATTTGACCAATTACCCCAATCTTTGCATTTGTCGGTTCTCTGGAAAGATGATTTTTCGTGTGTGATGAGGCAAGACAACCCGCTGCGCGAAGGTTTTAATTTTGATAAGTATCTCAAAGCCAATCACGTGTGGGTTAATAAAACCGGAATGGGCGTTGCCACCGGTGTTAACCCTGATGATGTGCAAAAATTAGGCTGGGTAGACATAGCCCTGGATGAGCTGGGAAAGCGTCGAAATATATCAGTCTATACACGGCACTATATTTCCGCCATTCAACTTACGCAGCAGCAAGATCTGGTCGCCACCGTTGCCACTCGATCTACGCACCTGGTTGATCACTTTGACAATTTAGCAATCATACCGGCGCCATTCGAGATACCAAGTATCGAATTGCACATGGTTTGGAGTCCGTTGCTTCATCACAATATTGCACACAAATGGTTTAGAAACGTAATCCGAGAAGTCGCGCAGGAAATTCAGGCTGAAGAGGCTGCCGGTTGATGGTATAGTTTTTTGAATGTGCTTGTCTGCGCTTGAGCCCTCCGCTGGGCTTACGTAAAGACGAGTAAACGGCACAATGGATGTGCTAAGTCGACGTCTATATTTGCGTTGGCAAATTTAACGATTAGGTTAGGCTTTTTACAAGGAGAGTAATATGCACGCAGTTAATTTAGAGCCCATAGAGAATACAAAATCATTGGCCATGATTCGCAGCCGCGCATTGATTGGGGTTGATGCGTTACCGGTAACGGTCGAAGTACACCTTGCCAACGGGCTGCCCTCGTTTTCAACAGTGGGCTTACCAGAAACCGTGGTTAAAGAAAGCAAGGATCGTGTTCGAGGGGCGATCTTAAATTCAGGGTTTGAGTTTCCAGCAAAGCGAATAACCGTTAATTTGGCACCGGCCGACCTGCCAAAAACCGGTGGCCGCTTTGATTTGCCAATAGCCATAGGAATATTAATGGCCTCTGGTCAATTGCCGCATGCATCTCTCGATGGCCTCGAGTTTGTGGGTGAATTGGCACTCAACGGTGCTCTTCGCAAGGTAAGTGGGGTCTTGCCCACGGCGATGGCCTGTGGAAAGGGCGGTAATGAGCTTATCGTACCGAGTGCAAACGCCCCCGAAGCGGGTTTAGTAGAACAGACGTCAATACGTCACGCAAATCACATTCTCGACGTGTGTGCCCACTTGGTGGGGCAGCAGAAGCTGCAACCATGCACCCGCGAAGAAGTGCCTTGCAGCAGTGACCATGGCGTCGCAGACCTTGCGGACGTTAAGGGGCAACATCATGCTAAGCGCGCGCTTGAAATTGCCGCAACCGGTGGCCACAGTGTTTTATTGATAGGCCCTCCCGGTACCGGAAAAAGTATGCTGGCATCACGCTTGCCCGGCATATTGCCTTATTTGACACAGGAAGAAGCGCTGGTTACAGCGTCAGTTCATTCAGTAGCTTTTGGTGAGTTTGATGTTCGGTCCTGGCGGCAAAGACCGTTTAGGTCGCCGCATCATTCATCCTCCTCCGCAGCGTTAGTTGGCGGAGGGTCCAATCCTACACCAGGGGAGATTTCAAAAGCTCATAACGGCGTATTGTTTTTAGATGAGCTGACGGAGTTTTCACGAGCGACTTTAGAGCAGCTAAGAGAACCATTAGAAACAGGTCATATTAACATTGCCAGAGTCAGCAGGTCAGTTTCATACCCAGCGGATTTTATGTTCATGGCCGCCTGCAATCCGTGCAAATGTGGGTTTTTGGGAGACGGTACAGAAAGGTGCCAATGCAGTGCGATCAGCATTGAGAGCTATCGTTCAAAATTATCCGGTCCAATGTTAGATCGAATAGATATGCACGTACACCTTCCCAGGCTCGATCTTAAGACACTGCAAAGCAAAGACTCAAACAGTGAAACCTCTCAAGCTATCAAAGAGCGAGTTGTAGAAGCTAGGAGTACACAAAATAAACGACAGAATAAGTTGAACAGCCAGCTCAGTAGCAAAGAGCTGGAAACTCATTGTGATCTTAACGACGATTTATTGCGATTTCTGGAAGTCGTATGCGAAAAATTGAATATGTCCGCCCGTGCCTATCATAGAATCTTAAAGCTAGCACGTACCATTGCGGATATGTCCGGAGAACCATCGATTACCAAAGAACATCTATCCGAAGCCATTGGATTTCGAAGTCTGGATCGTGGGTGATTTTTAGCTTGCGAAATAAACTATATCTATTAAGTGCCACCCTAAAAAGGCCGTACGGGTACGCTTGTCATATCAATGAACAAGCATGTATCCTCTCAAATGACGCTAAGTAAGGGCGGCTAAGCTTTTTTCCTTTCTAGGGAAGTTAATGTCTCAAAATCAGTTCAATACAAGTAAAAAACAGGGATGGTTTCCTAGTTAATAATATAGAAAAACTGCTATATAACTAAATAGTGATCAATAAACAATGATTTATATAAAAGGAAGAAATGAACAATAAAATAAAACAAGGATTCCTGATAATAATGATATCTGGGACGCCGTCCCGTATATCATACTGTTAGAAATAGGCCATGAAATTACTTACTAGCGTACTTCTTGTATTCGTTTTGTCGGCATGCGGCCCTATGCGGGAAGACGGTGAGTATGAAGTCTACTATATAGACGGTAATATTAATCTTGGGATAAAAATCGATGATTCTGGATCGTATCACGGAAGAGTGGATCACAAAGTTGTAGCTGTAGGTGCCAACGAAAAATATGTGGTCGCAAAGCAGCTGGAGCCAGGAAGCGCAGTTCCTTCGTATTTTTATATTGTAAGAGAAAAGGATAATGTGTACCTAAACCCAGATGAAATTACGCAAGGGCCATTTACCGAAGTACGGTTTAACGAACTTAGCCGGAAGCTTGGGCTGCCCAACTTTAGTAAGGAGTTTTAGAAATTTCTAACAAATGTGTCATAAGGACATTTTTTACTTCGCTTCGTTTTGGGGTGGCTTCGCCACTTTACCCCAAAACTACACTACATAAAAAATGCCTCATACACAGGCGTTTTGTGTAATAAATATGGCTGGAAATTTATATAAATACGAAGAATAACTAAACTCTGAAGATGAGATTCCTTCTGAGTACAAATTATCTCGATCTAAAATTATGTATATCGAGGATAAAAGCCAAGGCTTAGAAGGTGATGCTAGAATTGGGCGCGTATATTTATCTAAATCTGGGAAATCTTATTGCTATCGTGGCTTACGCTTTCAAACATTAAAAGGGTCAGGTTACAAAGCAAACTATTTTGAAACAGAGTCGGGCGACCATTATTGGATTTCTGGACCTCGTAAAGATCAAAACGATCGTTTGTATGGTGGTAATCGTGGTGTAATAATTGACGCTGATGTTAAGGATGAATACTTATCTTACATAAACACATAACAAGTCACTGCATCGGAAAAAAGACTCGCTACCGCTCGCATTTTTCCGCTGAGTGAGGCGTTAACTCTATGAATATCTCTATGAATCACTGCTTAGTAATTGTCGTTGCATTCATCTTATTATTTAGTTCCTCAGCACGGTCCAGTTGTGACTTTGAGTTCGTAATAGACCAATTTAAAGTAGAGAACGCCAAATCAGATGCTAAGAATAGCTTTAAGCCTAACGGTAAAAACAAAGCTTATGGTGTCGCAAATGGAATTGGCCCGGAAAGGCCCGGTATAGATAGTTTAGTAATAGATACAAATATGCTTATTTGCTACATGGATGCTTTTGAATGGGAACTTCTATGGGTTGGTGGTGATGTCTTGGGAACATGCAATGATCGTAAAAGCACTGAGTCGCATGCATTGGCTTACGCCAAAGCATACAATGAAGAACTTATTCGTCTATTAAAAGCTAATAACCAAGATGTTTGCGATAAAAAGAGTTAACAAGGTAAAACACTGCCGCTACGCTCGGACGCGCAGAAAGCGCGCACCCGTTTTAAGGGCGTTAACTGTATCTATGAGCAGGAAACAAGAAATATATACTGAATCGCTAATCTGGGCGTTGCCAACTATTCGTAATAATCAATCAAGTTCGATTTGGCGAAAAGCAATGGATAAATCGTCATTGAGACGGTGACGAACGACTCTCATTCTCGTTTAGATTAATACAATACACCTTTAGTCTGTCACGAATTGATAAGATAGATTCTAAAATTAAGACTCTAAAATAGTAGATGACTATCACTAATAGCAAGTTGCACCTCAAAACGGAAATTCAGCAGCTACGCCTCTTACATAAATCTGTAGCGTCTACCTTGCTTGTTGTGATCGTATTGGCGGTTATCTATGCGTTTGTGCTTTGGGGAGAGGTCGATCAAAAATCTTTGGAAATTTGGTTATTCCTGGCGTTAATATTACCCATTGCTCGACTGGTTATATTTTATTACAACTGGAAATCACTCACTGAAGAAAATGCGGATACATTTAGACAGTTTTTACTTATAGGGAATTTGATATCTGGATTGTTATGGGGGGCGAGCACGGTTTGGTTTTTTCCTGAGCAGTTGGAATATCAGCTTTTTATGTTATTCATGCTAGGAGGCATCGCGTTAGGAGCATCTAACTCTGACGTGAACTATTTACCTGGATATTACGCCTATATATGGAGTTCATTGTCACTGCTCGTTATCGCGCTGATTTGGGTTGGAGAGGAAATTCAAATGGGTATAGGGATAACAACCATTCTTTTCATTATTGCAATCTCGATTTACGGGCGTGCTTCTCATAAGACCACGTATGAGAGCATAAAACTTCGGTTCGAAAATGACGATCTGGTTCAAAAGCTTGAAGAGAAAACGCTGCTAGCTGAAAAAGCAAATACGTCTAAGTCCAAATTTCTTGCCACCGCAAGCCATGACTTGCGCCAACCTCTACACACATCCGTTTTATTACTTGATGCCTTAAGGTTCACTTTAGAAAAAGACTCGCAGAATGATATTTTGGATAAATTAGTTCGTTCTCATGATCACCTGTCTACGCTGTTTGATTCGTTGTTGGACATCTCTAATCTGGATTCCGGTTCAGTCAACGTGAACTTACAGGCAGTCTCAATTCCAGAGCTATATTCTTCTCTAGAGGAGGAATACAGCCTAGCTGCGCAAAAGAAAGGTCTTAATTTTAGTATTGAACCTATTAATGGCTTTATTAAAACAGATCCAATTTTGATAAGTCGCATCATTGGAAACTTATTAAGTAATGCCATTCGCTACACACCAAAGGGCGCCATTACTCTTGGAGCGATAGAAGATCAAAATCAGCTTTTGATAACCGTTACCGATACCGGAATAGGTATTTCAAATGATCATCATCAGCAAATTTTTAATGAATTTGAACAGCTTAACAACAGTCATCGAGATTATCGCCTTGGTCTCGGTTTGGGTCTATCAATCGTTAAACGTTTGTCTGACCTTCTTGATCATGAGATCAAGCTTGATTCTACAAAGGGTTCAGGGTCAACTTTTTCTCTTCGATGTCAAACCGAAAACCCACAACAAGAGACCATGCACGCGGCTGCTGTGCTAACAGATATAGACGTTAAGCGTAGGCTGAATATTTTATTTGTTGATGATGAAAAACCAGTTAGAGAGGCCATCAGTCTGGTATTAAATAACTTTGACATGAATGTTATAACTGCCGAGTCAGCGTCTGAGGCCATTGAACACCTCGCCAATATGAAACCCTCATTGGACGTGATTGTTGCAGATTATCGTTTGAAAAATGGAGAGACTGGTTTTGATGTGATTGAGAAGACCTGTGAATTCATGAATGCCGATATTCCTAGCATCATTGTAACCGGAGAGGCGAATTTTGATCAGATGAAACCGGCACAGAGAAAAAACGTGGTCATTGTTCAAAAGCCAATAAGCTCAGCGGTGCTAATGCCGCTTATCTTAGAGCGAATTAATAAAGAAGGGTAACTTAGTTACAACAAAAGCCGCTATTTAAGCGGAAAAAATTAGTAGCAACACAATCTAAAGCAACCCCGAGTCCTTGGCTTTTTTAATGCACTCCGACCGTGAGCTCACATCAAGAATTTGAAAGATCGCATTAATGTGTGTTTTAACCGTACTGACACCAATGAACAACAGGTCTGCAATCGTTTTGTTATCGTAACCTTTATAGATCAGTTCCATTACCTCTTGTTGCCGACGACTTAATGGCGATTCGGTAACCGCCACGTTCTTTGGCAGCATCTTGAAAATGTTTGTTAGATTACGTGGGTAATAGGGCTCGCCAGAGACAACCACACTAATGGCTTCTCTTATTTTTTCGGCACTTTCTGATTTTGCCACAAACCCTGAAGCCCCGATTTTTTTTGCTTGATGTATTTTGGCAACGTTCATTTCTGAAGACACCATCAGTACTGGGGATTGCGGTTTCTTTTCCAAGCAGATGCGTAACACATCTAAACCGTCCACGTCGGGGAAAGTCAGGTCCAGCAGTATCACATCGTAATGGCCATCATTGCCAAGCAACGCCATTGATTCCTGTATGTTGGTCGATGTATGAATGCGAATGTTTTTATTTTGTTGGGACAGAATGTGGCCTAAACCTTCTGAAAACATTTTGTGGTCATCAATAATTAATACGTTCATGTCGCTTTTGCAATAGGCCTGATAGACAGACGATGAGTCAACTGTGGGTGGGGCGTGCTTCATTGCTGTTTCTTTGAGTCGCGGCCTCTGTGACAGAAAGACTGACCCTTTTCAATAAATTATATTTATCAGTAAGGCGTTTAAAAAGACAGCTTTATAACAAAATTTAGTACTTTGGGTGGACTACACAATCCTTGACTGTGGATAAGATCAGTTATCTTGAGCCCTAATTTCACCCTACCTATGTTGCAGATTATCAGACCAGCGATGGCCGTTCTCATTGTGTTCTTCTCCGGCCCTATTCAAGCTTCGTCCCCCGGTTTGCCGTTCAGCGAAAATTTCGCCAATATTGCGCTGCGAGACACCGCACAAACAAACGCTAACTGGGACACGGACCAAGAACAATTAACCTTGTCGAGATGGCAACGCCGATTCGGGGCACTGCAGTCGGCCACCACCACCAGCCGCGATATTACAGGCGATAGCAATGCCACAGCTGCCATTGCGCTGGGTGATGTCAATGGCGATGGCTATCTTGATGTAGTTGTGGGTAATGCCGACACAAACAACCGGTTGTATTTAAATAATGGCAGCGCCGACCCGTTTAGTGGTGTCATGGGCACGAATATCAGTGAGGATATCAATAACACTACTGCCATTACACTCGGCGATGTGGACGGCGACGGCGATCTCGATGTGATTACAGGTAATTTGGACCAGCCTAATCGGTTGTATTTAAATAACGGCAGTGCTGGCCCGTTTGATGGTGTCACTGGTACGAATATCAGCGCGGATGCTAATATTACTTTTGCCATTGCCCTAGGCGACGTGGATGGCGATGGCGACCTTGATGTCATTTTTGGTGACTTCGGTGAAACGAACCGATTGTATTTAAATAACGGCGGTGCCGACCCGTTTAACGACGTTACCGGCACTCACATCAGCGCGGATAGGAATCGGACGCAAGCCATTGTACTCGGTGACGTGGACGGCGATGGCGACCTCGATATCGTTGAGGGTAATTCCCGCGGTTTTGATGATACTAACCGATTGTATTTGAATAATGGCAGCGCCGACCCGTTTAATGGCGTCACTGGCACCGATATCACGGCAGATGCTAATGAGACTCGTGCGATTGCTCTAGGCGATGTCGATGGTGATGGCGACCTGGATATCATTGCGGGTAATGCCCGCAGCAGCCGTGAAATTAACCGGTTGTATTTAAATAACGGCAGCGCCGCACCGTTTGACGGTGTCACAGGCACCAACATCGGCTCGGCTACTAATTCCACACAATCCATTGCCCTGAGTGATGTGGATGGCGATGGCGATCTCGACGTCATTGCGGGCAATCGAGGACGAAACCGGTTGTATTTAAATAACGGCAGCGTCGGTCCGTTTGATGGTGTCACTGGTACGAATATCAGCGCGAATACTAATGAGACTCTTGCTATAGCCCTAGGCGATGTGGATGGCGATGGCGACTTGGATGTTATTGCCGGTAATTCCGGCGATACTAACCGCTTGTATCTAAATAACGGCAACGCCAACCCGTTTAACGGCGCCACCAGCGTCAACATAAGTACGGATAGCAATCTTACAGAAGCCATTGCGGTAGGCGATGTGGATGGTGATGGCGATCTCGATGTTGTCGCGGGTAATTCGGGCCTAAACCGGTTGTATTTAAATAATGGCAGCGCCGACCCGTTTAACGGCGTTACTGGCTCCAATATCAGCACAGATGACGATTCGACACGATCCATTGCCTTAGGTGATATTGATGGTGATGGCGACCTTGATGTTATCGCGGGAAATATTTTTGGTATTAACCGATTGTATTTAAATAACGGTACTGCCGACTCGTTTAACGGCGTCACTGGCATGGACATTACGACGGAGCGCAATGGCACTCGTGCCATTGTGTTGGGCGATGTGGATGGCGATGGCGACCTTGATGTCATTGAGGGTAACGATCGCAATTTAGTTGGCGCTGCCATTACTAACCGGCTGGTTTTAAATAATGGTACGGCTGATCCGTTTAATGGTGTCATCGGCACGAACATCAGTGCAGATAGAAATAGAACTTTAGCCATTGCGCTGGGCGATGTGGATGGTGATGGCGATCTTGATGTCATCGTGGGTAATGTGCGCGAACCTAACCAGCTGGTTTTAAACAACGGTACGGTTGACCCGTTTAACGGCGTCACTGGCACCAACATCACGGCAGATGTGAATGATACTCTTGCCATCGCACTGGGCGATGTGGATGGTGATGGCGATCTTGATGTTATCGCGGGCAATGAACGCCAACCCAACCGACTGGTTTTAAATAACGGTACTACTGACCCGTTTAACGGCGTCACTGGCAGCAACATCACGGCAGATGCCAATCAGACAGGCGCCATTGCACTGGGCGATATGGATGGTGATGGTGATCTCGATGTGGTTGTGGGTAATGCTGATTTGGCTAACGCCGATGGTGTCGGTGAAACTAATCGCTTATATTTAAATAACGGCAGCGCCGACCCATTTAACGGAGTTACCGCTGCAACTATCAGCGAAGATCGTAACGACACCCGTGCTATTGCCCTAGTTGATGTGGACGGTGATGGCAATCTCGATGTCATTGCTGGCAACCTTCGCAGCCAACCTAACCGACTGGTTTTAAATAGCGGCAGCGCGGATCCGTTTAACCGGCTCGTCAGGCCGACTATCAGCGAGAATCGTAATGACACACGTGCTATTGCCGTGGGCGATGTGGATGGCGATGGAGATCTCGATGTGGTTGCCGGTAATAGAGGTCGAAATCGATTGTATTTGAATAACGGCAGCGTCAACCCGTTTAACAATGTTACGGGCGTTGATATCACGACAGATAGCAATACCACGAGTTCTATTGTCTTAGACGATGTGGATGGCGATGGTGATCTGGATGCTATTGCCGGTAATTCGGATACTATTCAGCGGGAAGCCAATCGACTGTATTTAAATAATGGTACTGCTGACCCGTTTAACGGTGTCGCTGGAACGAACATTGGCGAAGATAGAGATGTGACATTATCCATTGCCGTGGGCGATGTGGATGGCGATGGCGATCTCGATGTGATTACGGGTAATGTCGGCCGTAGCAGGTTGTATTTAAATAATGGCAGCGCTGCCCCGTTTAACGGTGTCGCTGAAGCCATCATAGGAGAAGGCAGTAATACTAGTGCGATTGCCCTGGGCGATGTGGACAACGATGGAGATCTCGATCTTATTGTGGGCGGTTCGAGAGAAGAACCTAACCGGTTGTATTTAAATGATGGCAGCGCTGCCCCGTTTAATGGTGTCGCTGGAGTCAACATCAGCACAGATATCTATGAAACTCTTGCCATTGCGCTAGGAGACGTGGATGGCGATGGCGATCTTGATGTCGTCGCAGGTAGTTTTGGCCTAGGTAATTCTGCCCAAGAGAGCCGGCTGTATTTAAATAACGGTACTGCAGACCCATTTAACGGTGTTGCTGGAACGAACATCAGCCAAGATAGAGGTTCGGTAGTGGCCATTGCTCTGGGCGATATCGATGGCGATGGTGACCTGGATGTGATTGCCGCTAACAATCGAGCAGAAAACCGCTTGTATCTCAATAACGGCAGCTCCGACCCGTTTAACGGCGTCGTTGGAACAGACATCAGCCCAGATAATTCTACAAGGGCCATGGCTTTAGGCGATGTGGATGGCGATGGTAATCTCGATGTGATTGTCGGGAACAATAGAGGGGGTACTGGCGCGCGAAACAGGTTTTTTCGAAGAGACACGCGTTTTGACACCGCACGCAATAGGGCGCGCTCGGTGCGGGTGGATACGCAAACCAGCAACATTAGCAGCGCCACCCTCAGTGACACCCAAACCCAGCCGATTCCGATTAACACCTCGGTTGACTATTACCTAAGCAATAACGGCGGCGCACAATGGTTTAGTATTCAACCCGGCAGCCCCTTTGTTTTCCCCACCACTGGTAACGACTTACGCTGGCGTGCCGAGTTGCAATCATTGTCACCGGCGTTAACGCCCGTTATTGATCAAATAGACATAACCAGTGGCACTGCTGCAAATTTAACGCTCAGCATACTTGCCGCATCGATCAGCGAAGCCGATGGTTTGGCGGCCACCACAGCAACGGTCTCGCGGACCTTAGATACTTCTAACGATTTAGTGGTGACATTAATCAGCAGCGACACGTCAGAAGCAACGGTGCCGACCACCGTCACCATCCCTGCAGGCCAAACGACGTCACACGCGTTTGCGGTTAACGCGATCTACGATGGCTTGGTAGACGGTGATCAAGCGGTGGAAATTCGAGCTGTGGTTGCGGGGTTTATTGATGGCACCGCGAGCATTATGGTGCGCGATGCTGGTGCGCCTGATATCCCTAACGTGACACATGGGCCACCCACCATTTGTGCTGGGAACTCCGCTTTGGTTAACTGGAGGGGTTCTCTTAATGACGCAGCTCAGTGGGCGGTTTACAACGACAGTTGCGGTGGTACGCTCATTGGTTCCACTGTTAGTAACGCAATACTTCTAACCCCCCCTGCTAATCTTGCCTCAATTACGTATTTTGTACGCGGTGAAGGTGGGAGTGTCGTAACACCTGGCATGTGCGGCGCTCATACAGTACCGATTACCCCTCGTGAAGATGCGTCATTTAGCTATCCGGCGACACGTTATCTGACCACCGACGCTGACCCAACACCCAGCATAACAGGCATTGCTGGCGGTGATTTTTCTCAGGAATTTGGGGCTGGTGATTTGTCTCTTAATCCGACCACTGGCACCATCGACTTATCTAACACGCCGCCTGGAACTTACACAATAGTGTATGAATCACCAGGCCTTTGCGATGGAACAGAAACTCAAACAATTACAGTAATTGATAACAGTACTCGCATCTCAGTGAGTGACGCAGTGCCTGTTAATGAGGGTAATACTGGTAGCGTGACATTGAGTTATACAGTGCGCTTATCGCGAGCGAATGCGGGTACGGTGACCGTGGATTATGCAACGGCAAATGGTACCGCAGAGGCTGGGCAAGATTACACGGCCGTAAGCACAACCACACTGACATTCAGTCGCGGTGAATTGTCGAAAACAATCAGTGTTTCGGTAAGCGGAGACGCTATGGTTGAAGATGATGAAACTGTGTTGGTTAATTTATCCAATGCTACTGGCTTCGGTGTCGCCATTGTCGACGGGCGAGGGTTGGGCACCATTAAGAACGACGATTTTGATCGTGATGGCGATGGTGTTCTTGACCCGTTAGATAACTGCCCTGATGACCCAAACCCTAACCAAGCCGACTTTGAAGGCGACGGTGTGGGCGACGCCTGCGATTCAGACACCGACGGCGATGGTTTGCCTGACGACTATGAATTGGCTAATGGCTTGAATCCAAGAAACTCTTTTGATCGTGATGCCGACCCAGATAACGACGGCTTTACCAACATAGAAGAATTCGAATTCGGTTCTGATCCCCAAGTTGCCGACACCGACAACAACGCTAATGGCATACCCGATGCCGTAGAAAACCGAACCCCTGCCATTACTCCCATCCTGCAATTACTTTTGTTAGATGACGATGAATAGACACACTATCGAATCAAAAAGAGAACGAAACAATGAAAGAAATAGAAACTGACATCAAAAAGCGAAAATTACTTGGTTTAGCCACCGCAACGCTGCTGGCCCCAATCTGGAGCAAACCTCTTATTAACGCGGTGATATTACCCGCCCATGCGCAAACATCGGTTGCTATGTGCACGACGGATACCACCGTTGGTGGCCCACTAGCCGGTAACGCCAGTGGCGCCACGACATGTCAAGCCGCGTGTGAATTTGAAGCCGATGCTATCGGCCCTGATGCCGAGGTATGTGAGGTGCGTGAAACCACGAATGCGTCAGGCGGTGTGGACTGCGCTTGTGATATTGACTCCGATTGAGTCTTTCAAGGCTCTTCATGATTTGATAATGGTCTTTTACTATACAACTAATTAGCTGCATGGGTTTTCATGGCACAAATA
The DNA here is from genome assembly GCF_040366405.1 of Arenicella sp. 4NH20-0111. NCBI lineage: Bacteria > Pseudomonadati > Pseudomonadota > Gammaproteobacteria > Arenicellales > Arenicellaceae > Arenicella > Arenicella sp. 4NH20-0111. The sequence continues at coordinate 275,515 of NZ_BAABWF010000006.1, forward strand.
GGTTTATGAAGATTGGGAGAGATAGGTAACTTCTTCTGAATGAGGCTCAAGATTACGATCAGAGCGGTAATAAGTAGTGTCGATCGATTGCATGGAGTAAAATGGACGAGGTGCCGATCACGGGCATTGTGATACTGAATATGTCCGCCCGTGCCTATCATAGAATCTTAAAGCTAGCACGTACCATTGCGGATATGTCCGAAGAACCGTTGATTACCAAAGAACATCTATCTGAAGCCATTGGATTTCGAAGTCTGGATCGTGGGTGATTTTTAGGTGGCGAATTAAACTATATCTATTAAGTGCCACCCTAAAAAGGCCGTACGGGTACGGTTGTCATATCAATGAACAACCATGTATCCTCTCAAATGACGCTAAGTAAGGGCGGCTAAGCTTTTTTCCTTTCTAGGGAAGTTAATGTCTCAAAATCAGTTCAATACAAGTAAAAAACAGGGATGGTTTCCTAGTTAATAATATAGAAAAACTGCTATATAACTAAATAGTGATCAATAAACAATGATTTATATAGAAGGAAGAAATGAACAATAAAATAAAACAAGGATTCCTGATAATAATGATATCTGGGACGCCGTCCCGTATATCATACTGTTAGCTGTAAGAATGGAGTTACGATGAAACCAATAGATCAGTATGAAAAGCATGGATATGCTGTCCTTAGAGGATTCTTTAGTGATAAAGAGGTATCTATGCTAGATGAGCATGTTGATCGCATTTATCAAAAATGGCAGTCGGAAAACGAAGCCATAATATTTGATAATAAACTGGTCAACATGCATTCGCTGACGAGCCCAGAATACTTTCTAGAAGCTCCTGATCGAAGAAAAGAGTTTTTCGAGTTAATTGCCTCTCCAAAATTAACTGAAACTGTTAAGACTATGTTCGGTCCTGATATCCACTTTCATAATACGCAGCTGTTTTTTAACCCTTCTAATATCGAGCGCCTTCCGTATTGGCATAGAGATATGCAATACAGCCCTATAGAAGATTCAGTGCAAAGTGATGAACAAAGCAAAATGTTAAGCCTTCACATTCGGATTCCATTAATTGAAGAAACGGGCGTTGAAATCGTAACAGGTACGCATAGGCGGTGGGATACTGAGCTGGAGAGAGATGTACGATTTGAATTAGATGGTCACAGGAACAGTGAATCACTTCCTGATTCTGAACTAATTGGCCTTGCGCGCGGGGATGTATTGATATTCAGCGCCCAAATGATACATAGGGGCAACTACGAGCTAAACCCTGAAAGAAAGGCATTTGATCTTTGTGTCGGCAAGTATCATCCTTTGGCGTCAGAATTCTTAGATCCTCAAGTTTTACCAACAGATGAAGAAATTGGCAATATTGCTAATAATCATTGGTATAGGTTGGCGCGAGAAATCACAGCTAACAAGCAAAGGCAGTCGGACGCGTGAACGCGCCGCTGCTTTGA
>NZ_BAABWF010000007.1:0-266283 GCF_040366405.1 Arenicella sp. 4NH20-0111
TCAAACGCACCTGTAAGGTCTGCTTTCCATGCCAATAGAACAGAGAAACGAATTAAAAAGTTGAGTGATGGTCAGATTAATTACGCCCATCGCTATATCGACCCGATAGACATTCAATAAGCAACGAGCCCATCTTTACGCTCTCGCTATTTAGTGCTTCCCGCTCGCCCATAGTTATCTTCGATGCGAACAATGTCGTCCTCGCCAAGATAAGAACCAGACTGAACCTCAATAATTTCCAACGGCTGACTCTCACTTGGATTGCGTAGGGCATGGGTAGTACCAATAGGAATAAAAGTTGACTCGTTCTCTCTAAGCAAAATCGTTTCATTACCATTAAGAACTTCAGCCGTTCCTTTGACGACCACCCAATGTTCTGCTCGATGGTAATGCATTTGAACCGACAATCGCGCGCCAGGCTTGACCTGAATGCGCTTAACCTGAAACCGGTCACCACTATCAACCGAATCGTACCACCCCCATGGCCGATAGACTTTGCGATGATGGCTTACCTGACTTCGATTTTCTGACTTAAGCTTCTTAACGATCTCTTTAACGTTCTGAGAATCACCCTTATTCGCCACCATGACGGCGTCAGCTGTTTCAACAATAACTAGATCATCAACACCGACGGCTGACACCAATTTGCTTTCGCTATAGATATGAGTATTGGTCGTATCATGCGTCAAAACATCGCCGATGAGCGCATTACCATTTGAATCCTTTTCAGACACCTCCCAAAGTGCAGCCCATGACCCGACGTCACTCCACCCCGCATTGAGAGGGATTACTTTCGCCTTAGACGTTTTCTCCATGACGGCATAGTCTACGGAGATATTTGGCGATTCTGAAAATGCGTCTTCATTAATGCGAATAAAATCAAGGTCGTCCCTCTGCCCAACCATCGCCGATTCGGCGGCCTCATAAACATCGGGCGCAAATTTCTTAAGTTCGGTCAAATAAGCGGAAGCAGTAAAAACAAAAATACCGCCATTCCAATAGTATCCACCTTCATCTAAATATCTCTGAGCCGTAGCCTGATCTGGCTTTTCCTTAAAATCAGCCACCGTAAAGGCGCCATCTTGGCTTGACTCACCAGACCGAATGTAACCATATCCTGTCTCGGGGGATGACGGAACAATACCAAACGTAACCAGATCTCCCTTAGCGGCAATTAACATTGCTTTCTCAACAGCCTGCTTAAATGCGGCCCCATCCAGCACAACGTGGTCAGCGGGCATTACCAACAAGACCTCATCTGGATCATCAATAGCGGCAGCAAAAGCAGCAAGAGCTATCGCAGGCGCTGTATTTCGGCCTTCAGGCTCTAGGATAATCCTCGCTTGATCAACCCCCACTTGATTCAGTTGCTCGCCAACCATAAAGCGATGCTCTTCATTGCAAACAATAATTGGAGCTTTCACACTGTCAATACCCTGGGCCCTCAACACAGTCTGCTGAAGCATGGAAACACCATCATCGACCAATGGCAATAGCTGCTTAGGATACATCCCCCTAGAAAGAGGCCATAAACGAGACCCAACACCACCCGATAAAACGACAGGAATCATTGGTCAGCCCCTCGAAAAGACGTGTGGTTTTCTAAAAACCATTGATACGTTAAAACGAGACCCTCCTCTAAACCCACAGTGGAAGACCACCCCAGAGCGGACAGTCTTGATACGTTTAATAGCTTTCTGGGGGCACCATCGGGCTTGGATGTATCAAAACTCAACGTACCTCGATAGCCGACCACGCGGCAAATCGTTTCCGCAAGGTAACGAATTGTACAATCTTGCCCCGTCCCAACATTGATATGAGAGCAACGTTCATCAACTGATAGCCGGTAGTTTTGCTTCGACAAGTTCATCACATGAATGCAGGCCGCTGCCATATCCGAGACGTGTAAAAATTCGCGCATGGGCGTTCCCGTACCCCAAATGGTCACCTCATCATCATCGCGCTGTTTAGATTCATGAATGCGCCGAATCATCGCAGGAATCACGTGACTATTAGTAGGATGGAAATTATCGTTTTCACCATACAGATTTGTAGGCATAACGCATCGATAATCGACACTATGCTGACGGTTATAAGATTCACATAGCTTAATGCCGGCTATTTTAGCGATGGCGTATGGTTCATTAGTTTGCTCTAGCCAACCCGAAAGAAGAGATTCCTCGGCAATGGGTTGATTGCTCAATTTAGGATATATGCATGACGATCCTAGGAACAACAACCTTTGAATGCCAGCCTCGTACGCGGCATGAATCACATTACACTGAATCATAAGGTTTTCGTAGATGAAGTCAGCTGGATAACTATTATTTGCGTTAATCCCGCCCACCTTAGCCGCGGCGAGGTAAACCTCATCTATCGCGTTCTTAGTGAAATATTCTCTGACCGATCGTTGACACGTTAAATCCAACTCATCTTTAGTTTGCGTCAGCAGCTCGACCTCGGAATCCACACCCAACGCCTTACGTAACGCGGCGCCCACCATGCCGTTATGTCCGGCCAAAAATATTCGTTTATTCATACTCTCTTAGACTAATTGCTACCGAACTCAATCTACTCATGGGTAGTCGAAACCTCAAACCCATGTTCCTTTAGAAGTGCATTTTTCTTCGCTGCTGCAACATCACTCTGAATCATTTCAGAACACATTTCTTCTACCGTAATATCCGGAGTCCAACCCAATACCTCTTGGGCTTTTCTTGGGTCGCCTAACAATGTTTCCACTTCCGCGGGACGAAAATACCTGGGATCCACTTTGACTATTTCATCGCCAACCTTCACCGTCGGCGCGCTCTCTGAATCTACGGCGGATACAGTACCGACTTCATTCACTCCCTCACCGGAAAATGCCAATTCTATGCCTACATTTTTAGCAGCAAGAACAACAAACTCTCTCACTGAGATTTGATTTCCAGTCGCAATAACAAAATCGTCGGCCGTATCTTGTTGAAGCATCATCCATTGCATCCTAACGTAGTCTTTAGCGTGCCCCCAATCTCTTAAAGCATCCATATTGCCTAAATAGAGACACGATTCCAACCCGTGGGCTATATTAGCAATTGCTCGAGTTATTTTTCGAGTAACAAAGGTCTCACCTCGTCTGGGAGACTCATGGTTAAATAAAATACCATTGCAAGCGTACATCCCATAAGACTCGCGATAATTCACCGTGATCCAGTAGGCGTACAGTTTCGCTACCGCGTAGGGTGAGCGCGGGTAAAAAGGAGTCGATTCTTTTTGCGGGGTCTCCTGCACCAGACCATACAACTCGGAAGTCGCCGCCTGATAAAAACGAGTGTGTTTCTCAAGCCCCAGAAACCGAATGGCCTCAAGTAGCCTTAATGTACCAAGCGCATCGACGTCTGCTGTGTACTCTGGCACTTCGAAAGAAACAGCCACGTGGCTTTGAGCAGCAAGATTGTATATTTCATCGGGTCTAACCTCTCTTACTATTCGTGTTAAATTAGACGTATCACTCAAGTCGCCATAATGTAAAAACAATCTAGGGTTTTTCTTGTGCGGATCCTCATAAAGATGATCGATGCGATCAGTATTGAAAGATGAAGCGCGGCGCTTGATTCCATGCACCTCGTAGCCTTTGTCTAGTAAAAACTCCGCCAAATACGATCCGTCTTGACCTGTTATGCCCGTAATCAATGCTTTTTTCATAGAATAATGTACTACTTCTCCGAAAGGTTTCAATCTGCCCTATTATGGCGACAGTGTAGTCAATTAGAACCTAAAACAAAAGTTAGCTCGGCAATAGAATAATTAATAAACGATTATCAATCGACACTCGATGACTTAGCACCAACACACAAAGCAGTAACGACAGCAAAACAAGGCCAGCAGTCATATCCTGAAGCAAAAACAAATAGAAACGGCGAACCTCGCCTAACGAAGAAATCATAATGTCAAACTACAATCGCGCCATAACCATGGTCATTATTGCCGGAGCGTTTCTAAGCACACTGGGAATTGGGTCTCGCTTACTAGAGTCGGCATCTGGAATGCAGGTGGTGTTCTATCGGTCCATTGGCCTTCTAATCACAATGACTCTGATAATCGCATTCAGAGAAAGAAATAACTTTTGGAACAGTTTTATTCAGATAGGAAAAACTGGAATCTACAGCAGCATTTGTTTAGTTGGCACATCCATCTTTGTAGTATTGGCCGTAATGAACACATCAGTGGCGAATGCTATGTTTATTATTTCCTTGACTCCGCTTATAGCCGGTCTCTTCGCATGGCTACTTTTACGTGAAAAAATGACGGTCACAACCATAATTGCGACCATAATTGCTCTCATAGGGGTATTTGTTATCATAAATGGTGCGATATCGACTGACGGGGCCCTAGGCATAGTCTACGCTTTTGCAATGCTAATGTGCTACGGCATGTTCAGCGTCACCCTTAGAATGGGAAAGGACGTCGACATGCTGCCATGCATCGCTCTGCATGCAGCGATTCTATTAGTTATCTTAACGCCGAGCCTACCCACACTCAGCATCACCTTACACGACCTGCTTATATGTTTGGGCTTAGGAGTCTTTCAGCTAGGTGTAGGGCTGACCTTACTTACCATTGGATCGAAAAGCATCCCCGCCGCGCAGCTCACACTACTGGCGATGCTGGAAGTAGTGTTAAGTCCCGTTTGGGTTTGGATAGGCGTAGGTGAAAGCCCCAGCAAATCAACCATGATAGGCGGCGCAATCATTATTTCGGCAATCATGTTTCAAGCACTAAAAAGCAAACCTACAGGCCAACCCTAGCATCACTTCATGAGCATCAGACCGCACTCGCGATGCTCTTCCACTTTCGTCGGATCAAAATAGTCATTATTGTCGGGAAGTTCTCGATCATAAATGTATTCCTCTACATCCAACTCAGTAAGATTGAACATAGGCGCGACTCTCACGGTTGAATGGCTACCAAAAGTGAACACATCTAGATTTTTGCGGTGGGCGTTTTGATCATGCCGAATGCCATTAAGCCACACGTCTGGCTTTATTTCTGACATTGCGCGGTTAAAAGGCTCCAGCTTAACGATCTCAGAGAACCGATCATGCTCGGGCGTGTCGACCTGAGGAATCGGGCCGTGAACAGCCGTGTAGTGCGCCGCAGACATTTTAGGGGAATACACTTTAAGGTTTAACTTCAATCTTTCAACGACCCGCTCTATATGCCGGTAGGTTTCCGGGGTATTAAACCCGTGATCCACCCAAATTACAGGGATGTCAGGCTTGGGCTGCGTAACAAGATGTAAAAATGCCACCGCAAGAGGTCGAAAATTGGTGAAAATAACCGGATTTTTGGCATGCTCTATCGTGAAACTCATTATTTCACTCGGCTTTGCATTCCGAAACTGCTCATTAAGATCAACCAAGTTTGCTCCTTTATAAAACGTAAAGGGCTCCAAGGCATCTACTGCTGTGGCTGATTCAACACTCATTTGTCAGTACCTATATCTAATCTCAGTCTATTTACGACTATTTCATAGTTCAGTATAGGCACTAAAAAATAAATGCAAAAATAACAAATATCAATTTACATATTGTTTTTTTGTCTAAACCATCAGTCCAGCTCTTCCAACGGTATGAGAGCTTGATCAATAAATGAAACTGGTACATTTAAAAGTTGTGCAACTTCATCCAATACATGTTTTTCACTTGGGTTAACACCGCCGTCAGCTTGAGCCATCATGCACATATCGTGCAACACCTGCATTGCTTGAGTTTCACTCGCTTTTTCAACAACTTCAGAAGCTCGGCGCCCAATTGTCTCTTTAATTTTGGGAATATTAAGTTTGTCACTAAATGCATATTTACCGAAAAACTTAGCAAACACTTCTAGCTCTTCACTGCTGACGCCACCATGCGCATCCGCAACGGCTATCAATCCAGCAAATAGAAGCCGTCGCATCGCTTCCGCTGTGTCAGTCTTTGCTTCAAGGTAACTAGGTTCCATCAAACTTAAAACGGACTGAACGCCAACCTCTAAGTCAACCTTACTCTCAATGCCACCATATAGTTCGGATCGCTCAAACAATTTCAACGCTTTGACTCGCAATGGACTAAAGGGGTGAGTTGAAAACCAATCCGATCGTGGCGCACCTTGACCGGGAGACTGATCCCCTGTTGCCATGTCATCAACCTGTGCAACAAAATCATCAAGACTAAATTCCACGACCTTCGACGTTAGACCTGAAGACAATTTAAAAAGAGCTCGGGCAACAGCGTCCATGTCTTGGGCACAATGCGCACCAGCTCTGTCCGCAGAGATTTCCGCGTATCGCGACCAAGCAAACAACTCCAAAGCTAACTGGGGATCAGGCCTCTGTTTTCCTTGGAGCAAATAGCCAATAGGCACAGCGTGATGATCATACACATGATGGCCAAGTTCATGACCCATAACGAACTTCAATTCTTGGGATGTAAAGCCTTCTAGCAAACTTGACGAAAACATGACATACAGACGGTCGTTCTCGGGCTTAAAACACGCAGCGTTAAATTGTGGGCTCGAATAAACATAAAGTTCAAGTGGTAATTTCACCCCCAATTTTTCAATACACTCATCGGCCATCTTGGCAATGTCAGGCGCCATACTAGGGGTCAAGCGCACCGAAGTTGCCAATAGATTACGTCGTATACCACTGGGGCCTTCTGCTTCATGCCTTGCGATTTGCTCATTAACACGCTTCACATCGCGATGGTCTTTCAGCTTGTTATAAAGTGCTAGGTCATTTGCGCAACGTATATCATCTGAGTTCATATTTTTTATCACGTTAATAGTGCCTTAAGTTAACAACAGATCGAATGAAGATCAGGTTTGTCTTTACAATTGAAAGCCCCTTTCTAGAGCTTGTCTGCAATAAATTGCGTAATTGTCTTTCTGGCAACAACAGCCTCTTTCATCAAACCATCAATGCAATTGTGACGCAAATTTTTAAACAACTTCAATTGCACGTCACCAGTGAAGTCCTCAAGTTCAGGAGGAAGGGCTATCGCATCATCTTTGGAATGGAGCAACAACACAGGTGCTCTCAGCCCATTGACTACCTCTTTGGCTGACTGGCTAGCTTTAAACACTTGAGCTGAGGTGTAAAGAGGTATCCGCCCTTTGTAAACTTTTTTATCATTTAAAATTGATTCCTGCACGTGCTTATCCGGTGAGATGAGGTTAACGTTCATCTCACGAATAGTAACCAGGCGACTCATGCTTGGAAGACGAATATGCAAAAACTTCGAAAGCGGAGCGATCATATCCACCAGCAATAGCTGCCATTTCGGCACATTATGGGCAACACTGAAAGCCGTGCTAATTCCAACCAGCCCAACCACGCGCGGCCTAAAGCGTCTATCTTGTTCTAATTTGTGGGCCGCCAGCGTCATCAAAGCGCCACCAAACGAATAGCCCATCACCACCACTTGCTCAGCATCGCCCGCTCTGCTTTTCACCTCATCAACAATCATTTGAACAAGCTCGTCATGATGAGGAACCATACACTTATCCAACTTAGAATCGCGCCCATGCCCTGGTAATTCCATAGTAACCACACGGACCCCCAGATTTTTCACCATGTGCCGCAAGGCAGATATTTGGGCAAACGCATGCCCTCTAAGGCCATGCAAATAAAAGACGACCGTTCGCTTCCTTCCTATCTCATATGCTTTCATAAAGATCAGGACCGACTAAACCCTAAACAGCTTGCGCATCCTTAAACGCCAAATATTCATCATAAGAGCCGTCAAAGTTCTCGATTCTCCCGGGCGTTATCTCAAACACCTTCGTTGCCAAGCTACTCACGAATTCTCGATCATGACTCACAAAGATCAAAGTTCCTTCGTAGTTATCTAACGCTAAATTCAACGATTCTATCGACTCCATGTCAAGATGGTTTGTAGGTTCATCCATGACAATTACATTAGGCCTTGCCATCATAATTTTCCCAAACAACATTCGCCCCTTTTCTCCCCCAGAAAGTACTTTTACAGACTTTTTGATGTCATTTTTTGAAAACAGCATCTGCCCTAGAACGCCTCGAACAAACTGCTCATCTTCCTGATCCTTACGCCACTGATACATCCAATCATACACTGTCAAATCAACGTCAAATTCGGCCTCATGGTCTTGCGCGTAGTAGCCAATTTCAGAATTCTCCGACCACTTAACGGTGCCATCATTTGGTGCAAGCTCATCAAGTAAATTTTTTAACAACGTCGTTTTACCAGCTCCATTTTGACCGATTATGGCTACTCGTTCGCCAACCTCGACATTAAACGTTTCATTTTTAAACAATGACTCATCAAATGCCATTGATAGCGACTCAACTTCGACGGCATTTCGGTACAACTTTTTATCCTGCTTGAATCTGATAAAGGGGTTCACTCGGCTAGATGGCTTTATCTCATCCAATTTGATTTTGTCGAGTTGTTTCTGTCGAGACGTCGCCTGCTTTGCTTTTGAGGCATTGGCAGAAAACCGGCTAACGAAGGTTTGCAACTCAGCAATTTGTGCTTTCTTTTTTGCATTCTCAGCTTGCATTCGCTCACGCACCATTTCGGCTGCCGTCATATACTCATCATAGTTCCCAGGAAACAACTTAATATCGCCATAATCCAAGTCAGCCATGTGTGTGCAGACAGCGTTCAGAAAATGCCTGTCGTGCGAAATGATAATCATTGTGCTTCGACGCTCTTGAAGAACCTTTTCTAGCCATCGAATGGTGTGAATATCCAGGTTGTTCGTGGGCTCATCCAAAAGCAATATATCTGGATCAGAAAAAAGTGCTTGAGCTAAGAGAACTCGGAGCTTCCAGCCTGGCGCCACCGAACTCATTGGCCCGAAATGCTGTTCTATCGGTATTCCAACCGACATCAAAAGCTCACCGGCGCGCGATTCTGCTGTGTAACCATCCATTTCGGCAAATTCCATTTCAAGCTCGCCGACTTTCATACCCTCTTCCTCAGACATTTCTGGCAAACCATAAATTCGATCGCGCTCGACCTTAACATCCCAAAGCTCTTTGTACCCCATAATGACAGTATCAATAACGGTAAATTCTTCATAAGCGAATTGATCTTGGTTCAGCTTTCCAATTCGCTCATTTGGCGTGATCGTTACGCTTCCCGCCGTCGGCTCAAGCTCGCCTTGAAGAATCTTCATGAAAGTAGATTTGCCGCTTCCATTAGCGCCTATTAAACCGTAACGGTTACCATCACTGAAGTTCACAGAAATGTTTTCAAACAGCGGCTTGTCACCAAACTGCATCGTAATATTTGAAGTGGAAATCATGTTTTCACAAATAACGTTAATTTAGTCGCGCGTAGTGTACTGGTTTGCTTTTTAAGGAGCAAAGAGTTGAGAACATTTATAGAGGGTTTTGCTCAAATTTAATAGACGTGCAGCCGTCAAATGCAAAGCGACCTTTTTAGTGTGGCATGATAAAACTACTCAAGAAGGCGCTGCAAAGGCAAAATTAGATTCTGCAGATTAGCGCATTAGGAGGGCCCTAATGCGCCTTAAGGATTAGCTTCTATTTAGCGTTTACTCTTTTGATTCTTCCTCATCGTCCAGCAATAAGATCGGAGAAATGATAGACGCTGGCGCTATTGATAGAGGACACAAACCAGACCGATCAATACCTGTATTGCAACGTCGGCTTATTTGCTGTGTATTATCGCCTAGACAACCAGGACCTCCCGCAATCCCGCCATTGAGGCACGGTCTTACTTGCTCCACTTCCTCGGTACAACTTGCGTCACAGGCACGCAATACAGACGTATCCTCATACAAACCGTAGCTGGGGATATTGATGTTGCATTCAAGCCTAGTGAAAAAGCCACTTCCAGACGTGCTTGCCTCGACAACCGAGTTTGCCACCACCCCTAGTCCAGCTGTAATTCCTGTGCATATTTGTTGCTCTATCGCGTTTGCACTTTGCGCTTCGGCTAAAGTTTCATAAGAAAAATTCTCGAACTCACACTCCAGCAACGTGTCGCTTCGATCCGTCTCATCAAAGCCAACAGGACATTCAAACACATCCATCGCAGGTATCTCTTTTGCACACAACATAAATGTCGAGAAATAATCGATGTCGCCTTGCGCGACTTCCATCTGCACACCTGACTTTAATACGCGACCAGAAAAATCATTCACGCACATTGCACTCTCACTTGCCACTGCTGACTCCGCGCCAGCGAGCGTGGTTGACGCGCTTCCAAAATACTCACAAGCAAGCGTATCGAAAGCCCGAAACACCTCAACAGATTCATCTGGGCACAACGTCGTTCCAGCTGGCAGCTCTCTTGTGACTCGACACGTTATTTCCGAAAAAAAACGACCGCTACTCGTACCAATTATCCTGGAACTGAATACGGATGAGTTTGGGTTAGAGAGGCAAATAGCTTCACGTTCCAATCGATCTCGTTCCGCTTCATCTCTATCGCTACGCCGACTTGACTCACGGTAACAGTCAACGAAACCTGTAGTCACCAAGCCTTGAGAGTATCCTGTCGGACATAGCCCTAAATCAGAGCTTTGAGCGTGTACAGCCACTTGGGGGGTTAGTATGAGCGTGCACCCTAACATTAGGCACAGCAACGTGTTTATAACTATTCGGTTCATTAGAGACCTCGTTGTTGTTCAAATACTTGTCGACAACGATCCATATCACCGACTTTTTGAGCACCCATACACCAATCCCACGCTCAAACGAAAATCACTGCATTTCTAACAATTGTGCAGTAATTAACATTTTTTAACACAGGATGAACGAAACATCAATGAACACTAAATTGGCATACTGTAAGCGTGAACCCTGATTGGCTGAACTTCAAGCGACAAAATCCTAATGAAATTGGTGGTCCGTCCTAAGGATATGCCAACACTTAAGCACTCATCTGCTTTCACAAAGATACTGATAAGCTGATCCCCTCCGGAAAACTCGTGCCAGTAAACCAAAGGTTTAGAGTCGCGATATTTACGATAAATCTTAAACGAGAGGTCGCCGGACATACGGGATTGAACCCGCAAATCAACTCGGGCGTTTGAACGAAGAATCTTGCACAAACCATCATCAAAGTAAGCTTCAATATCTCCTGGCGCCTTTCTTGTAAGCATCATGTGCTGACCATCAAATGACGCATCAACTCCTGACAGCCTCTCAATCTGAAATAGATCTTTGAGAGGGAATGATTGCTTGTTTAATAACGACATATAATAAGGATGTGCCTGATAGCTTGGCAGAACCGCCAAACGCATCGTCAAAAAATGACACATCACCGTAAGCAACATCATCAGCAAAGCAGTCATTTCAACACCAGACAAACGTAAAGACCCGACGAACAGTCTGGCGGCATCGGATGGAACGCGCTTCAATAGCATCAAAAATAGGACCACCAACGCCATAATAATTGGCAAGATGTAACGAGCCTGCGGCTGAACATCGCGAGCGAGATTATGATGCAGGTAGAAACAAAATTGGCTGATAATCATTGCCATCACGATCAGCACAATTAACCTTTCACCACCATTCTTCTCTAAGATCGCCCAAACGCCGAACAATAGAGCGAATGTAAATACAAGGCCATAAAACCAGTAACTCCAATCTCCAACATCCAGCTCAATCCAGCTCAGGTGCCCAACAAATGAACGAAACGAGGTCACCAGAAAATCGTCTCTATTTAGCAATAGATCAATACTGGAAATGCCCAATGACCAGTAACCACGATCCGTCGCGTAGCCTCCATTCATACTCATTTGTATCGATGCAGCCTGCTTCATGGCCGTGGGGTCTGCTAGACCGTAGTTGACCATATTGAATACTGGCCACCAACCACCCGCGATGAAGAACATCGACAGAGCAGTCACAAAGTGGCTCAGCCTAAGGCTAGTCGGCCGTCGGAACCAGCACGTCAAAAGCAAAAACACCCCAATCCATGGAATCAATAACCAAGCCGTAAACTTGGTTTGCAAGACCAGCCCAATCGCAAAGGCAAACAAACCTATCACCAGCTTTGTTGCGCCAACTTTATGCACGCACAGCATCGAGCAGATCAGCAAAGAGCCAGAAAAAATCGCTCCTATATCATCGTTATTACACGTTGCCAGGAAAACATATCTAGGCAGCAGTCCTATTAACAACGCCCCTAGAATGGACAACCATAGACTTTCCAAAAATACAAAATAGCCAATAAAAATAATCGCAATAGTGATTGCGCCTAAAAAGGCCGACCCAAGCCTCATTTTAGTTTCATCGCTTTCGATAAATGAAGCCGTGGCACCATAAATAATCGCTGACGTAATGTAAGTAAGCGGTGGCCGTAAGGATCGTGTTGTCCCTAAGTTACTAAACGAAATATCGCTTTGTTCAGCCTCAACGATTGGTAAAGTGTGGTTGTCAACTAAGTAACGTGTCGCAGACACATTCAGGTGATTATCAACATTAAATTCACTTGGAAAACTCGCAGCCAAATAGCAGTAATACCCTAAAAAGAAAACAAAGAACAACCCGCCACCGACGACCGCCGTATAGGTATTTCGCTTGATCACTTAACTCAAAGCTCCACTTGTAGAAAATGACACCGTCGTTAGCATACAATCAATCTCACTCCCTATAAACTCTAACGAGTCACAGACTCCTCGCTAGTCTGAATGTGTTATTGAGCCACACATACTCAAATTGCAGTATATAAATTGGCTAGCCGACGAGTGTCACGCAAGCAGCTCGACGCAATCTCAGCCCAACAAACGGACAAACAAAAGGAGAGTATGATGAGTTTTGACCCAATACAGTCTCTTAGTGAAAAAGAGCTACTCACCGTAGCTGCACTAGAATTAAAATACGCAGATGCGCCCGAGCAAGCGCTCGTAAAACTCAAAGAATGCCTCCAGATAGCGGTGGAAATTGAACTAGCCACTTTACCGGTCTACCTATACACCTATTACTCGATACAACGAAACCTATCTCCTAGTGCTGCAAACCCATCGCCCATAAACCTTTTCGCCGACAAAGCGGGAGGCATCATCATGAGTGTGGCCGTTGAAGAAATGCTTCACATGTCCTTGGCTTCAAATATACTATTTTCCTTGGGCGAACAACCCAAAGTCTACGGTCGCTCTCCCAACTTCAATTCCGTTGAGGGGGGAGGAACCAATTTGCCGTACCATAAACCAAATGGTCCAGACGGCAAGCCGATCGCCATACCACTAGCGGGTTTGAGCTACGACACACTTTGGGGGTTCTTAGAAATTGAATACCCAAAGCAAGCGACCGATGAATTAAAAGAAGACAACTGGGACACGATTGGAGACTTTTATTCGTTTATACGCTGCATTATTGCTACCAGCTTCATCAATGACGCTGATTTCACCCGAGGCTCTACCGATTATCAGATATCCGATGACTATTATGGACAAAACTGCATTGATACCGTTTACCCAACAGAAGGCTTTGACGACAGCTTAGTCCCAGTCCAGGCAGGCTCTGCCGCACAAGTCGCGGCCTATCCTAACAGTGCTAACAGCCATGCAGGTTACGCCACGCCCATTGACGACAACAATGGTGGCACAGCTCTCGCCCCTGATTCAGAGCATGGTTCACAAAACGACGTCGAATTGAATAAAGTCTTTGACAAAGCGTCTGCCATTCAAGCCATTGCCACCATTTGCGACCAAGGTGAAGGGTTTACAACAAATAAAAACCTAGATACTGAATCAGCGTTTGATGACCAAGAAAATGTTGAAGAATCACATTACTACAAATTTCTCGCTCTCCAGTCGGAACTCACCCCTTACGGCGCTGTTCCGGAATGCCTTTCTGACAGCCCAACGCCGCCACCTCCCGCAGCGGTTCAGTGGACACCAGGGGACCTATCGTCAATTTGCTTTAACTTCGCAAAAAACCCTACAACGTCCGAATACCCAACGGAATATCATGACCTGTCAAACCTATGCAATGGCGTCTATCAGTACATCCTGTTAATGACCGAGGCTACCTACACCGTAAGCGGACAAACTCAGGTTGAGCTCTTTAACGTAGGTGTACATAAAGCAATGATTTGGGTTCTAGACAAGCTAATTCAAGGAATGCGTACGCTCACCGTTAGCGTCCAAGAGACAGATTACGCCCTGGCACCGACCTTTGAAAACCTAGATATCACTTCCAATGGCATTCGCGCTAAAGCTAACGTCCTAAATTACATACAAAATATTGAAGGCAAGGCGGAGACAGAGCCTGACAAGAAAAACGGAGTTTTCAATAAACAACTGGCTATGCTAACCAGCAATAATATCAAGGCGCTTATTCAACAATTACCGGATATAGACATGCTCGATAAAGGGTTAGGCATGTTGGTGCCGGTCGAAATAAAGCACGCCTGCATGGGTCTTAACGCGTGCGCCGGACAAGACAGATTCCAGACCAATGAATGTGCAGGCCAAGGAATGTGTTACACATCCAATAATCATACGTGTCACACATTGAACGACTGTAAACAACAAGGGGGATGTGGTTTATACGGTACTTCAGAAGAGCAAAGTCGACCGGGGGGCAATTCCTGTAAAGGACACGGCTCATGCGCCACCCCAATAAATGCAGAACGGTTCGCCACAGCCACAGGCCTTGAGGGAGAAAGTGTTTGGCAACTGGCTCGTGCAGCGTTTGAAGAAAGGATGAAGGCCGAAGGCAAATCATTCGATGACGCTCCTAGTGAAGCCTATCAAGAGATTGACGGCGAGTCAGTCGCGGTCGGCCCGTCATTTAAGTGGATTAAGGAGAACGGATGTTTAACGGCTTGCGGAGCCAGTGGCTTAAGCGGTGCCGGAAGCTGCGGTGGATAACTCATCCATAAGCCATCCTAGCGAGGGAAGGGACAACCTAGGTCTTGGCCTAGGTTTAAGGCACTGCCATGCCGATCAAATTCTAGCTGGGGAATCCAGCGTCAGCTGGTTTGAAGTAATTTCCGAAAACTATCTCGACTCAGGCGGTAAGTCAAAATACGTCCTAGATCAAATAGCAGAAAGGTATCCGATAGTTTGCCACGGCGTTTCGATGTCTATCGGCAGCACCGCGCCAATCGATTTTGGCTACCTTGGCAAGCTGAAAGACTTAGCCAAACGCGTTCAACCTAAGTGGATCAGCGATCACTTATGTTGGACGGGGGTTATGGGTATTAATAGTCACGACCTGCTTCCTTTACCGCTCAATGAAACCACACTAAAACACGTGGCAAACAGAGTCTCGATCATTCAAGATTTTCTTGAACGACCGATCGTGTTAGAGAACCCAAGTACCTACCTGAGTTTCAAACACTCTACGCTCGATGAACCAGCGTTTTTAAAACAGCTAGTCCAAGAAACCGGATGTCGATTGCTCCTCGACGTAAACAATGTCTTTGTAACTGCCTATAATAACGGGGCAGATCCGAATGAATATCTAGATCAGTTTCCGTTCGAGTATGTTCAGCAAATGCACTTAGCAGGACATGAAGACTGTGGAACTCATATTATTGATACTCATGATCAGCCCGTTCGTGATGAAGTATGGGATCTGTATCGGCGTTGCTGGGAAAAAACCGGAGGCGTCGCTACGTGCTTGGAATGGGATGGAAACATCCCCTCACTCTCAGAATGTGAAGCGGAACTATATAAAGCACGGTCATACCAGGACTCTGAACGTGCGGAACCGCTGAAACGCAAGCGTCGTAAATCCGCTGTTTCTTCAGAACCAATATCAACGCCCATAAGCTTTATCCTTCCTGATGTGATGGAAAGCATTTCAAATGAAGCCTCGTAATGTCGAAAACCATCGCAGCATTAAATGACGTACAAGCCTGGATGCAAAACGCCCTCATATACCCAGGACAAGTAACCCAAACCCAGATCTCTGAGAACCTGGCGGATACGGATCAACTCTCGGCAATAGCGGCTCTGGGTATTTATCAACGAAGTTACTACGCTCGACTCCTCAGCTGTATGAGAGATCAATTTCCTGCACTGTGCTTTTCATTAGGTGAAGCAATCTTCAACCAATTCGCCACGGAGTACCTACGAGAGCATCCATCCAATAGCTACACGCTTTATGAGCTCGGGAGCCGCTTTCCCAACTACTTAAATGACACCCGGCCTGACCGAGACAAACAAATTGACCAACGCGAAAGGTGGATTGACTTTATGGTCGAGCTAGCTGAGTTCGAACGTTTGGCATTCGGCTTATTTGATGCTAAAGGCGATGAGCCCAGACTTGTGACTCAGTCAGACGCCCCCGATCATGATTTACTGCCACAACGCTGCCTCGCCATTCATCAAGCACGATTCCCCGTTGCTCACTTCTATTGCGCAGTAAGAGACAAAGGCTCCCCGACGTTACCGCCGTACAAACATTCGTTTGTTGCACTGGTTAGGAAAGAGTTTAAAACTCAACTCATACCACTTAGCTATGAGCAATACACGCTGCTTTACAATTTCATCCGGACCGCTTCGATCTCCAGTGCTCTGGAATGTTCTGCGCAAAGTCTTGCCAAAGTTAAATCAATGAATTCAAATGAACTGTCAGCCTACCTACTAAACCAATGGGCTGGGCCAACTGGGTGGAAATCAAATTGGATAAAGCAAGGCCTATTCAAAGCTCGTGAGTAAGCGCACCATTTCACTAGGTTTCCGTTGCTCATCAAGCGTTCTTCAATTGGTGATTTCCTTGAAAATCACCCTAACACTACTGTGCTATTTTTATGCACCATAACGCGGTCTTCAAGGTGGGCTCTCAGCCCTTTAGCTAATACTGTTTTTTCCACATCCCTTCCTAGCCGAACCAGATCCTCTACCGTATGCGAATGACTCACGCGCTGAATCCCTTGCTCGATGATTGGCCCTTCATCAAGTTGCTGAGTCACATAGTGACAGGTAGCACCAATCAGCTTGACTCCTCGCTGATGCGCCTGATGATAGGGCTTCGCCCCGATGAAAGAAGGCAGAAAGCTATGATGAATATTTATTATTTGATGCTGGTATTTCTCACAAAGTGCTGGCGGTACAATTTGCATATAACGCGCTAAAACGATAGTGTCGGCATCATAGTTCTCGACCAGACGCTCGACCTCGGTAAACCCCGCTTGTTTATGGTCTTTATCGATTGGGACGCAATGATAATCGTACCCATAAAATTCAGTGACTCCTCGCATGTCCTCATGATTAGAGATGACACATGCGATTTCACAATTAAATTCCTTATAGCGCATTCGATCGAATAAGTCCGTCAAGCAATGAGATCCTTTACTAACCATAACCACCACACGCTTAGGTGCTTGACTATCGACCACTTTCCAGTTCATCGATAGCTGCTCAGCAATGACTGAAAATTTATCACGCAGATCCTCAATACCAAACTCTAGAGAATTGGCGTTCACCACAATCCTGGAGAAAAAACGACGGCTATCGCTGTCCGAATGATGCACGGCATCGGATATCCAGCCTCCATGCTGTGAAATAAAGTCGCCAACTCGGGTAACAATTCCAACTTGATCAGGGCAATCAAATACAATTCGATAAGTGGGGTTCATAGGCTTATGTGCAATATGCTAAAAAAGGTTGATTCCAGATGAACGTTAATAATTGGTTATGTGAAACGCAGCAACTAAGTCTTGGTCCGCCCCATAAGGCGTTGGTGAACCAAATTTAACAGTGTTTGATTTTCGCTGGCCTTCTTAATCACGCCTCTATACGACAAAAGCTCCATCGGTCTTAAGGCGTGTTCTTTTGCAATACTGACCAAGTACTTAGCGTGCTCAAAGAAAATTCTATACGCTTGCCAAACGGAATATTTAGGATCAAACATATGCGTTGGAAGCGATGCTATTCCATTAACTTCGATGACAATGAACTCACCCCGTTTAAAGGCATCTTCGCTTTCGAATTTCAGGTCGGCTCGTCCGTAATTAAACCCGGGTTGTGAGGCAAAAAAATCCACTATTTTCTGCTGTAAAGCCGGAGTCAGTAAATCCATGTCGTCGGTAAACCGGCACCCCAGAGTATGAGACCCTATAAACGATAATCGTTTCTCCTCGCCCTTGGGTAACACCAGAGACGTATCAACCGATTGTAAAAATGAATACCAATGATCGGTAAATCGCTCATGAGCACGAGCCAACGTAAGCACATCATCGACTCCATTGCCGATCACAGAAGGAAAGTGCTTTCGATTAATACCGGTAATCTTAGGCTTTCCATTTCGTCGGATAAAAAACACGCCGCACTCAAACGGGTTAAGTGTGAATTTCTGCAGGATGTAACTTCCCAGCAGCAGCGGAGCCTTGACTTCGATGTCGCTCTCGTTGCTTAATTTACATATACCCTTTCCCACACACCCCACATCAGATTTTAAGATAACTGGGAACCCATGTGACTTTGTGAAAGCAGAAATTTGCGCTTTCTTTTCATCAATACTCAGATCAGCGCCGATTAGCTCTGTCGGCAAAAAATAGGATTGATCAAAAGCCAATTGACTCTCATATTTGGAGCCAATACCAATTTCACCATGATTTAACGCATAGTTCGCCTTTGCAAGAGTACGAATACTTACCCCGTTTAATAAGCACTGAAGTCCTAAGTAAATATAAAAAGGGGCTTCAAATACTCTGGGGTGCCAAAACTCATATTTTTTTATCAAGGCTAAAAACTCGGTTTGCTATGAACAGGTAACTCAACCCGAATTGTATTTGGCATCGCGGCTTTCCGCCACTCATTATGAACGTTCCCGCGAAATCACAATAAATACTATCTAAACTGATCATCTAAACAGGCTTGTGAAGAAAAATTGGGGGCAGCAACAGATTCGACCACATAAGATCGATTAAATAAGCTCTGAAGATAAGCCAAAACAATCCAACAATACCCCATAAACCAATTCTGGACTCAGATCGTAAAAGCCGATAGATATTTTCTTAGCATTGAGGTCTCTCGTAATTTTTCCATCTCAATATTCACTTCATTGTGATCGGCCATTATTTCAATCAGGCTTCTCAGCGAAATGTTTTCAAAGTTAACGGACATAAGCTCATCATTTTCAGGAATATCGTTTGCCAACACATCTCTAGTTGATATGAAACCCTATTCTCTGAATTCACCGTGCCTAATGAAAAAGGCGCATTGAGAGAGGTGAAAAATACGGGTAAAACTACTGACTCTGCCGATCGCTCAGAGCACTGCGCTCTAATAACGGAAAAATCCGATCAAAATCGAATCCAAACACGCTGTTGGCTATTCCCACCTCGTTAAGGGCTTCTACTGTTTTTTCACCAGCCACACCGTCTATGACCCCGAGTTGATAGCCAGCGATGGACAATAGGCGCTGAACGCCCGCCACCTTAGTTCGAAACAAGTTCGCATATCGCCGCTCCGGGTGGTAGATATCTACCTTTTGCGTATTATTCCAGTTTTTACGCAAGGCATTAAATTTAGCTACTTCAGTGCCCTCACGACACTCACCAGCAACTTCTACCTTAAAGTCCGACCCACCAACACACAATGAATGCTGCTCTCCCCAGGCAAACGAATCCGTAGGCATGGTCGACTTTTCATCAGATTGAGCGTGCACAAAATAGCGTCCGTCATTCATCTTTAGGTCTATCGGGATTTGGCAATAGCCAGGATACAAACGCCACCACCCTTCTGTGGCAACGACTCCAGAAGGCACGTCATAGCCTACCGCGACCAACAATACCAAATCCGTGTGATTGCACACCTTCAATTTTGCAATGGCAGTCGATGGTAGAACTACCAACAGAGCAACAAGAAGCCCAATTCTTACCGCGTTTTTGAACCGTAAAAACAACTCGCTGTGCCTCAAATTACTGAGGCACAATTTTAGCAAATTTGCGCTTACCCACCTGCAGTACAAATGGCTCACCCTCTTCAATTAGGGCGCGAGGATCGTTGACTTTCTCTCCATTAATTTTAACCGCACCTTGCTTCACCATTCTCATTCCTTCAGAAGAGCTCGAACATAGACCTGCCTCCTTGGTCAACAATCCAATCTGCATCCCATCTCCTAGGCTAATTTCGACATCCAAGATATCGTCTGGGATAGCGTTCTTTTGAAAACGCTGAATGAAATCTTGTTTAGCATCAATGGCGTCTTCAGCACTGTGGAATCGAGTGATTATTTCTTCGCATAAAAGAAACTTAATATCTCGAGGGTTCGCTCCAGCCTCTATGTCTTTAGCAAACCCATCGACCTCAGCAGCGGTTCGAAAGCTTAATAACTCGAAGTATCGCCACATAAGATCATCTGAAACCGACATCAGTTTACCAAACATGTCATTAGGTCGATCGGTAATACCAATGTAATTGCCTAACGACTTAGACATTTTTTGGACCCCATCTAACCCTTCCAAGATTGGCACTGTCAAAATAGCCTGCTGGGACTTCCCGTAAGATTTTTGCAGCTCTCGCCCCACCAATAGATTAAATTTTTGATCGGTACCACCGAGCTCTATATCAGACTCCAAGGCAACGGAATCATATCCCTGTACCAACGGATACAAAAATTCATGAATGGCGATAGGCTGTTGAGCGGAGTATCTTTTATTGAAATCATCACGCTCCAACATTCGAGCCACCGTATGTTTAGCAGCAAGTCGAATCATGTCGGCGGACGTCATTTTGCTCATCCACTCTGAATTAAAACGTACGGTGGTCAAATCCGGGTCAAGAATTTTGAAAACTTGCTCTTTATAGGTAATGGCGTTTTTCTTTATTTCCGACTCGGTAAGCGGGGGTCTTGTAGCGCTTTTCCCTGTGGGATCCCCGATAAGCCCAGTAAAATCACCAATCAAAAATGTGACGTTGTGACCCAAAGTTTGAAACTGACGCAACTTATTTATTAGAACAGTATGTCCCAGATGCAGATCAGGCGCCGTCGGGTCAAAACCAGCTTTCACTTCAAGCGGCTTCCCGGTCGATAACTTCGCTTCTAACTCGTGTTGCGGAATGATCTCATCAGCTCCGCGAAGCAACTGCTGCATAACTTCCGAGGTAGAATGATTGAGTTTATCTTTACTTAATTGCTTATCTGTCACTGTAAAATCTCTGGCACGAGGAATCTAATCCTCGAGTATTAATGCATGTCAGTTTGACCGCGAATAATAAAGTTTTTTACCTAGAAATGTAAACCGCCGCCACCAGTCTATAGAGCATAAGTGAGGATCGATGGCAATAAAGACGCATTTCTTGATGAATAAGCATTACTTTTGCCAAGTTTCGATTGCCAAACCTCGGCTACAATTGCAAAATTGAGTTAAATCACAATTAAGAGTGCACAGACGCTCGGCTATCCAATCTAACCACCTATGGCAAGTTATCGAAAAGCGTTATCAATGACAGATAGCGAGGCTACCTCTCATTTGAATCAAGTCTCAAAAAAATTACCAAACAACAGTGGCCAACTACGCAAACGGCATTGGTTTCTTGGCAGCCTCGTGATTGTTTTTGGAAGCTGGATAACTCACACAACCACCGCAACAATCGCCGTAGATCAGTATCCCAAACAACCTGGCGCTGAAGTGGCACCATCAGTATCCACCGACCCAGCCTTCAGTTCTACCTCAAGTGCCAAGAATAATAAGGACGGGAGCAGCAACTTTAACGAAGTGAGCGCCGTTAAACATATTGTTAAAAAGCCGCAATTGGTTAGTAAACCTCACAAGATACGTAAAGGCGAATCGCTAGGTATTATATTTAAACGCGAAAAACTAGACAGTGCGATACCTCACCACATTTCACAACACCCAATTGCTCAACAACTCACCTCTATCAGAGTAGGAAAAACAATTGACTTTTTATTCGATGAAACCAATTCATTAAAAGAAATAAGGTATCCAACAAGCTCATTAGAAGAGCTGGTCGTTGAGATTGATGGTGTCGAGGTTTCCAACGCTGTTGTTAAATCAATCCCATACCAAACTGTCGAAAAAGCGGTTTCCGCTGAAATTAGCTCATCTCTTTACCTAGCCGCGCAAAATAAAGGGCTGAGCAACAATTTGATTATGGAAATGGTCAAGATCTTTGGCTGGGACATAGACTTTGTCCAGGATATACGAGCTGGTGATAGTTTTCACATCGTATTCACTGAGCATCAGAAAGACGGTGAGAAGCTGAGCGACGGCCATATTTTAGCGGCCGAATTTACAACTCAAGGTCATTCATACAGCGCCATACGTTTCGAAGACTCGAATGGCGACGCGAGCTACTACAACCAGGACGGCGAAAGCATGCTGGGCACATTTTTACGTTCCCCTGTCGAGTTTAGTCGAATATCTTCTCGCTTTGGCAAACGCAAACACCCAATTTCTAAAAAATGGAAGGCTCACAAGGGAGTTGATTACGCGGCTTCTCGAGGAACACCAATTAGAGCAACGGCGGATGGAAAAGTCACTCTAGCTGGTCGCAAAGGTGGGTACGGAAAAACCGTTGTATTAAGGCACGCTGGAAGATTCAGCACTCTTTATGCCCACATGAACGGATTCGCAAAAGGAATACGAAGTGGTGTTAGAGTCAAACAAGGGCAGACCATTGGCTATGTCGGGAGCACCGGAATGTCTACGGGCCCCCACCTACATTACGAATTTAGAGTCGATGGTGTACACAGAAACTCACTAACTTATAAGACACCGAAGGCGTCATCTATTAGCAAAGCAGAAAGGGCCAACTTCGATAAAGTTGCGTTAACGTTATCAAAACAACTGTCCTCTATCAAAAGAGAATACTTAATAGCGAAAACGGCCATTACTGAAACCAAGAAGATATAGGTCGTAAAATACAGCAGGAAAATTATGAGCAATAAACTCATTATTGGGATGATGTCGGGCACAAGCGCTGATGGGATCGATGCAGCTTTAGTTAGATTTGACTCCGTCTCGTCACTCGAGGTTATTGCCACCGCATTCACGCCGTTTAGTAATGCCCTGAGAGCACAAATCAATGAAACAGCGCTAAGCAAAGTGATAGAAAGCTGCGAAGAGTCTGACCTTCATGAATCATTAGCCCATGATTACGCAACGGCGGCCAAAAATCTTGCACATAAAGCAGGGATTGATTTGGCTGATGTGAATGCTATCGCTAACCACGGCCAAACAGTTCGGCACGAACCAAATGCCAACCCAGGCTATAGCCTTCAGCTTGGCAACCCTCAAACTATCGCAGATTTGTGCGGCACTCTCACCATCGGCCAGTTTAGACAAGCTGATTTAAAGGCCGGCGGACAAGGAGCCCCTCTGATGCCAGCCTTTCATTCCACGGTGTTCGGTGGAGAGGATCGTTATCTATTAAATATCGGAGGAATCGCCAATATCACACACCTTGGCGAAACAGTCATTGGCTTCGACTCAGGACCAGGGAACACGCTGCTTGATCAATGGATATACAAAACCAAAGGCAAAGCTTACGATAAAAATGGTGAGTGGGCCGCATCAGGAACCGTTATTCCAGAGCTATTAGAACGCTTGATTGCCGACCCTTACTTCGGCGCGGGATTCCCGAAAAGTACTGGGCCTGATTTTTTCAACCTTGCCTGGTTGGGTGATGTTCAATCCTACCAACCTCAAGATGTACAGGCCACGCTACTCGCATTGACCGTACTGAGTATTGCTGGTGAAATAAAACAGCTAGGGAACTTGCCTGGGGAGATTTATGTGTGTGGCGGGGGTGCCCACAACACTTTAATGATGAACAATCTCAAGGAGGCACTGCCAAGTCACGTCATACACACCACTGACAGCTTAGGGATACCGGCCGATTGGGTAGAAGCTGTTGGCTTTGCTTGGTTAGGTTATTGTAGATTAAACAGCATTGACAGCAACCTACCAAGCGTCACTGGGGCGCGAGCATCGGTAGTCTTAGGTGAAGTATCATTCCCAACAGAAAGCTGACCGTTTAACAGCGTGAGAGAAATAACCAGAATAAGACAAAGCAACCCCGAACTAAAAAAAAGATGGTTCACTAACGCCAACTTGGACTTTTTTATTTGGACTAAACGCTCTAGCAATCAACTCCATAGCTTCCACTTAGCGTACGATAAAGACAAAACTGAACAAATCGCCGTTTGGAATAAAACCGAGGGGCTATCATTTCATACAGTGGATGACGGTCATTGGCCAGGCAAACACCCCGGCACACCGATATTAATTACAAACAATGATAACGGTACAACCAAGCTACTCTCTTTATTACAGTCAGAATTAACCAGCATTGATAGTGAGCTTACATCACAATTAACGACTATTTTGACGACAGAGGTCGAAAAAACAATAAGCGACCTCTGACGGCTCGCGGAACACCCCGCCCAATGAGAACACAGGGACAGGGCTTGCTGAATTCCCTACGCTGAAAAAGACGACCCACAACCGCACGTCGTCGACGCATTAGGGTTGTTGATGATAAACCTTGCACCATCAATATCGTCTTTATAGTCAATCTTGGCACCGATCAAATATTGAAAACTCATCGGATCAACAAGCAAGCGTACGCCATCACGGTCGACAGCGGTATCATCGTTTTGCTGGTCTTCATCAAATGTGAATCCATACTGAAATCCGGAACACCCCCCGCCCTGCACATAAACACGCAATTTAAGCTCGTCGTTTTCCTCTTCAGAAATTAACTCTGCAACCTTTGAGGCTGCGGCTGTCGTAAAATCCAAAGGACTTGCTGGTTCGATTTCAATCATACTTCACCTTCTCAACTTAAATTGCCTATCTTAATAAAACGCTTGATACGCTCTAATATAATGGCTTAAACCTGGGTCTCAAGCTTTTTCTTTTCAGCCACCGGCTTAGGTGACGTTCCTGCATCATACACAGGTGCTCCCGAATCTGATACCAAACTGCCATTCAATACGGCTCCCAATTCCATTTCAACAGCCTTATAATGAATGTCGCCTTGTATCTTCGCATTAGCCTGAAGCTCTACGTGCCCTTTAGACGAAATATTACCATTAACAGTTCCATTGACGACCACATGAGGAACATTAATGTCGCCTTCAATGATGCCGGATTCACTCAACACCAACGTGCCATTATTACTATCCTGTGCCGACACATGACCCTTAATATGACCATCTACACGGAGCCCTCCGGTAAACTCTAAATCGCCTTGCAATACAGAACCAGACCCAATTAGGGTATCAATTGTCTCAACGGGTTTACTGATTTTTTCTTTATTTCGTTTCATTGTTAACTCTTTATGGCTTTTATCTATCTTATCGGTTGATAAATCAACATCTGAATTGGGTTTCTTAGGTTTACTCTTACCAAACATTATTGCGTTACTCCTTGTGTTGCTTTACTTGCAGCTACATTAAACCACCGCTCTAGTTTTTCTCCGTCTTGTAAAACAAGCTCTACTTTGATTTTTGCGTTATCCGTCAACGTTGTTTTATTGATTTTTCCCGATACCTGCTGAAAGTATTGGTAGCTAACGCTGCGAGGACTACTGCTCGGCCAGCGCCCAGTTGGTTGGTCATTTTCATACAAAGTAACCACTAAATTTCCGCGCACTTGATGTTTGTGCTTAATCGCCTGCACTAGCGTGATATCGAAGCTTAACTGACCCTCAGCGTAAACATGTTCAGAGCCTTGAATGGCAGGCCCACTCTGCCCATCCTCAGGTGAAATGATGCTACGATAGAAATCCAACCTCGACCCCAACACCGCATTTTTTTGTTCAGAGTTCGCGTAAGCTTTATTGATCTGCTTATAGGCCTCTTCTTGAATTTGCTGTTGTCTTTGGGCAAAGATCAACCCTTCTCTGGCCTTTTCTAGATCTGTTTTCGCCTGAGCCAACTCCCCATTAAGCTGATCGATTTTAACTTGATCAACAGCCAAGCGACTGTGTCCACTGGCCACTCCTTGATTAAACGCGAAATACAAGCCTGCAAAAATCAAGAAGAAACCTCCAACCACCAGCGACATCAAGACCGTGGTAGACATTTTAGGCCTGATACTCAGATCATTAGTGGACTTTCTTATCATTTTAATTAGCCGCCATGGTTAGGGCATTACTGGAGCATTCATCAATGCCAAGCTTTCGTCCAAGCCAAACATTAAGTTCATATTCTGAACCGCCTGACCGGCAGCGCCTTTCGTGAGATTATCGATTACCGAAAGGACCACTAATTTGCCTGACCCCGCAGCCTTGTGCAAGGCTAAACGACACATGTTGGATGTTTTCACAGATCGAGTATCTGGGTGCGACCCTAATGGCAAAACATCCACAAAGGGTTCTTCTCTATAAGCATCCTCAAACAAACTCTGAACTGATTCTAACGGCAGACTATTGTCAACCAAGTTCGAATATAAGGTGGCATGAATCCCTCTTAGCAAAGGAGTCAAATGAGGCACAAAGGTCAACCCTACCTGAGCACTTCCTAACTCGGAGAGTGTTTGAGTAATTTCTGGATGATGTCGATGCCCATTGACGCCGTAGGCCTTAAAACTGTCAGCCACCTCACTGTAGAGACTCGCGACGCTGGCTCCACGCCCGGCACCGGTCACGCCTGACTTAGTGTCGGCCACTAGGTCATGCGACTCTACTAAACCATTCTTGATCAGAGGCATAAATCCTAACGTCGTTGCAGTCGGATAGCATCCAGGGTTCGCAACAATCCTCGCTGTTCGTATTTGCTCTCGATTTAATTCCGGCAATCCATACACCGCATCCTTGATCAACTCAGGAGCCGCATGAGTCATCCCATACCATTGCTCCCATAACCCTACGTCTTTGATACGAAAATCAGCAGCCAAATCAATCAGCTTCACGCCCAACTCCATTAAAGCCCTGGCTTGAGTCATTGCGATGCCATTTGGGGTCGCACTGAACACGACGTCACAACCATTGAAATCACTCTCGTCTGGCTCGCAAAACGCTAAATCAGTAAATCCTCGCATGCTGGGGAATAAGTCATCAACTCGACGGCCAGCTTCAGAACGGGACGTAATCAAGGCCAGCTCCGCATCAGGGTGATTCACCAACAGGCGCAAAAGCTCCACACCGGTATAACCGGTTCCACCAATAATGCCAACTCTTATAGATTTCATTTACTGCATTGATTAAATAAATCGATACTCGATTTTAAAGCCTGATTCAAATTCAAGCCAGCTTTATACCGCGCTAAATGACTGATTTACCCGATTTACCCAAAAACCCAACTGACACTCGCATAAAAAAAGCCGACCTCAGAGGTCGGCTTTTTAGCTTCACGCAAAAACAGCGCGTAAAACCTTGCACAGCATTTGGGTTGCTGTTTAACGCTTAGAGAACTGTGGCTTACGACGTGCGCCTTTAAGACCAACTTTCTTACGCTCAACTTCACGAGCATCACGAGTAACAAAACCAGCAGCACGCAAAGTGGGGCGCAATTCTTCATTGTACGCCAAAAGTGCACGAGTGATACCATGACGAATCGCGCCAGCTTGACCACTACCGCCACCGCCTTGTACGTTAACGTTGATATCAAAGTTTTCCAACATATCCAACAAAACCAAGGGTTGACGAACAACCATACGAGCTGTTTCGCGACCAAAATACTCGTCCAGAGGACGTTGATTTACAGTGATAGCGCCAGCACCAGATTGCAGACGAACTCGAGCTGTTGACGACTTACGACGGCCAGTACCTAGATATACTTCAGACATTTAAATTCTCCCTTAGATCTCTAGCACTTTAGGTTCTTGAGCTTGATGTTTGTGCTCAGGACCCGCATAGATGTGTAGTTTTTTGAACATAGCGCGCCCTAGAGGGTTTTTAGGCAACATGCCTCGCACTGCATTTTCAATGATTCGCTCTGGTGCGTGTTCACGCAATTTACGAACATTAATATCTTTGATACCACCCGGAAAACCAGTGTGGCGGTAATAAATTTTACCTTCTTCTTTGTTACCAGTTACCGCAATTTTCTCGGCATTGATAACTACGATATGATCGCCTGTGTCTACGTGAGGCGTATACTCGGGCTTATGTTTGCCACGCAAGCGAAGGGCGATCTCAGTCGCCACACGGCCAAGCACTTTATCTGCGGCATCAATTACATACCACTCGCGCTTCACCTCTGCTGGCTTTGCAGAAAATGTTTTCATGGTTAAAAACCTACTATTCTATATATTATTCAATTACTGCCAGAGCTCAAAAACCAATGGCCAGTACCTTTATCCCTGTCATAGGGACCCTAAAAAGCAGAGCTTATAAGGACGCGCGATAATAACCATGCAGCGAATGCTTAGCAAGCGCTATTTCGCGTTATCACTAAATTTCAGGCAAAAAAAAGGCGCGGACAAAAGTTCCGCGCCCAAACCACCAAAGGAGGATGGAGGAGATGTGCAAGCCAGCTACTGGAGCTGACCCTAAAAAACAATTCAATTGAAGAAGATGGTATCCCGTTCAATTTCGATGAGCCTATTATCTACCCTACAACCAGGCTTGTCAAAAATTCAAACCTCAACACAACACAACCAAACAAATCATAACCCACTGATAAAAAACAATTATTATTCACGATAATTTATGTTATAACTATATTTCATGTTAATTTTTGATAACATGAACGACATTTAACACTTATTGTCATTTTCTGGCAGATTGAAGTACAGCTCGACATGAAACCAGTATAATTGCTATCAAAACCCGAACGTAGTTAGCCTGAGATGCAAAAAGTACGACACAATTCAAAGCTAGACCAGCTGATCAGCAGCTTAGACAACGGCTTAAGAAGCTCGTTCCTACGCCCCACAAGTCAGCGCACCTCTCCACGACTAGGATTGGCGGACCCCATAGCCAACCAGCCCGAGACGCAAAAAAGGTCCGCCGCCCTCATGCGAGTAAACCACGTAGGCGAAGTTTGCGCTCAAGCTCTTTACAAAGGTCAAGCACTCACATCTCGCTCCGACGCCGTGCGCGCAAAAATGCAAGAGGCGGCAGAAGAAGAAATTGACCATTTGAATTGGTGTTTTACGAGAATCGAAGAGTTAAACGGCCATACCAGCTATCTAAACCCATTGTGGTTTTTGGGCTCGTTTACACTTGGGATTTCAGCTGGATTGGCAGGTGACAAATGGAGCTTAGGATTCCTCGCCGAGACAGAGAGACAGGTAGTCGAACACCTGAACTCTCACCTTAAGAGGCTCCCCGAAGATGACCTTGCCAGTCGAGCGATTGTCGCTCAAATGGCAATAGATGAAGCAAAACACGCCGACATGGCGGTAGAAAGTGGTGGCGCTGAACTTCCCAGCATCGCAAAAGGGTTAATGAAACTAAGTGCGAAAATAATGACCACGCTTTCAGAGCGAGTTTGATACCACTGAATCACGCAGAGGAAGATGCTAGTACTCGTACTGAGCCCCCTTTCTTGCTTTGTGTGCTGAATACAATGCAGCCGCAAGCAACGCCACAGCACCAGCTTGGTGCAATGCGCCCAGCCAGACAGGCACCCTCAGAACCAACGCTGAAATCCCCAGTGCAATCTGACAAACAACAATAACAAGCAACCATTGTACCCCTGTTTTGAACGTCTGTTTGAGCGCCGTCAAAACACTCCACAGCACCGCTAATACCACCAAAAGTGCGGTGCAACGATGAATGAATTGGATCGCCACTGGATTCTCAAATAAATTTTTCCAAACAGGCTCCATCGCGAGCAAACCCTCAGGCACCCACGAGCCCGCCATTTTCGGAAATGTATTCATTATAAAGCCGGCTTTGGTGCCCGCCACGAAGCCGCCGCTCAACATCATCACGAAAACAATGAAAACCACCAAACCAGTGCTTAAAAGGTATTCGGAAGTCGCTCGCTTGTGCCTTCTCTCTCCTCGTATGAAATCCAAGCTATACCAAAACATACAAGCGAAAATAACAAGAGCCAGCCCTAAATGAGCGGTTAAGCGATATTGACTGACATGAGGCACATCGACCAAGCCGCTCTTTACCATGTACCAGCCCATCACACCTTGAAGGCCTCCCAAAACAAACAAACCAAACAAGCGGCCATACCATTCCCTTGGAACCATTCCCTTGATTACAAAGTAGAGCAGCGGAAAAAAGTAAATCATACCGATTATTCGCCCAAGCACGCGGTGCCCATACTCCCAATAGAATATCTGCTTAAATCCTTCTAAACTCATTCCCGCGTTCACTTTGATGTACTCTGGTGACTGTCGGTACTTTTCGAACACAGCCAACCATTCCGCCTCGTTTAAGGGCGGGATAATACCCACGATAGGGGACCATTCAACCATCGACAGCCCTGATTGAGTGAGGCGAGTCACCCCCCCAACAACCACCATCAAATAAACAACGGCAGCGCAAAATAGGAGCCACCCACCTAATATGAGCGAGTGCTGGTATTCCGAGTTTTGATTCATATTATTCTAGACAATCTAAACAAGATTTGGCGTTTAGTATTTAGGGTACTTAGCGCTTGTGAAAAATGAGTGCAAAAGCAAAAAAGGCTCGCTAAACGAGCCTTTTTTGCAAACGAATGACTTTTAGCTCGGTTCTACTTAGCTAACATCCTGAAACACGAGAGTCGCGTTTGTGCCCCCAAAACCGAAACTATTCGACATCATTGTCTTGACTTTTTCAGCCGCGGATTCAAGTAATATAGGCAAACCTTTGGCCGCTTCATCCAGTTCCTTAATGTTCGCTGATGCCGCCAGGAAACGCTCCTTCATCATGATTAATGAGTAAATAGCTTCATGAACCCCTGCGGCACCTAAGGCGTGACCAGATAGGCTTTTAGTGGCGCTAATAAACGGCATTTTATCTTTAAATACAGCCTTTAAGGCTTCCAATTCCTTTAGATCACCCACCGGAGTACTTGTTCCATGCGTGTTCACGTAATCAATCGGTGAATCCACGGTTTCAAGTGCTTGCTGCATGCACCGTACAGCGCCTTCGCCCGAAGGAGCAACCATGTCAAAACCATCAGACGTTGCGCCAAACCCGACTAACTCGGCGTATATTTTTGCACCCCGGGCAACGGCGTGATCGTAATCCTCGAGAACAAGAATTCCGCCACCGCCAGCAATAACAAAGCCATCTCGATTGGCATCGTAAGTCCTTGAAGCCTCGGTTGGCGTATCATTATACTTACTAGACATTGCACCCATGGCATCAAACAAAATTGACATAGTCCAATGTTCTTCTTCCCCACCACCAGCAAACACAGTGTGGTGACGGCCGCCGCGAATAAGGTCGGCAGCGTGACCGATACAATGGGCGCTGGTAGAACACGCGGAACTAATAGAGTAACTGGTCCCTTGAATACCAAACATTGTTGACAAACACGCCGATGTCGTACTGCCCATAGTCTTGGGAACCGCGTATGGCCCAACTCGTTTAACGCCCCGTTCTTTAGCAACTTCAGCCGCCAATATATTGTTGGCAGGTGACCCACCACCAGAACCGGTTATGAGGCCCACTTTAGTGCTCTTAATCTCTTCTGGATCAAGTCCAGCATCCGAGATCGCTTGCTGCATAGCGATATAACTAAACGCCGCTGCGTCTCCCATAAACCGAAGATGCTTGCGATCAATAAGTTCTTTTTGATCCAAATGAACTCGCCCTGCAACATGGCTGCGCATGCCAAGCTCAGCGTAATCCTCGCAGAACTGTATTCCTGACTTTCCTTCTTTAAGGCTTTTCGTAACTTCCTCAACATCGTTGCCGAGGCTAGATACAATGCCCATACCGGTAATGACGACTCTTTTCATGGTTTTATTCTCAACTTAATTAGCCCACTCGGCCCTCAGTGAATGAGTGGTATATTCAAACAGTATGCCGTAAACAGATGACAAACAAATGGTGACAGTCGTAACTATTATTTACCATCCGCACCAAACAAGCCCACTTTTAGATCAGACATCGTATAGATAAGCTCATTATCAACGTAGACTTTTGCGTCACCTATGCCCATAAACAGCCTACGCGAAATTACTCGCTTCATATCAATTTCATAACGCACCAAACTGGCGTCAGGCTCTACCTGGCCTGAGAACTTAACTTCACCGACACCCAGCGCTCGCCCCTTACCTGGTCCGCCAATCCAAGACAGATAAAAACCAACCAATTGCCAAACAGCGTCCAAACCAAGGCAACCTGGCATGACCGGGTCACCTTTAAAATGACAATCAAAAAACCATAGATCTGGCTTTACATCCAATTCAGCTATAATTTTACCTTTTTCAAAATCACCGCCTTTCTCTGAAATCTCTGTAATGCGGTCAAACATCAACATTGGAGGCAAGGGAAGCCGAGATATATCTTGATCAGGAAGTTCACCATTTCCGTGAGCAATGAGTTCTTCGTAAGTGTAACTGCTTTGTTGTTTCATAGACTTTTCCAATGCGCTAGCTGCGCGTTTGTTTCGGGCGTGGAGCCAAATTCAAGGACTCGAAGCCTATCCATCTCAGAAAAAAATGCAAGTCATTTGCCAAAAACGCCATGAGCTTACCACTTACTAAACCAATGACTTTGGCTAGGTTGGCAGCAAGACAAGGATCAGAGCGAGCGGCAAAAAAACCACACTAGCCAAATTGCCAATGACTACCATCGACGCGACTTGATCAGGCTCACAATCGTATTGCTCAGAGAGCATATAATTAATCACCGCGGGAGGAAGTGCTCCAAACAGAATTAGTATGCCTCGATGTAGATCACTTAAGGGTAAAATATAAGCCAACGCAAAAGCTAAGGAAATCCCAACGATCGGGCAAAATGCCGCCATGATAAGGCCGATCTTAGCATCCTTAAAACTAACTCTAGTTAGCCGCACGCCAAGCGAAAACAACATCATAGGAATAGCCACCTGCCCCATCATTTCCAAAGGGGTATCCAGGAAAGGCGGCATCGTAAGGCTGAGTGAATTACACAGCCCACCTAAAATAACCGCCGCTATTATGGGCGTTTTGAGCATACTCAAACCAGAGAAACGTCCGGAATAAATATACGTGCCTACCGTAAAGCAAAGAACATTTCCAGCAACCACCAACATTATTCCGCCATCCAACGCGACAGGACCAAGCGCAAAAATATACAGTGGCAACCCTAGATTAGCCCAGTTTGAAAACATCGCTGGGGGCATCATGGACCTAGCATGGTATCCAAATAATTTAGCAAAAAGATACGCCACAACACCCGAACCTAACATCAACGCACAACCAGCGATTACCAGCCAAACGTACTGAGAAGGCATAAAGGAATCT
Organism: Arenicella sp. 4NH20-0111; assembly: GCF_040366405.1. Lineage (NCBI taxonomy): Bacteria > Pseudomonadati > Pseudomonadota > Gammaproteobacteria > Arenicellales > Arenicellaceae > Arenicella > Arenicella sp. 4NH20-0111. The sequence continues at coordinate 33,261 of NZ_BAABWF010000007.1, forward strand.
TGCACCATGACATGGAAAATCAACGCTGGCATGAACACATCCATAACCAACTGATTCGTAATTCGCATCTCTGGACGCACTCGCGCGCCGTAAAAGTAGCCCACCGATATAATCAAAAAAAGTGGGGCTACGATATTAAATACTTGACTCAACATTGGGATTGGGAACCATCACCATAACGATATCGGCGAACATTCAGTATGCTCGTGAAGGCCTATTCAATGATATATAATCGCACTTTATTGTTTTTTATGCACGGGCCAGCACCGTCATCATTCAAATGAGCGACTCTAAAGATAGAATTTACGCGAACTCTCGCGGCGCAGCCAGCCCATTTCGCTTTGACGAGCGAGTCGCGTCCGTATTTAGCGACATGATCTCGCGTTCGGTTCCGAGCTATAGGCCAATTCTTGAAATGCTTCCGACCATCACAAGGGCGTTCAAAAAGAGTGGTCATAATTACTACGACTTAGGTTGCTCACTAGGTGCCGGACTCCATGCCATGGCTGAGGGGCTAAAGGACGTGGATATGACCGCAGGCCAATTGACCAAGCTCATTGGCATCGACAACTCACAGGCCATGCTAAAACGAGCGCGAGACCATCGATGCCCCTACCAAAATTTAAACTTAGAATATATAGAACAGGACATACTTGAGAGTGAGATACACCTTGCAGCTATGGTGCTGATGAATTTCACCTTGCAGTTCATCGCAATCGAAGAGCGGAAAGCGTTAATCGAACGCATTTATCAGGGGTTGGTACCTGGAGGCGCTCTTTTGTTATCAGAGAAAATCAGTTTTTCCGACCCGCAAACGAACGCCTTTTTGACAGACATACATCACCGCTTTAAGGCAGATCAAGGCTACAGCCAATTGGAGATTAGCCAAAAACGGGATGCGATCGAAAATGTGCTTATCCCTGAAACGCTTGAAAAACATACGGAGCGCCTTAAACAAGCCGGATTTACCGTGGTGACACCTTGGATGCAAAACCTTCAGTTTATTTCAATTTTGGCCGTCAAATAATGTTCGAACACGATTACTTACCATTCTTAACTGACTTTTTCGCCCGCCCCGAATTTCGCAATTATCATGAACAATTCGCCGACAAAATTTCAGAACGCGCGTCAATAAAGCGACATGGGGACCTACCTAACTGGCAACGTTACTTAGACCAATTACCGGAAATACATCCCAGCGTGATTAAACTCGACGGCGATGTTGTGAGTATCGGCGTTGCCAACGAATTGGACCCTAAAACATCATCCGACATCCAACGCGCGTTACACGGCTTGAGTCCGTGGCGAAAGGGGCCGTATCAAGTTTTCGATACGTTCATTGATACCGAGTGGCGCTCAGATTGGAAATGGAATCGAGTGAAACCTCATATTAGCAGTCTAAGTTCCAAGCGGGTTCTGGACGTAGGCTGCGGCACTGGCTACCACTGCTGGAGGATGCTTGGTGAGGGTGCTGAATATGTCCTGGGCATTGATCCCAGCATGAGGTTCGTAATGCAGTACAACGCTATCCAGCATTTTGCACGAGACAATCGATTCGACTTCCTTCCCATCGGCATTGAAGACATGCCGCCTAGCTTAAACATTTTCGACACCGTGTTTTCAATGGGTGTGCTCTATCACCGAAGAGACCCCCTCAATCATGTGGTTGAACTATTCAATCTACTTAATGCTGAAGGGGAAGTTGTACTGGAAACATTGATTGTCGACGACGCCGAAGATGGTATTCTCACGCCCAAAAGCAGATACGCGCAAATGCGCAATGTTTGGAGCATCACAACGATCAATAAAACACTTGAGCTACTGGAAACCGCCGGCTTTAAAGACGTAAAATGCGTGGATCAGAATGTCACCTCACTTGCTGAACAAAGACGTACTGACTGGATGACTTTCCACTCTCTTAAGGAATTCTTAGATCCACACGACATCACCAAAACCATCGAAGGTTACCCTGCCCCTAAACGAGGTCTCTTCATTGGCACCAAGTAGTACGACGAAACAGTGAACCTAATCCATTGAGAAGTGTTTAGAAAGCTTTAATCCTTGAGCTTGATAGTTAGAAGGCACACCTTGACCGTAGACTCGATCAGGAGTCTCCAGCATTTTTTCATACACTAGCCTGCCCACATTTTGCCCATCTTCGAGCAAAAATGGAACATCGAACGAACGAACCTCCAGTACAGCTCTAGACCCTTGACCACCGGCTTCGGGCGCACCAAAACCTGGGTCGAAAAAACCAGCATAATGAACTCTAAATTCCCCTACAAGTGTGTCGTAGGCCACCATTTCAGCCGCGTAATCAAACGGCACGTGAACCGCCTCCTTAGAAACTAAAATATAAAACTCACCAGGGTCCAAAATCAATTGCTTTGAGTTGGCGAAAAGGGGCTCCCAATAATCAACAACACGGTGAGCTGAGGGAGCATCGACATCCACCACACCAGAATGGCGCTTAGCCCTATAACCGATCAAACCATCACTGTTTTCACCACACAGGTCCACACTAACCGGCACGCCATTTTTAACCTGCTCGACACTTAAATCCCTATCAACCAAACGCTGACTGTTTTGCAACTCAAAGTGATCGGCATCACTAATGCTTGATACCCCCGACCGAATGCGCAACTGAGACAACCGAGACCCCGTTCGGACTTGCACACTGAACGTCAACGGCGCAATCTCAGCGTAAAGCGGCCCATCATAGCCCGCAGGCACCTGCTCGAATTCAACACCTCGATCGGTGATCAAGCGCGTAAACACATCCAGTCGCCCTGTGGAGCTCTTAGGGTTGCCGGCGGCAGACAGTTCAATTGGCAAACTAAGGCTTTCTTGTAACGGAACGATGTAAACACATGACTTCTCCAAAACCGCACCGTTAGATAAATCAATTTGGTGCATCATCATGCTATCAAGGCACTCTTCTACCGTTCTATCTTTGCCCGGCAAAAAAGACGACCGAACTCTGTAGGCAGAGTCTCCCAACCTTAAATCTAGGCTCGCGGGCTGAATCTGATCATCATCAGGCTCACTGGACAGAATTATCACACCCTTATCAATCAGTTCTTTAATTTGCTGTGAGGCCAGCGCGCCATTTTCTTTGAATTGCATTTTGTTTCTTTATTCCAACACGTCGCCGGGAGCATAATCTTTACTAGGGGAGGCTTCGCTAGCAACTTGTGATTCTAGTCAAAACGGAATCTACGTCTAGTCAAACACGATTGTTTTCGCGTTATACACGATCACCTTATGCTCAACCAGCTTTCGAAAGCCATTTGCGAACACTTTTCGTTCAATTTCATGACCACTGTCCTGAACAATAGCCGCACTCGGGCAAGGAGCAAGGGTGATATAATCTTGCGTGACAATTGGACCCGGCTTTTTAGATTCAACTAACCTTGCGGTTGCTCCTAGACATTTAAGCCCCTGATCATAGGCCATCTCGTACGCCTTCTCACTTTTCAGTGATGGAAGAAACGAACTTTGAAGGCTCAATATCGGACAATTAGCAGCCGCGATAACCGTCACTCCTAATAGCGTGTCGCAACACGGCATCACAAGCCAATCGGGTTCGTAACGTTGAAGTATATCGATTTGTTTTTGTTGTATATCTGCATTACCTGTAGACGCAGATACGTAAAAAAAGGGAATTCCGAAACGATCCGCAACTTTACGACAGTCATCGCTGCTGCTGCATATGAAGGAAACCTCGAACGCTGGATAATACGGATCGTCGATTTTGTTTAAAAAATCATTCAGAACATAGATCTGTTCAGAGCAAAACACACCCACCGAGGGTGCATCCTGAGAAAGTTTGACGGAAAAATCAGCCTTTAACATCAGAGCCGATTCACCGAACTCACTTTCGAAATCGGCCACTTCATCCCAGTTCTCACCCCGAGCCCAAACAGCTCGTACAAAACACATATCTAAGTCAGAGTGAATAATGAGTTCATTCAACGCTATTTCGCGCTCAGCGAAAAAATCGGCAATCACTGAATGCACACTAGGTGTTTTTGGACACCAGAGCAGCAACGCAGCAAATCCACTGTCAGAATAGGGCAAAGGTTTATTAGTCTAATTTAATTGAAGTTGAACCTAGGATACACCTAATTCCAATTGAGGCAAACCTTGCAAATTGACCATTCAGCCCGCTCACACTTAACCGTTGTACGCACTAACCGGTTGAGCTAATATCTGTCTATGTTCAAGGACTTACTAACGATCAAGCTCCGCCTGTCAATTGCACAGTACTGTCTCATCTCAGGCATTCTGATCTCCCTGTTAGGTCTCTATTCTAGTGCGGGCACCCTAAAAGTTCTTGACCATTACGCCAATCATATGACAACTCATGATGCTAACATCAACCTTGTTGATACAAACAATGGGACTTTGATAAAAGTCGGCTCAGAACTCCGTCGTTTAGAGGCCCCGCTCACAAAGCAACGCCACCCAAGCAACCGCTCAAACTCTTCCGCCGAGACCTTATATAATATCAAGGCAGGGCTGATGTATTTGTGGATTGCCACTTTTCTCATGATCGCTCTGTTCATTGCATGGTTAATGAAAAATGTACATCATCCATTCAACGTTCTTACCGCGGCCATCAAACGGCTTGCAAGCGAAGAGTTTTCTAAGCCCATTAAACTGAACGGCCCATCCAATATCGCGGATACGTCATTTGCATTGGAAAAGCTACGCAAACAGCTACGTCAAAATGAACGTCGGCAAATTCTGTTTTTACGGCACGTATCTCATGAAATTAAGACTCCACTTTCCTCCATTAAAGAGGGCTCCACTTTGCTTAGAGATCAATCGTTAGGGCAATTGAACTCTGAACAAAGCCAAGTAGTTGAAATTCTATTAAGAGCAACCGACGATCTTCAACGATCGATAGAAAATCTGCTCAATTACAATGGAACTGTTTTACCTCGAAATGACCAGAACAAGCAACTTACGGACATCACAAGCCTTATCGAGAGCGTGTTAAAAAACCATAAACTTAGCTTACGAAAAAACAGCATTTCAATTAGAAGGAACCTATCTCCGCTGGCGTTTTGGGTAGACGAAACCCAACTACGAACCGTCTTCGATAATCTTATTTCGAATGCGATAAAACACGCTCCCCCTAGCAGTGAGGTACGGCTGTGGTTAAAACGCACCCGGTCAGGGGCACTTGAGTTCACCATTCGAGATCAGGGCAAAGGCGTTAGTTGTGAACACCGGGAATGGATTTTCGAACCATTTTACATGGGTGACCGGTCCACCAACTCATCCATCAAAGGAACGGGGATTGGCCTGTCATTGGCTAGACAATATGTTGAAGCACATAATGGCAGCATCAAATTACTCGAAACCCGACAGGGTGCCACCTTCAAAGTTACAATCCCGCCACATTAAACCAATATGACCATGCAACAATCCGTGAGAAAACCCGCAAATCAACTGGTCGCGGACCCCAATTATTGGGGAGCAAAAATACTGGTAGTCGATGATAACGACGATCTACTAAAACTCATGGGGCTGCGACTAAAGTCGCTTAAATTTGAACTAGAGTTTGCTAGCTCAGGAGAAGCGGCACTAAGCACCCTTGAGCACTTCTCGGCGGACCTGGTAATCACTGATCTGAAAATGCCTGGAATTTCTGGCATTGAGCTTTTCAGCCACATTCACTCCAAAAACCCACTAACCCCTGTAATCCTACTAACGGCTCATGGCACCATTGCTGAGGCAGTTGAGGCGACTCAAGCCGGTGTGGCGGCCTATCTTAGCAAACCCTTTGACAGTATCGAGCTGCTAGAGAAAATTCATCAAGCACTTACTGCAACGGGTTACCGAGCACCCAGCCAAGGTGACAATGGAGACACCCTAAAACTCTGCTCATCGTTATTGTTCAAAAGCGCCAAAATGCAAGCGTTGCTCTCTCAAACTAAAATACACGCCACCACAACGAATCTGATACTCATCGAAGGCGAGCCAGGCACTGGCAAAGATCAACTGGCAGACATCATTCACCAACTGAGCACCTACAAAGACCAGCAACTTCGCCATATCTCCTGCACTTCACTTCCGCGCAATGTGATAGTGAAAGAACTTTTTGGCTTTATCGGTGAAGGTTCATATGACCAACCTGATATTCCTGGCTTATTAAGATCAGCTGTCAAAACCACCTTGCTCATCAGCGATTACGAGCAAGCAACGGATGACATGGTACAAAAAGTGCTAAGCGCAATCATAAACGGCTACTCGACCCACCTTGACGGCGGTCCTCAATACCCAGTAAAAGTGCGCCTGATAGCAACCACCAACATTAATGTGGGCAGCAATCAACGTTCCCAGAAAATAGTATCAGATACTCAAACACTCAACGCCACGGTGTTAAGAATTCCCAGTTTGTCTGAACGCCCTGAAGACATTCCTGTAATCGCAAATCATAGTCTTTCGATCTACGCCGACAAGCCCGACATGCGATTCTCAAACAAGGCTATCCAAACCTTATTACAATCAACATGGCCGGGTAATACTCGCCACCTACTCAACGTAGTGCAGCAATGCGCTCGCTTATCTCCCACGAAGGTTGTTTCTGAAAGGCTAGTGCGTAGTCGACTTAACAACCCCATTCATGAAATACCGCCATTGAGTACGGCACAGCGCCAATTCGAACGCGACTATCTAACCAATATCTTAAAGTTGACAAACGGCAACGTAACTAAAGCGGCTGAAATTGCGAAGCGCAATCGAACGGAATTTCATCGATTGCTTAAAAAGCATAGAATTGAAGCCCAATCATTTCGTACTGGCTAGCGTGATTCACGAAGGACTATCATGCGCTTGGATTGCGATTATCAACACTCCCGCGCTGGCGATCAGGCGTTGGTGTGAGTTATACTTGCGCCGCAACTCACTTCCATGGGAGAGAGACAATCCAACGCACATCGTGCTGAACTAATCGTGATTGTCCGCCGAAGGCGCAACGAGCTCGTAACCGCTCAGGCAAAAGGACCGTGGAATAGGAAAAACACACAACGTCATTGTTGAATGTTTTTTCAAGTTGTCTCTGGAGAGCGTTTTCACTATCCACTCTGATTGTGCAAGACCACCGAAGAGGTAATCTTTCAGGTAACCGGACAGAGGAGCAGACGAACACCATTTTCCGCCTTTAGTTAGTGCGAAGCGGTGTCGCCCATTGTTTCGTCTGCGCTGTTTATATGGTCTTATCGGTCACCAATACGGTGATTTGCAAGGTCAGTTGGCAAGGACGAAACCAGCATTAGACGATTAACGGTACCAGCGAGCAATTATCATGAGCGAAAACAACGCAAAGGCCTACTCAGAGCCGAACCGAACTCCTTTATACGACCAGCATTGCAAATTAGGAGCCAAGATCGTCGATTTTGGTGGCTGGGCACTGCCCGTTAACTACGGCTCGCAAGTTGAAGAGCATCATGCCGTACGAAGCGATTGCGGCATGTTTGACGTGTCTCACATGACGGTCTCAGACATAACGGGCAAAGACACGTTAGCATTTTTAAAATCCACTTTAGCGAACAATGTTGAAAAAATCTCCGGCACGCCAGGAAAAGCACTTTATAGCTGCATGTTAAATGAAGACGGCGGAGTCATAGATGATTTGATTGTCTATTACCTTGACGACAATCACTGCCGATTGGTTACCAATGCCAGTACCAATGAACGCGACATGGCTTGGCTCAACCAGCTCGCTCAAGGGCATGAAATTATCATTACCGAACGGCCGGAACTCGCCTTACTGGCAGTCCAAGGTCCAAATGCCATTGAACGAGTTAGGTCTGTTGTCGATCAAGAATTTGCGGAATCCATTGCGTCCCTGAAACGCTTTCAGGGCGTCTTCAATGGAGATAAGTTTATCGGTCGAACGGGGTATACGGGCGAAGATGGGGTCGAGCTGATTGTGTCTGCCGACTACGCAAACCAACTCTGGGAGGCATTGTTAGAGAGAAAGGTTCAACCTTGCGGACTGGGTGCCAGAGACACGCTTCGTTTGGAAGCGGGAATGGCTCTTTACGGCAATGACTTAGACGAGCAACACACGCCGCTCGACAGCGGACTTAAATGGACCGTTTCACTCACTGAAGAGCGGGACTTCGTTGGCAAAGCGAACCTTGAAATACCAGCCAAACATTCAATGATTGGACTCGTATTAGAAGATCGCGGCGTGTTAAGAGGCCATCAAAAGGTGTTTTCAAATGACATTGAAATTGGCGAAATCACCAGCGGCACTTTTTCACCTACGCTAGAAAAATCCATCGCGCTTGCACGCGTTGTCTCTGCATCCAAGCCAGCGCTGGACGATACTGTAAACATCGCCGTTCGCAACAAAATGCTGACCGCGCGTGTGGTTAAATACCCATTCGTTTAAGCCAACTCAGCACACTCCAATTAAGAAGCAAATCCTATGACAAATCCTGAATTTGATAGCCGCCACATTGGCCTAAACGATCAAGACATTCAATCTATGCTCACAGAGCTTGGGTACCGTTCGCTTGACGAATTAACAAAAGAAGTGGTCCCCGCAAGTATCGCCGATGATTCACCCTTAAATCTTAGAAATGGGTTAAGTGAAGAAGCCGCCCTTGCTGAACTAAAAGCGTTAGCAAGCAAAAATAAGGTCATTACTTCGCTTATCGGGCAAGGCTATTACGGCACCCATACCCCCAATGTCATCCTGCGGAATGTAATGGAAAACCCGGCTTGGTACACCGCCTATACACCGTATCAGCCGGAAATTTCCCAAGGACGCTTAGAAGTCCTTTTTTACTACCAAACCATGGTCAGTGAACTGACCGGCATGGACATCGCTAACGCCTCTTTGCTGGACGAAGGCACTGCGGCAGGCGAAGCACTGACTTTGGCTCATAGAGCTTTAAAGGGCAAGCGCAATAAATGCCTAGTGTCAAAACATTGCCATCCTCAAACTCTTGAGATAATCCGTACGCGCGCGACGCCTCTTGGCATCGAAATTGAATTGTTTGACGAAGTTGAGCCGATAGAAAGTTGGGACGACACATTTGGTGTGATAGTTCAATATCCTGATACACAAGGAACGGTCCAAGACTTATCGTCACTTTGCGACTCTGCGCATGCCGAAGGAGCATTGGTCATCATGGCCAGCGACCTACTCGCTCTCACGATGCTTAAGTCACCTGGCGAGCTGGGGGCCGATATCGTTGTCGGCAACTCTCAACGCTTTGGTGTTCCTCTTGGCTTCGGCGGTCCTCACGCGGCTTTCTTCGCGGTAAAAGATAAGTATAAACGATCGATGCCAGGTCGCCTGGTCGGACAGTCATTAGACGTTCACGGCAAGCCAGCCTATCGCCTTGCTTTGCAAACTCGAGAGCAACATATTCGTCGCGAAAAAGCGACGTCGAACATATGTACCGCCCAAGCACTGCTCGCGATCATGGCAACCCTATACGCTTGCTATCAAGGCCCCAAAAGACTTCGCTCAACAGCGCTACGTACTCACAGATTCGCCAGAACATTTGCTCAAGCGGCTGACTCGAAAGGGCTCGTTGTCTCACAAACAATATTCGACACCGCAACACTCTCTAACATCGATGCTGATGAGCTGATTAGTGCCGCATTAGCCAAAGGCTATAACTTAAACAAACGTGATTCGAATACCGTGTCCGTCGCCTTTGATGAGACCACGACTCAGAAAGACCTAGATGCACTATTGGCTTGCATTGGAGTCAATCCCGATGAGATTGAACTTTCTAATGAAATAGACGCGCAATATTTAAGATCTGATAATTATCTAACGCAAGAGGTTTTCCACCGCTATCACAGCGAAACGGAAATGATGCGTTACTTGCGCAGATTGTCTGAAAAGGACATTGCCTTGGACCGCGCCATGATTCCACTCGGTTCCTGCACGATGAAATTGAATGCAGCGTCAGAAATGACGCCCGTCACTTGGCCTGAATTTTCAAATATTCACCCTATGGCGCCACTCGATCAAACCGCTGGCTACAGAGAAATGATCTCTCAATTAGAAGAGATGCTGTGCGCCTGTACAGGCTACGATGCAATGTCCTTGCAACCCAATGCCGGTTCGCAAGGTGAATATGCCGGTCTATTAGCCATCAAGGCTTATCATGAATCCAACGGAGATACTGAGCGTGATATTTGCCTCATTCCAAGCTCGGCACACGGAACAAACCCCGCCAGCGCTCAAATGGCGAACATGAAGGTTGTCGTTGTTAAATGCGATGAACGGGGCAATGTGGATTTAGTTGATCTAAATGAAAAAATTGCTGCGAATAAAGGTAAAGTCGCCGCCATTATGATTACCTACCCGTCGACCCACGGTGTATTCGAAGAAGACGTAACCAAAGTCTGTGAAGCCGTGCACGCCGCTGGCGGACAGGTATACATCGACGGCGCTAATCTAAACGCGCTGGTTGGTGTGGCTCAACCAGGAAAATTCGGTGGCGATGTGTCGCATCTAAATCTACACAAGACATTTTGTATTCCGCATGGCGGTGGTGGACCCGGTGTGGGCCCCATTGGCGTTGGTGCTCATCTGGCTCCGTTTATGCCGAAAGATGGAGTCGACCCTACGAGGACCGGCGCGCTCATCAGTTCAGCGCCTTATGGCAGTGCCAGTATTCTTCCGATCTCTTGGATGTACATCCGAATGATGGGCGCCGATGGCCTTCGTAAGGCAACGCAGGTCGCCATCCTCAGTGCTAATTACATCGCGCACAAGCTAAAAGATAACTATCCGATTCTATTTACCGGAGCGTCTGATTTAGTGGCTCATGAATGTATTATTGACACGCGCCCAATGAAAGACCATGGCGTTACGGTGGACGATATAGCCAAGCGCTTAATAGATTATGGTTTTCATGCGCCAACCATGAGTTTTCCCGTCCCAGGTACGCTCATGATAGAACCCACCGAAAGCGAATCAAGAGCAGAGCTTGATCGGTTTTGTCGCGCCATGCAAGGTATTTACTCGGAGTATTTAGAGGTTAAAGAAGGTCGTGTTGCGCCAGACAATTCAGCATTAAGTAATGCGCCACACACCTCTCACTTTGTTCTTCAAAATGAATGGCCCGCGCCCTATTCTCGCTTATACGCTAGCCACCCCGATGATAAGTCGGATCAGTCCGTTAAATATTGGCCGCCAGTCGGAAGAATAGACAATGTTTATGGAGACAAAAACCTAATATGCAGTTGCCCGTCGATGAGTGAGTACGAATAAGCCTCAAACTGATTTTGATTGCTGAAAGTATTTGAAATTAGCTTATACCCTGCTCCAGGGTATAAGCTTAAAATACAATACTGGCTCGCTAACTAATAAAAAGCGTCTTGTAGATCGGGACAGGCTAAAACCAGCCTGTTTTCATTGAATCTAATTCATTTTTACAGGTCACTAGTTGCGCTCCGTACCGAGTTGCTCTGGCGTCTACTCTGGCGGCCGTATTCAACAACCACTTTTTAGACTTATAAGTCCCCCTCGCGTAGCCTCCCTGCCCTTCATGGTAATTTAGGTAGTGCGCATCATAGTCCCATTTTGAAACCTTATTTCGCTGCTGAGTCTTATTTACGTACCATTGAATAAAATCAAAGGCGTCAGCGAAGTTGTCTCTTCTTTTACGACTGTTCCCAATCTCTCTTTCATAGTCACCCCACGTACCAGTTAATGCTTGAGCGTACCCATAAGCATTACTCGGGCGACTCCCAGGAATAAACCCTAGGATTTTCTTACGTTTGGGTCGAGCATCCCGCTTGAATGTCGATTCTTGATAGATAATGGACATTGGCAATTGAATATTGCCGCCCCATCGAGCCGTGCTTTTTTTCGCTGCCTGATACCACTTAGGCTTTTCCTTAAATATATGGCACAAATTCTCCACTTTACTGGAAGTCACCGGTTTTGTTGCACAAGCCGTTAACGCTAAGCAAAAGAGAACAACCATGCCGCCCCAAGTTAGCTTAATGCTTAGTTCTACCCACTGTTCTTTCATCGTTAACGCTGAATCATCCAAAACACTTTTTGACTTCACTTAACATACGCCTACTTACTTGAAACACTTTATCAGACCCGGACAGTTCCACAAAATCGCCTTCCGGACCTCTGACTAACTTGGTTAGCCGCTCTCGAGATAGCAGACTATTACGATGCACTCTCACCATTTTACTGAAATACTTCTGCTCTAGATCTTTAAGTGTAGAGTCAATGAATACCTCCGTCGCATCCGTCAACCCGACGACGACGTGCTTACCTTCACTACGAAAATAAACAACATCAGACATTGGACGTTTTTCGACATAATTTAGATGCTTAATAGGCAAAAAATTTGACTCATCCAATTGCTCAGGCTTTCGCAATTGTGAGACTAAGCAAGCTCTATCAATCGCGTCTTCTAGGTCAGTAACTGAAACAGGTTTAAGCAAGTAATCCGACGCACTCACTTTAAAGGCGTCGATCGCGTACTGATCGAAAGCTGTACAAAATATAATGGCCGGAGGATCATCCTCAAACCTCTCCATAATCGCACTGGCGGCGTCCAAGCCATTCATGTGCGGCATCTGAACGTCCATAAAAATCAGGTTTGGACTGAGCTCATCAACCATTTTTAACGCTTCTCGTCCATCACACGCGGCTCCAACGACGTCAATCACATCAATCTGTGACAACAAGCGCTCCATTCTTGCTCGAGCAAGAGGTTCATCATCGACTATCAGAGTCCTAATTTGCATTATAAATAACCATTTAATTCGCTATGCGACCACTTTTACTTTTGGGAACTGTATTAGCACGTAGTGCTCCTTGTCGACTGATCTTTGGCTGAAAGTAAACCGGTCGTCGTAAAGTGCAAACAGCCTGTCTTGAATGTTCTGCACCGCAATACCGTGCCCACCACTAATATCATTTGATTCAAAAATTGCGTTTACAATTTTGATTGACACCGCTCTTCTCGATTCAGAGATGCTCAACCTGATCGGCGCGCCTGTTTCTGATGGACGCCCATACTTTATCGCATTTTCCACCAGTGGCTGCAAAATCAATTTAGGAACCAACCATTTTTTCGGTTTCCTGATATCAATATCGTATTCGATGTCAACACCACCAGAAACACGCCAGGATTCCAACGAAACAAATCGACGACAAAGGGTAATCTCCTTCTCAAGAGAGTGTTGGCTGTCCCTATTTTCAAGACTGACGCGAAACAACATCGCCAAAGATTGAATTGCTTCTTCCGCTTTGTCTGGCATTGAGGCCGCCAGCTCGGAAATTGTATTCAAACTGTTAAACAGAAAGTGAGGCTGAATCCGAGCTTGTAAGGCTTCTAAACGCGAGTCGGCTTCCGCTCGATCCAACTCTTTTAATCTAGCCAAAAGCAACCAAGCCCGATAGATAATCAGCAGAACTAACATAAAGGCTAGCCACATCCGCAAAAACCGGAGAGGATTTGGCAGCCAATTTTCTGAAGAACTCAGCACAAACATCGCACCACACTCCACAACGAAAAGGGCGCAAGAGAACACAGCAATCAATATCAGAACCCGTCTGAATTCGGGTTGCTTGGTGATCACCTTTCTTAGTTCATAAATGATCGCCAATGTGGGCAAAACCAGCCATAGAGTATAGACCGAATACAGGCCAAGATTTACCCAACTTAAGCCGGGGTCACTGACCAACCAATACACAAACACCACCATCTGCGTCGCAAGTAACGCCATAAGCACGTTACTAATCCGCGACATGTTGGGTATTAAGATGGGACGCGTTGTTTTCAATTACTATCTCACTCTATCTGTACGGCAAGCCATTTTCGCCAAGACAAAAAAAGGCACCCTGCTCAGGTGCCTCTTTATTAAAAAAGCATTACCTAGCTAACGCTTACTCCGCTCCCACCAATTAACTTTTTGGACAGAGCCTGTGGTAGTTTCACCTAAACCAGGATCAACCAGCTCGTCAATGTCGTCGTCTTCAACAACAGATGGGCCCGAACCACTGGCATCAAACGCCTCTGAACCGATGATCAATATTTTCTTTGTTCCGGAATCATTATCTGGATCATCATCGTTATCAATCTCGATAACCACAGGCGGCGCACTGATACCCGCTCGACTCAAGGTCAGTCTCGCTGCTCGTCCAGTTACTAAGTCGATCTGATAGAGGAACGACGTACCAACGCCATTTTGACAAGCGCGATCGCCTACTGCTTCAGGCGAATAACTAACGGCGAGCACTTGTCCATCATCTGTCAACGTTGGGTTCAACATCTTTTCGGCATTTGCCGCATCTAACGCAATGTGAAAACCATGATAGTTCTCGCCTTGAACAAGCTCTTCTTCTCCATCTTTAATAATTGTGTCAAAGAATTCGAGGTCATCGGAATTTTCCTTACTAGGCAATACAGAATCATCAATCACGTCAGTTACTGATGCGTCAAACCTATCTTCTACGTATTCGTACGTAACACCAATAGGTTGGTCTTGATTGTTCAGCTCATATTTGGGACGAGACACATTGCGGTCGAAAACAAAATAGAGGTTATTCTCGGCTACTTCATCATCGATTGGATGAGGCCTGTTTCCCGAACCAGCCACAATATTGTAACGCGCAAAGTCACTTTCAGAACGAGCCGTCAACGAAATATCCAATGGATTGAAGAAACGGCGGTTATCAGCAATATCACTAAGGTGAGCGATAATGCCACCAGACACCTCATTGTTCTCATCTACGCCATCGCCATTATCTCCGTGGGTGATGTCATTTTCATCCACCGTAATCGTGACCGCCGATGTGCTCGGATCAACGGATGTGTCAATGTCACCTGAAAAGTCAAATCGCCAAATTCTACCTGCCACATCCAAGGCGTACATGAAGTCCGCTATGCCATCAAAATCGCCATCGATCATAGTAGGAGGTGTTGGAAAGCTGTGATTCATCTCATCATTGGTATACCAACCATGCTCAGCGCCTGAAATATCAGCGCCAACTTGACCTTCTTTACCAGCCACCCACAGAAGTTTTCCGGAATCTCGATCGACCATATAGATGGCATTACCTTTGACCGTACCCGCAATATCCGTTAACGCCTTCTTGGCCTTTCCGCCCCCGGTTGTCGTTACTTGCTCGTCGTACGCTAGATCATAACCACCCGCAAGAACCACCACTTTTCTAGGAGCGCAGTCTTCATTTTTAGCGCAATAGTTGATCGTGGCGGTGACCGGCTTGGCCCAGGTCTGTCCAAGACGTGTCAATACGTCATCGCTCACGGTCCATTTTTTCTTAATAGGGCTGCTACTTTTCTTAGCATCAGTCAAATCAAGGGCGAAATAGTTCTTACCGCCTCGGCGCTGACCTACAAACATTTCCACCGCGGTAAGTTTTCCATCGGCATCCCGATCAGCCTCAATCAGCATCTCGCCGTCAACTCCATAGCGATGGCTGGATAGACCCGATTCGTCATCATTAAAATAGTTTCCTAAGTTTCTGAAAAGACTCGGGTCAGGCACGTACGACCACAATTCATCACCGGTCTGACCATTAAACGCATGAATAAGACCTTGGTTGGTTGATGCAAACAACACGTCTTGAGGCGCGCCTTCAACACCAAAGTCAATTACGAATGGCGTACCGTGCAAACTCTCGCCCAAGAAAAAATTTGGGCCAGTCGATGCTCCACCAAGCTCTTGCTCTACGTCCTTACCGAATGTCCAGTCGATGATATCAAGGCGATTTTGCGCTAATTCCGATAACGTTCCAGCTGGGGCAGACCCAGGCACCGTATTGGAACCCACTTCTCCAATATTAATGTTAGCGGTGGTTACTTTGGTTAAAAAGTCCGTTGTACTGGTTAGCTGCGGAACCGCACCCGTGGCATTTGCATCTAAGCTAGCGTAAATCTTACGTGGAGGGGTGGTCAAACGCCTTGCTGCGCCACCTTTTAATACGTCAGACCCGTCCGCATCACCCGTCGTCCACTCACTGACCGCTCCGTCTGCGAAGAATCCATCTTCACCGATGGCCTTATTGCCGTTTTGATCAATGATTTCCCCGCTGCTATTAACCTTGTACTTCTTAAAGTTTCCGTTCCAGCGGGTCGTATCACGAGGCTTAAACACGGCAAAGTATAAATCGTTTCGGAACTGCAATCGGTTGAACGCATTCACGGCCACAGCCGGTGCAACAAAACTGTCGCTAGAAACTTCGCGAATATCGCGCAAAATACTTCTGAACGCGGTTACCAAGGTATCGACATCGCTCGCGTCTTTATGTTGTGAATCTAACAACGCTCCAGCGCGTCTGCCAGCGTTTGACGCCGCCTTTAATCTGTCATTACCTGTGGTTCCAGCTAATGCATACCCAACGGTGTAGGTGTATACACGATTCGTCTTGCCCAAGGTGCTGTTAACATTATTGTTAGCCATAAAACCGGCAAGTTCATCCAAACACCCTCCACTTTCAGAGGTACAATTTGAGTCGTTAATACTGCCATCAAGGGCTTTAATTGCATTTCGAACATTTGAACTTGAATCTGACGTGGGCGTGCCGTCCGAAAACAAGATGATACTGTTGTCTTGACACACCTTGGAACCAGAGCCTCCAGTGTCTTTAATCGGTGAAATAAACTTATCAGTATCATCATCAATTGCTTGAGGATCGTTGATGTCGTAACTAATGTATTGGATATCATTAGAGTAGTACTGGGTTCGATTGGTACCCGAGTCTCTAACTATTCTCTTATCTTGTGTAGCATTGATCGGCTTCTCCCCAGCGAAGTACAAGTAAGATGTATACAGTGATTCCTGTAACGGTGTGCTGCCACTGGCTGGTAATGCCCTAACTGAAGCTTTCAAGTCTGTTCGAACATCAGTACCATCTAAGTCTCTTATTCGCTCAATGACAGAACCACCATTCGAAGTATTGAAACGCGCGATCCCAACATTGGCATTTTGCATACCTTCAATAATGAGCTCAGTCGCGCGTTTCAAGGTCTCAATTCGCCTGATACAGTGATAAACAAGACCGTCGTTATCTTCAATGTACTTATTCGAATTCGAATCCACGCTACAAAATGCACTCGTACTCGAATAACCGGTGGTAGAGAGCTTAATGGGCGTTGAGGTTAAAAAGTCCAGCGCGTCCATTTGCAAATACTCATGGTATTTAGCCGTGACAAGGTATTTTTCTGGAAATTCCGTCAAATTCCAATTCAACACATCAGGGTTACTGGCACTGGACACAAAGTTAGGCTCACTCGGGTCCGTATGAGTGGATTCACTGCGTTGAGGCCATTTTTCCGTGGTAGCACTCGCGCCACCACCGTGCTCACCGTAATCATTAGAACACTCGATTGACACAAACGAATAATCATTTCCGGTGACCGATTCTACCCAATCACCCGCGGCTGGAATAACAGTGGGATTAGAGACGCATTCCTGCGGATGCTCAAAAGTGGCTTCAGCCCATTTATTATTATTGTTGTTGTTGCCATTAACGCGATAATAGAAAATCTGTATACCGGTAATGTCGAAGCCCGTTGGTACGGTTTCTCCACAATATTTCAGTGTGTTACCGCCGACTTCACCCCCGCAACTGTTTATTGAGTCATTCGAATTAACCACCCCATTCCCAGTGATGTCCACGCGGTTGTTAGAGCTATCAAGATAATAAACTCTAAATATGCTTCTCTTTTTACCTATAAGCTCAATCTTTAACGTCCTTCCAGGTTGAATAACCCCTGTAAATGAAGTCAGCTCAACGAAACTCTGTTTTGGACTACTTGAAATTGAATCAGTTCCTGAAACACCAGCCTCGCAATCTTGATTTGGAATTGACTCCGAGGGCTTATACTGCCATTGCGCTAATTGATCAAAATACTCCGGAACTAACGCATTGGACGCGTCGGCAAAAAAATCCGTTGCCGCCTTACAGTTATTTTCAGACTCAGCTATTACCTGACCACTGAACGTACGATCCGATGTATAGAGATACAGGTCTTTACTGGTCGTTGTGAAATCATCCGGATTGAAGGGTGGTTTTGCGACTGTGGTCGATTGGGGCTCAGCATCGTTCATACTGCCTGACGTATCGAGCAGAAATAAAATATTAGGTTTGAACTCCGTTGGCGTCAGACTTCCATCGCCTGTCAGGCCCGCAAAGATACCGATATCTTCTGCTTGGGCCGCACCAACGAAAAAGGACAATTGAAACGCCACCAAAGAGACTGATAGACGCTTTAAATATAAACCTAATTGACTGTTCATAATACTAAGTACCAAGTTTCATACTGCTGTTAATCATTAACAAGCTGACTGCTAATTCGGCGTTATTCTGTTGATCTAAAGGCAACTCTATAGGCAACAAAGAACGCTCATAAATTTTTCGAGATTAAAAGGACGAAAACGCAAACTGTTGATTTTGCCCAGAACTTATATTTGTCCCCTTGTATCCGGTATTCATCTCCAATTCCATCAGGCTGCATTTTTTAACGCCCCCAACGGTGTTGTTGTACAAGGGGCACTGTCCTTCTCTGGTAAGAACCAGTTCTTTATCGAACAGTGGGTTCGACGTAATTTCCTGAAACCCAGGATCCAAACCAATAACACCCCCGACATCAGTGGGTTGCGCGGCTTCAGAGGACGTTGCCTTGAGCGCACGACTCCCGGTCGTTGTGCTAGCAACACCAAATGTTTCGTCAAGTCGAATTGCGTAAAATAAGGGTACCGTACCCTTTTCAGTTGAGTAGTAGCTCAGTTGATCGTCTATTTCACTTAATCCAGCATTGAAGACTTCTAAGCGAAACTGGTTATTGCGAACCATAAGTGCTTGCAAATTACTGCTGTCGGTCGACGCCAAGCCTAACAACGTCAGAGCAAACAACACCGTCAACACCATGATCAGGGCTACGCCGTTTTGCCGAGCGGCAAATTTCTGTTTTGGGAAGTGAGCAGAATAGGTTTGTCGTGAAATATTCATGTTTCGTCCGCATTAGGAATGATGTTAGGGAGGAAGATGGTGGTCGAGACCGACTGTCGAAGCACAGCATCATTGGCCGTAAGGCTGCCATCAAGCGCCGTGTAGGTTCGGCTCTTCTTATTTTCAGTGTTTTGTGAGCCTGCGACCTCTTCTTGGGTATTACTAAACACAAGCCCAATCTTAATCGCTCGCAACCCAGACACCTTGGCCGGTGCTGGATCTAAGTTTGCGTAGGACACATAACCATCGATTAACCCATCTGAATCAGAATCCAATCCGTATTGAACCTGAAGCATTTCTACGCCATCAATCAACGGCACGGCATTGCCAGACGCGACGTGACCGGTAAACGTGTTAGAGACATAATTAAGGCTTGCTAGATAGGCTGCGCAATACAATGAAGACACACCGTCGTCTTCCGGGTCTGCGATGTAATAGACTTGAACCACTTGCTGCTCGAAGGTAATGTCGGTGCCTGTGCAGGTTTTTCCTTGATTGGATATATATTCAAATGCCGCCACGTCAGTCGCGGAAATGATGGCGTTCTTACCGGCCGTGCCCGTCTTGTGTTCTGCGTTATTGACATTGCAATCTTTATTAGCACAAATAGCTTCACGGAAGACCCCTTGCGACAAGGTTGCGGTCTGCGGGTCTTTGCTGGTGTTTGAACCTGACAACCGCACCGAAGAGGCCAATATTTCCAATGCGAACCTCGCATTTTCTTGAATCGTGTCCTCCGCCCCTTGATTGGATAAGGTCCTCGCCCCAGAGAGCATGAAGGTCAACGCCACAGAGCCGACCATCAAACTGATCAACAAGCCGATCATCAACTCGACCAAGGTGTAGCCGTGTTGCGAATGTCTAATTTCAGAACTAATCATCAGTTATTCCTCATCAAGTCGCGTTAGAACGCAAACCGCAAACAATAGACATCAAGACTTGAGGCGACATCTCTGTCATCCACCAATCCACACAAGTCAGTTTTGACGTTCTTAGTCGACGCAATATCTGTATTTGATTCAGCCTCTCGAGACAACCACTCCATGACAAGAACAAGGTCCCCATTAGGAGTGTAGTTGGCTCCACCAATGGTGAGCGCTGACGGAGTTACTTGACCCAGAGCAACCTCAAGGTTTGTCACCCCCACGTTTCCATCTGCCACGACACTGGACTGAACGGCTAGGCCATCATTAGGATTACAAAAAACGTCCCAAATGTCGTAGTGGACCATCTCATCCACATTGCATTGATCGCTCTCATCGCCTGAGGTTTCAGCACAAATCTTCGATGGCTTCTTAAACACTCCGCTAGATTCGCATTTAACCAATCCATCGTTAGTATCTTTTCCAATGTTGTTATACTCGTTGCCAATGGCGGTTTTATACTTATCAACCGCCCCCCTGTTAGCACGAATGCGATCAGCGAACTCCTGAGCTTTCCACAAAACCACGGATCGCTGCTGGCTATCACCACTTGACACCAATGAGGTTAACTGTAATGACACTAACCCCAAAGCCCCTAAGGAAAATATAAAGAGAGCAACCACGGCTTCTACAAGAGTGGCACCACGGGCTCTGTCCATACGTGAGGCATCTAACTGAAATGTATTAATATTGGATTTCATAATGTTAATGTAGCGTGTATCGAAACAACTCACGACAGACCTGTTGATAAATGGATTTTAAAACCTGACAAAAGGTTGAACACAACTAAATTCGAGCGTATTTTTCACAACACGCAGCCCTTCTAGCGAGCCTATTTGGCGTTTGTCAATGTACTTTTGAATAGACCAGGAATGGGACAAAAATTGCGAAGCATTTCAAGTGAGGGGCATGACTAAATTAATCGCAACTAAATTAATCGCAACTAAATTAATCGCAACTAAATTAATCGCAACTAAATTAATCGCAACTCTATTAATCGCAACTTTGGACATTCGCTCCTAACGTCGATGTATTAGGCCTCATCACTAACCGCCCTGTTGCTGCAATTTCAATGCGCTGTGAGTCAACAGCATCACCAACCGCCTTACAAATGGTGAAAACGATCGGAGTCGACGCGGCCTCAGTAAGCCTACCCTGTGAGTCAAACCCAAAACAACCGTCGTTTTCGCTAGACCGATAGACGGAGCGTTGCTCAGCGATGCTTTGAGTTGCCTCTAATGTTGATGTGCCTGCGTAGGAAGCTAACGTGAATGCCGGGACGACCGTTGCACCAATCGTAATGGGGTCCTTGGTCGTATTCCAGCAAACCCTTGAAGCAGCCGCATCCACAGTCATTGCCAAAGAGCGAGCTGAGACAACAATTTTACTGAAGCGTTGCATATCAGCTTTGATAGACTGACGCTCCATGAATCCGGTAAACGTTGGAGCGGCAAAACCGGCAATACCAGCAATAATTGCAATGGCCACAATCAATTCCAACAGCGTATAACCATCATTTCTATTTAACTTCTGACTGACCATGATGTTCACTCTTTGCGATTTAATTTAGCGTTTACTTACTTGTGATGCCAACCAGCGTTACCATCCCAGGTCTTTTCTCCCCGACTGTTTAGCACCAAAGTGCCATCTCCAGCCTGCGAGCCCGATGGTGTTGCAGTTAGTTGAATACAACGTTGAATGGTAGAACTAGTACAAACCGCTGCAGCGATTGTGTATAAGCCTCTCGAAGTAGCAACCGAAGCGCTACCGTAACCGAGGTCCCTCAAATCTGTAGCGTACTGGCGTTGGCGCAACACATATCGTTGTTGTTGATTCATAACCTCAGCTAACGTCTCCATCGCGTCTGTTCGATTGGCTCGTACTACGTGCTGAGTGTATATAGGGCGTGCGACCGCCGTTAAGATGGCAATGATTGCGACAACAATCATGAGCTCAATAAGTGTGAAACCATTTTGGCTAGTATGCATTACCTACCTCTTCCAATAATCTTTTGCCAACGCCCCATAATCCCACTATCCACGGAAAAATCACCTAACAGCATCTTTAACGGTGTGAATTGGCGGATAAGTGGCAATAGTTTAACCAATCCGCAGTTCAATCGGCAAAGAAAATGACACGTTCTCAATGGGTCCATTAGCCTCATTAACAACGGTCCCACCCCATGCTTTTACCTGATCGATAACCTGCTTGACCAGTATTTCGGGGGCTGACGCTCCAGCGGTGATGCCAACAACATCCACCCCACTGAACCACTCACGTTGAATTTGCTCAGGCTGGTCTACTAAATAGCTGGGAACACCGATGTTTTCAGACAGCTCACGCAGCCTATTGGAATTAGAGCTGTTTGTGGAACCAACAACAATGACCACATCTGCATCTCGCGACAATGCCCTGACCGCATCTTGACGATTTTGGGTGGCGTAGCATATATCGTCCTTTTTCGGCCCTTGAATGTTTGGATACCGACGCTTAAGGGCATCGATAACAACCATTGTGTCGTCAACAGACAAAGTGGTCTGCGTAACGTAGGCAAGATTTTCTTCATCAACCACACGGAGATCAGCAACATCGCCAGGCTCCTCAATGAGGTGCATGCCTGAGTCAGCCTGACCTAGTGTGCCCTCCACTTCTGGGTGCCCTTGATGACCAATCAATACGACTTCGGTGCCACGATCACGATACCGTTTCACCTCCATGTGCACCTTGGTAACCAAGGGGCAGGTCGCGTCAAACACCTTCAACTCTCTACCGGCAGCTTCTTCCTGAACGGCTTGAGAGACCCCATGAGCACTAAAGATGACGGTCGAACCATCTGGAACCTCATGAAGCTCCTCCACAAAGACGGCGCCCTTTTCCTTCAGCCCATCAACCACAAACCGATTGTGAACTACCTCGTGACGGACATAAATAGGCGCGCCAAACAATTCCAATGCGCGCTCAACGATATCGATCGCTCGATCTACACCAGCACAAAAGCCCCTAGGGTTAGCGAGAAGAATTTTCATGTGAATCTGCCTCAGTCAATGGTTTCGTATTTAAAAATGGTCTTTCAAACGCTTCAGCTATCAATAGCCCTGCACCAATAAAAATCGCAATATCCGCCACATTAAAGTGAGGGTAGTGCCAATCTTTATAAAACCAATGTATGAAATCTACTACGTATTGATAAATAAGCCTGTCGGTGGCATTGCCAAGCGCACCAGCAATTATCAATGAGTACGCGATGGCTAGATGGCGTTCGTGCGATTGCAGCTTTGCAATTAAGACGGTTAATACGACGGAAACCACCAACGCTAGGCCAACAAAGAACACATGCTGAATTCCACCCAGACCACCTAAGAACCCAAATGCTGATCCCGTATTGTGTGCCAAGGAAAAATCAAATATAGGCAGAATCTCCACCACACCATACCTCAGTATGTGTTCAGCCCAATACTTACTGGCTTGATCGATTGCTATCACCGAAACCGACAGCCACAACCACTTCAATTTAGTCATATTCTACAACTTCGCCTTTTTACAGCATTTTACACAAAGACATAAATGGACCCTCTACACCTCAGTAACCGTGCACGAGAGCCAATCAACAACCCGCCGAGTGAACTAGGCAATAATCCGCGGTTCGCCCTCGCCATCCACATTTTCAACGCATCGTCCGCATAACTCAGGATGATCAGCGATCGATCCAACGTCCGGTCGCCTGTGCCAACATCGAACACACTTTTCATCTTCGAGCGCAGACACAAGCAATTTCAACCCAGTTACGTCTGTTGGCACAGCACTCGATGGCGCTGCGGACAAGCTTTTTAAATTTGCTGCGGATGTAATCAGAATGAATCGTAACTCATCACCCACTGACGACAATATTTCATGAGTGCTCCCATCGGCATAAAGTTCCACGCCGGCATCGAGAGCCGAGCCTATTTTTCCGTCAACGCGTAACAATTCAATTTGCTTTGCGACCTCATTCCGAATTGCGATCAATTGAGCCCAATTATCATCTGCCGCCGAGTCCAGCGGCACACTATCTAAAAATTCGTATCGTGTAGCAAACAGAACAGACTCCTCTCTGTCCCCAGCCATATGCCCCCAAATCTCTTCGGCAGTAAAACTGAGAATTGGGGTCAACACTCGAACCAAACTTTCCAATATATGCTGCATCGCCGTTTGTGCAGACAGACGGGCTTTGGAATTAGCTTGAGTGGTGTAGAGCCGGTCTTTTAAAATGTCCAGATAGAATCCACCCATATCGACGACGCAAAACTGATGCAAGCGCTGGTAGATTTGGTGAAATTGATAATTTTCATAAGAATCTTCAATCTGCTTCTGCATATTGGATGCTAGACGCAATGCCCATTGATCCAAACTTAGCATATCCTCATAGGCCAATGCCTGGTTCGGCTCAAAGCCACTTAAATTGCCAAGCAAATACCGGGTTGTGTTCCTAATGCGGCGATAGGATTCCGAAGTCCGTTGTAGTATCTCTTTAGAGATTGTCATTTCGCTTCGATAATCAGTGGCGGCAATCCACAATCTCAGAACATCCGCCCCCAAGGAGTTAATCACCTCTTGCGGTGCCATGACATTGCCCAACGACTTTGACATTTTCTTGCCATCCTTATCGACCGTAAAACCATGCGTTAGCACTGTTTTATACGGCGCCTTTCCAGTCATGGCAACGCTGCTCAGCAAACTCGATTGAAACCAGCCTCGATGCTGATCAGATCCTTCTAAATACAGATCCGCCGGACCCTGAAGTTCCTCTCTAGCGTTAACGACACTGTTGTGCGTCACACCAGAATCAAACCAAACGTCTAACGTGTCTGTCACCTTATCGTATTGATCGGCCTCGTCACCAAGCAGCTCTGAGTCATCAAGGTCATACCAAGCTTGTATACCTTCTTGCTCAATCCGCTGCGCCGCCAGCTCCATCAACTGAACCGTATCAGGGTGCATCTTACCGGTCTCTTTATGTAAATAGATTGCAATCGGCACCCCCCAATTCCTCTGCCGAGACACACACCAATCAGGCCGGCCTTCAACCATTGTCTTAATGCGCGCCTTACCCCAGTCGGGCTCCCAATCTACCGTGTCGATCGCTTTCAGAGATTTATAACGCAGCGCTTGATCGCCTTTTAAATACTCCATACCGATGAACCATTGCGCCGTCGCACGGTAGATCATGGGTGTTTTATGACGCCAGCAGTGTGGGTAACTGTGCTCATATTCCACGTGCTTAAGTAGCGCACCTCGTTCAGCCAACACCTCAATCACATGAGGGTTAGCCTTAAACACAAACTCTCCGGCAAACAGTTCCGTAGATTCTAGGAATGTGCCGTTTGAGCCAACGGGGTTATTTACAGGAATATTGTATCGTTTACCAACCGCGAAATCGTCCCCACCATGAGCTGGCGCTGTATGAACCGCGCCAGTACCAGCCTCGATAGTGACGTGATCACCCAAAATAGCCGGCACCAACTTATCGTAAAAAGGATGCTTAAGATTTAATAATTCCAAGGCCTGCCCCTTAAAGCGAGCCAAAACCTCGATATCCCCTTCTATTTCATACCGCTCCAGCGCCGATGTCATTAACTCTTCAGCCAAAATCAGCTGTTCATCGCCCACATTCACAAGCACATACTCAAGCTCAGGATGAAGTGACACCGCCTCATTCGCAGGCATAGTCCATGGTGTGGTGGTCCAGATAACGACAGCCGGCATTCTTAATAAATCGAGCGAAACGCCTACCCGACTTGCTAAGTCCGCTAGGTCCGCTACGTCAAACTTCACGTCGATGGCGGGCGAGACCTTATCTTGATATTCCACCTCGGCTTCAGCCAGAGCCGACCCGCACGCTGGACACCAGTAAACAGGCATCAAACCGTGGTACAAATGCCCCCCTTCCACGATCTTCGACAAACTGCGAACAATGTTTGCTTCAGTTTCAAACGCCATCGTCAAATAAGGGTTCTCCCAATCGCCCTGAACACCTAAGCGCTTAAAGTCCGCCTTTTGCGTCTCAACCTGTCTTTGAGCGTATTCGCGGCACTTTTGGCGAAATGTCTTTTTATCAATTTTTTGCCCAGCCTTACCGTGCTTTTTCTCCACTTGAATTTCAATAGGCAGACCGTGACAGTCCCACCCGGGCACGTATGGGGACCGCATCCCTTGGAGGTTGCGAGACTTAACAATAATATCTTTAAGAATTTTGTTAACAGAATGACCGATATGAATATTACCGTTGGCGTACGGTGGGCCATCGTGCAGGACATAAGTAGGAGCATCGGCGCGTTGCGATTGCAGGTTATGGTAGGCATCAATTTCCGACCATTTCTTTAAAATTTGCGGTTCGCGATTCGGTAAACCAGCTTTCATCGGAAAGGCGGTTTTGGGCAAATTAATGGTGTCTTTATACTGACTGCCGGGTTTGTCTTTACTCATTTTTAAGGTCGTTCTACTGAAAGCGTATGTTTTTTGCCTACTGCCCAAGATGAACAATAAGTATTATTCGGTATAACCCTTTATTCTAAGTTACTTAGGCCCAACCACCAATCACTGATGGCAGCAATTTCACTCTTTTATCGGAGTTTTAACTGAATAGAGACCTAGCCTTGGCCGCATCTAGTCCAATTTGCTGTTTCAAAAGCTCGAAACTCTCAAATTTCTTTTCATCGCGAATTTTTTCGAGAAAAGTAACCTCGAGAGTATCTCCGTAAATTTGAGCATCAAAATCAAAAATGTGCACTTCCAACCGGTTTTCATTGCCATCAACAGTAGGTCGCTTCCCTACATTCGCAACTCCATTTAAAACACCATAGATTGAATGCGTCACCGTCACCGCAAACACGCCTGAAATCGGGACTTGAAACTGTGACAGAATCAAGTTCGCGGTCGGAAAACCTATTGTTCTACCTAATTGCTGACCTTGCTCTACTTGCCCGTTAATAGTATATGACCTACCAAGCAACTGACGAGCCAAATCGAAATCTCCTTCTTCTAGCGCCACTCTTACTCGTCCGCTACTGACTCTATCACCGTAAATTTCAAACGTGTCATGTGCTGTCACGTCAAAACCGTACTTTTGCCCGGACGCTTGCAACAACAAAAAGTCACCAACCCTATTTTTCCCAAAACGGAAGTCGTCGCCGACACACAAATACTTAACACCCAGCCCATCCACCAACACTTCTTTCACGAAGCCTTCAGGGGAGTAGCTCGCAAACGACGCATCAAAATCAATACACAACACTCGATCAACGCCCAGCTCAAACAATAATTGCGCTCGCTCTTCAATGCTTGTCAGTCGAGGAACAGACCGTGGCCGAAAGAACTCCTTAGCCAACGGCTCAAACGTAATCACCGTTGAGGGGGCGTCAAGCTCATGACTCTTATCAATCAAGGTAGAGATTACGTGTTGATGACCCTTGTGCACACCATCGTAGTTTCCGATTGACGCAACACTTGGACGGTGGCTTTCTAGTAACTTGGGTAAGCCTCGAATTAGTTCCATTGTTTACAAAGCCCAATCTGGGTCATTTTCATCTATGTAGTCGTTAAGTTTTGCCCTTATTGTATCGCCATTGGGCCGAAAAAAGGCAATTTGCAGCTCAGGATAACGCCAGTTCAATCTGCCAACTCCGACGTCAAATTCAATTACCCAAAGAGCGGCAGCCACGGCGCCCAAGCGTGCCACTTTTCCACGCCATTCACAGACCTTCAGCTCATACTCTCGCTCAACCTCTGCTCGGCGCGGATCATTTGATAACATACGATCCAACCTGTACTGCAGCGGCTCGAGCTCTACCACATAACGGGCTGTAATCTTATTTAACAATGGCAATAGCGCCTGAGCCTCAGACAAATTAAAGAGCTTATGCTCTGGCGATATTTCAACCGGTTTTACCCCCTTCATCACTCAGCCTTTTGTCTGAGCAATAGCTGCTTGGGTCGAATTCCTAGCAAATAGAGCGAAATAAAATACGAAACACCGCCACAGCCCACCAAAATCGCCAAACGAAAAAAACGCTCCGATAACGACCATTCGAACCATACCCGGTCAACTTCGTTCAAATAAGAGATCACAAAACTCATAACGCCAACCGCCATAAACACGCGCAATAAATACCAAAACCATCCAGGCTCTGGAGTATATATTCCTCGCATCCGCAAAGTGACATACAACAAAATAGAGTTCACCCAAGCTGCAATGGAAATTGCCAACGCCAACCCCGTGTGTTGCATATGCCCAACCAACGAAAAGCTAAGCAGAATATTAACCGCAACCGCAACAACAGCGATTCTCATTGGAGTTTGTGTATCTTGTCGCGCAAAAAAACCGGGCGCCAGCACTTTAACAAAAATAAATCCGCACACCCCCAACGAAAACGCCCTGAGCGCCAACGCGGCCATCTCTACATCGGCAGACTTAAACGCGTTATATTGAAAAATCGTCGATAATAAGGGTACAGCAAGAAAAAACAAGGCCATCGTAGCGGGCAGTGCAATCAGGGTTACCCAGCGTAGAGCCCAATCCATCATTTTTGAAAATTCCATTGCATTTCCGGCATCGTGCACCTTAGACAGACTTGGCAACACAACAGTTGCCAAAGCGATGCCAAAAACACCAACAGGAAACTCCATCAAACGGTCGGAGTAGTAAAGCCACGAGATGCTCCCCGTGACCAAAAACGACGCCAACCAAGTATTGACCAACATGTTTATCTGAGCAACGGAGACACTAAATATGGCTGGCAGCATCAAGCGAAATACGCGTCGTGTTGGCTCGTTAGTTTTATCAATTCTAAACGAAGGCAGATACCCTTCTCGCAACAAACTTGGAATTTGAAATGCCAGTTGGACGCCGCCAGCAATCAATACGCCACATGCCAACGCTCTTGCCGCGTTGTCAAAGAAGGGCACCAAAACGAACATCGCCAAGATCATACAGACGTTAAGAATGACCGGCGTAACCGCTGGCACCGCAAACCGGTTGAGCGTGTTTAATATACCCGCTGACATGGCTACCAATGATATGCAAAACAGATAAGGGAACATGACCCTTAACATAACGACGGTTTCCGTGAATTGAGTCGAACCGACGGAATAACCTGGTGCGTAAAGACCAACTAAGGCTGGGGCAAACAAAATACCTGCCGTCGCCAATACAAAGGTAATCAAGGCCAAAAAACCTGCGGTGGAGTTTACAAATCGCTTGGCATCTTGTGTGTTTTGCGCCGTTAACTCACTGAAAACAGGGAT
Source organism: Arenicella sp. 4NH20-0111 (assembly GCF_040366405.1). Lineage (NCBI taxonomy): Bacteria > Pseudomonadati > Pseudomonadota > Gammaproteobacteria > Arenicellales > Arenicellaceae > Arenicella > Arenicella sp. 4NH20-0111. Next base: position 62,463 of record NZ_BAABWF010000007.1, read on the forward strand.
AAATGCTTGCGCAAAAGCGCCCTCCCCAAAAATCCTACGCAGAAAATTTGGAATGCGAAACGCCACGAAAAAAGCATCCGCCAGACCCGTGGATCCAAGGACATTAGCCATGACAACATCCCGCACCAACCCGCTAATTCGCGAAACAAGAGTCATGACACTAACAATCGCGGTCGATTTAAGTATTGCCTTGGACATTGGCCATTAAGCCCGTTGATTATCGTAAAACTGAGAGTATAACTGCAACGCAAAGCAAAAAGTCCGCGACACTTCAATTAAGTCTCGTTTTAAGCCATTATTTCACTTGACATTACTCAATCATATCGGCATATTTCGCGTTCGATTTTACGAGGTAATGAAAAGTGGCAAATTCTCCACAAGCGCGTAAGCGCGCAAAGCAAAATACAGTTCGCCGTTTGCGTAACCACTCGCAACGTTCTGCCGTTCGCACTGCGATCAAAAAGTTGGAAGCAGCGCTAGAGACTGGTGACCAAGCGAAAGCGAAAGAAGCCTATCAAGCGTCTGCCTCAATTATCGACAAGGCAACAGTCAAAGGTCTGCATCACAAGAATCGTGCTGCTCGCCTGAAAAGTCGATTGAACAAACGTGTGAAGGAAATGGCGGCTTAATCTTTAAGTGTTGTTTAATTCACAAAAATGCCTCGACATTGTCGGGGTATTTTTTTGCCTACGCATTCACCGGCTGAATGCGATTCCTCAATCTTGATTGATACCTTTAAAAAACAGGTCGGCGCCCTTTCTCTTTTTTGACACACCGTCCTCTGGGTTGTAGAGATGACAGTTTGACAACGACAAGCAGCCACAACCAATACAACCTGTCAACTTAGCCTTAAGTTGCTCTAATTCATCAACTCGACGATCAATGTCCTTCACAAACTGCTGACTCAATAGCTCCCAATCTCCTTTTGTCGGCGTTCTGCTGCTCGGCAGAGTATCTATAGCCGATCGAATATCGGCGAGCGAGTAGCCAAGTTTCTGCGATATCAATATAAACGAAATACGACGAATAACGGACCTGCGGAACATTCTATGTCCACTCGACGCTCGTACTGAAGGCACAAAACCCTGGTCGGCATAGAAGCGTACTGCAGAAACAGCGCACCCAACACGCCTTGCTACCGCGCCGATTGACATCAATGGGTCCATTTTATTATTCATTAATATTCCTCCTAACAGCCTTAACAAAAAAATAGCTCTTGACCTCAAGTTAACTTGAGATATTAGACTCAGACTACAAAAGTAAATCAACCGTTTTTAGGAGCAAACTCATGACCACAGCATGCATAGAGCACGTAAACTTAACCGTTTCACAGCCAGACACCTTGGCAGAACATTTTTGTCACTTATTTGATTGGCGCATCCGCTGGTCTGGAGCGGCTTTGTCCGATGGATACACCGTGCACGTCGGCAGTGAGAACCGATATTTTGCACTCTACACTCACCCAGATACTGCAGAGGGTAGCCGCGATCCCATGAGGATTGGCTCGGTCAATCACGTCGGGCTCGTTGTTAATGATCTCGATGAAATGGAGCAAAAGGTTCTAACTCGCGGATTTACGACAAACAATCACCGTGATTACGGGCACTGCAAAAGTTTTTACTTCATGGCCGACAACTCACTTGAGATTGAGATTGTGTGCTACAAAGGGTCATAAATAGAACACTAAAAAAACTGACCTAGCCAGTCCTGAACGTGATAGTTTACCGCTTTACAGTCAGGTAATTAAATCATGAAAACAGTGTGTGTTTATTGCGGCTCAAGCGAAGGTGTTCGCTCAAGCTATATGTCAGCGGCAACATCATTAGGTCAGGCTCTGGTGGAGAATAAACTGGACCTTGTTTACGGCGGAGCTGACGTGGGCCTCATGGGCGCCACTGCAAACGCAGTTTTGGAGAATGGCGGTTCAGTGACTGGCATTATCCCCAAAGCTCTTTTCGAAAAAGAGGTGGCTCATCAAGGCCTCAGTGAATTGCGCGTGGTTGCCGACATGCATGAACGTAAATCGCAGATGGCTGAGATGGGCGACGGCTTTATCACCTTGCCCGGTGGTCTGGGTACTTTAGAAGAACTGTTCGAAATGTTGACATGGAGCCAATTGGGCTTTCACGACAAGCCAATTGGCGTGTTAAATGTCGACGGGTATTTTGATTCGCTTCTTCAATTTATAGATAACTCCATCGAGCAGGGGTTCATCAACGCTTCGCATCGTGACTTATTTTGCGTGTCGTCATCGCCAGAAGAACTAGTCTCGAAGATGCAATGCCACAAAACCTCAAAGCACACCATTTAACTACCTTCATCGTTTACGCTTTAAAGATGAAAGTAGCCCCAAAAAACACAACCACATCAGCAACAGTCCCGTTGCGCTGATGAATAGTCGATACAACGTAGGGAGTTTGCCGGCATGCAGAGGATAGGCGAAACTCAAGCCTTGCTCAGCCATGGATTGTTCATCTTGTCGCTTAACCGTCGCAGCGCCAGAATCGTCAAAGGAAACACTACTGCTACCCATTCTATTCCAGCTTCCGGCTTCCTGAACCCCTATTGAAAACCGACTTGACCCCGGCCTCGCAAAACTGACCCAGTGTAACTTTCCTTCAGGAAATAACGCCTCAGCAACATCGAAAGCTCGTTTCCAACTAACTTTTTCGGGCAAGTTGAAGCTTTCTGTCGCCGTTGTTTTGGGAGGCAGCGGATCAGAAAACCCATCCCTTAATAGCCAACGAGATTCAGTTGGGTACACTAAAATGATGCCCGTAATCACAATCATCATGACCGGCGCGATGATGCTAACACCCGTTTCGAAATGCCCTTTCTTAATGTCGACAGCTCGCCCTGTTGCCGGCACCAGATTGAGTCGAAAACTTTTCCTCCATGGCCACCAAATCAACAAGCCAATAACCATCATAGGCAACAAAAGCAAGCCTGTGAAACCAACCATGTTCAAGCCGGCAGCATTCCCTAACAACAATCGATGGTGCAAGTCCAACAACCAATCTTCAAAGCGCTCGTTTTCTTTCCATTGCTCAACTTTCTCGCCTTGCTGGCTATGCCATGCGTAGCGTCGATCTGAAAGGTAAACCTTATGCACCCCCAATCCTTCAGCATAGAACCTTACGAACAAAAGCTCATCTGCACTGTAACTCTTCTGAATAAGGGCAACCACATTCGAAAGCTCGACGTCCTCCGCACGCAACTCGCGTGCCTCAGGGACAGTCACCCACAAATACTCTCGTTTCCATACCAACATCACACCAGTCACGCTGATAATTAGCACGATTAGACTCAAAACCAAGCCCAAATAACGATGTATTTTTTTCATTCTATTAAACCACACCCTAAAAGTTCGTGAGCTTGCCAGTTTAGAGTGACTGGTTCAAGTTAAGACTGACGCTGATTTTGACTAAACTCAAAATGCCTGAACTTTGCATCCATTTGTACTTGCTTGTAACCTCAAAATGGACGCAGGACCAAGAAACGTATCAACCCAAACGCGCAAAGCGGATTTAGGAGAAGCAAGAATAGACCGACGGCAAACTGGTCAACGATGTGAGACCACCACCTGACTACCGAGGACACTTTAAGGCTTACATGGACTGAAGCCATCAAAGGAACGACTAGTAAAATCTTCAATCAAGATCAAGACGCCCCGTTACCAGATCTTCGAAAAGTAAAAACATGTATTTTAAATGACGCAATACTAGGCCCCAAAACACGATGGTATGACGTCTAACCTTCTTGTATTTGGAGCCTCATTAATCAATTCTACTCTTTAACTACGTCCGTCATTCTATCGCTCGTAGAGAGTTGGGCTAGAACCCAGCCGCATGACCATCCTTGCGTGTTTCTGTTGCACCCCAGTAGACACCATTATCAGCACGACGGATGGCTTGATAACCACCATAGGGCCCATTAGCAAATTGTATTTTATGCCCCATTCTCATCAATTTACGAATAGTCGAGTACGGATAGCCTGTCTCGAGGTTGAGAACACCCCCATTAGTCATAACCTCTCCGGTTGGCTCCGATGACCCAGTATGATGAATTCGGGGAGCGTCACCTGCGGCCTGAACATCCATACCAAAATCAATCATATTAATGACGATTTGCGCATGCCCTTGTGGCTGCATGGCACCGCCCATCAAACCAAAACTCATCCAAGGCTTATCGTTTTTAGTCACAAACGCAGGAATGATAGTGTGGAACGGACGTTTACCACCTTCGAAGCTATTAAAATGCCCCTCCTCCAAACTGAACATTTCTCCACGATCTTGTAATATAAACCCTAAGTCAGTCGGAGCCATGCCTGACCCCATGCCGCGATAGTTACTCTGGATCAGCGAAACCATATTGCCTTGAGAGTCGGCTGTCGTCAGATAAATAGTGTCTCCCTTTTCGAGCAACTGTCCGGCAGGATAAGCTTTACTCGCACGATCCATATCAATCAGCCGCGAACGTTGTTTCGCATAACTCTTTGAGATTAGCTCTTTGACAGGAATTTTATTGAATTCCGAATCAGCGTAGTATTTTGCCCTATCTTCGAAAACCAACTTCTTCGCTTCAGTGAAGAGGTGAATATAATCCGCAGAATCATGAGTCATAGCGGAGATGTCGTATTGCTCCATGATGTTTAGGATTTGCAGAGCCGCAATGCCTTGGCCATTGGGCGGCAATTCCCAAACATCGTACCCACGATAGTTTGTACTGACAGGCTCTATCCAATTACCTTTGTGTTCTGCCAAGTCCTGATAGTTCAAAAAGCCACCATTCGCCTTCATGTAATCGGAAATGGTTCTCGCTATCTCTCCTTTGTAAAAAACATCTCGACCGCCATCGGCGATTTTGCTTAATGTATCTGCTAGGAAAGGGTTTTTCCAGATTTGCCCTTCGACAGGAGCTTTCCCATCCAGCGTGAACTGCTTAGAGAAACCAGGCCATTTTTGCAAAATTGGTACTGATCGATTCCAATAGTAGGATATTAGCTGAGATACTGGAAACCCATTATTTGCGTAGCTAATTGTGGGTTGCAGTAAACGCTTCATTGGCAGTTTACCAAAGCGCTCATGCAGCATATACCAACCATCGACAGCTCCGGGGACGCTTACTGGCAAGGGACCATGAGAGGGAATCGAAGTATGTCCATTGTCTAAAAACCATTGCCTAGTGAGGGATTTAGGTGACCGCCCAGATGCATTCAAGCCATACAGTTTCTTGGTATTTGCATCCCATACGATGGCAAACAAATCTCCGCCAATGCCGTTCCCAGTAGGTTCCACTAAGCCCAATAGTGCGTTCGCAGCGATGGCGGCATCAATCGCATTTCCTCCGGCTCTCATAACATCCAGGGCAACTTGAGTTGCTAACGGTTGCGACGTGGCTGCCATCGCCTGAGTTGCTAAGACCGGCGACCTCAATGCAAATATTTCGCCTGTGACTCTGTCTGCAGCCCGAATTGAGCCCACAGAACAGACCATAGTCATGGCCGCCAATAGAAAAGAAAACTGCCTCATTTTAATCATTTTAGACTCCTCACTCACTGTGATAATGTACTGCCTTAGTACCAATTCAACGATAGTACCAACTCAACGATAGTACCAATTCAACTATTAATTCTTATATAAGATGCCCAGTGCACTGACACTGTTGCAGCTAAATCCACTTCAGAGGTTAGGCATGTTGATTTTACAAAAACCAATACTCAGTCATTTCTTAGCCTGTTCAGGCTTGTTATTTACCACGCCCATATTTGCACAGCAAGCCCATGAGCATGGTCACGGAGCAATGCAAATATTCGACTCGCAGGGCATGTCCAACACGCCTCAATGGGTAATGATATGGATCGGTTTCATGCTCATAAGCTTTCTCGGCAGCATTGCATTTGCAAAGAACCACCCTGAAGCGCGTTGGGTCCTAGGTGGATTCATTGCAGGAATGATATTGGGATCAGTCGTATCTACACTCTTCGGAATACCTTCGTTTTCGGGGTTTATTGCTCTTATGCACGTTATTTGCTGGTCTCCTGCATTGTTCATCTTATTAAAGCGGCGGCCATTTCTTGGCCCCAGAAACGCTTTTTCGATCTGGTCAGGAGTAATGACCTTCGTCATCATCTTCTCATTCATCTTTGATATTCGAGATGCGGCCATATTCTTAAGCAACTACCGCTAGATTCTCGGGGCCGCCACTCACTCAATCGCACGCTCAATCGCACGTTGAAATGCAGGTCGTTGCATACAACGCTTGAGGTATTTTTCGAGGCTGGGGTACGCGCTAAGTTGCCCTAGCCTGCTCGCCATTGAGACAACGTAGGCGACACCAAAATCAGCACCACTAAACTCACCTAAAATAAACTCGTTATCCGCTAACTTATCTTCGATGTGGCCAAAATGAAGCGCAATTTCAGCATCACTAAAAGGACTAATCACAGGATGATCAACACCGCTACGTAGAGTCAGCATCTTCAGCAGCAAAGGAGCAAAAACGGACCCTTCAGGGTACGTTAGCCATTGCTGATAGTGAGCCCAATTAGATTGGTCGTTGTAATCAGGGTGAAACTTGTTTTCCAAATCGTATTTAGCCAATACATAACTCGTAATCACGCCAGACTCGCTCAACATTAACTCACCATCTTCTATCACTGGGCTCTTCCCCAGCGGATGAACGGCCTTTAGATCACTCTGGGAGCGCATAGTTTCTGGGTCTCTGGAATATATTTCCAGCTCATATTCCGCACCGACTTCTTCGAGCAACCACACGGTAAAAAGGGAGCGCCCTATTTTCAAATGATGGAGTTTGATCATTTCAATTCTTCTTTTTAAGTTAGTTAGTTTTAGTAGGCAAAAAATCCACCTGAGCCTTATCGTACGCGCCTGATCGCAACAGTGATCGCATACGACGAAGCGCCTTATAAGGCTCGTCAACGATAAATATATTACTGAACCAAGCGGGAATACTGCCATTCGGGTCGACGTGGGCGTAATTTTCCACAATGAGTTTACCCCCTTGTGTTGGCACAACTCGCCATCGAACCCGCGCTTTAACCACGCGAACAACCCCCTTACGCTTTGGAAATGACGCGCCAATATTGGCATCGCTATCCATTGTTACGACACCCGTTATTTCGTTAACACTCCAAGTTACCGTTGAGTAGCCATCGCGATCTCGAACAGGAAAAGGAATATCACTTAAAGAATACACAACAGCCTGAGTCTTGGTCAGTCGCCGTTCGATTCTAGCGTCTCTGCACATCCGAGCCCAACGCTTGCAATTATCAAGATCGAGCAGTAACGCAACCACGCTGTCTCGTTCTGCTTCCAGCTCCATTGTAGAAAAAACAGCTCTATCGCTAGACCCTTCAACCTTTCCTGTATAAATTTGGATATCTTTCCGATCACGCTTAAGCTGCCATTCAACGCTATCGAACAAATCTATCGCCCACCCAGTAACGGGAAACACGCAGACACTGGTCATCAAGCAAATTCGAACTAATGCTTTAGAAAGCTGGGAATGGATCAACAAAGTTCTCACGACGCTATAGTAATCTTAGGAGGCTAACACAGTGATTGCGGTGAAAATGCAGCAAATGTTACTTATATCTCGGTATTTAGAGGTATTATGCCTGACACTGTGTAAGGAAAATTGACGTTGATAAGATAGGCACGCATCCATGGTGACAAAAGCAAACTTCACACAAATGTCCGACAGCTCGGCAGAAGACTGGCAAGGGATCATGAGTGAACAACTCTCATTTTTGAGTAAGCTGCCTGATAGAATTCTGGCTCATATGCATCTGCTGGATGAGGATTACGGGGGGTTCCCTGTCGATCGGCTACAACATTGCCTACAAACAGCTGAACTTGCGGCTGAAGCCGGTGAAAACGAAGAATACATTGTCTGCGCCTTACTGCATGACATTGGTGACACCCTAGGTAGCACTAACCACGCTGATGTTGGCGCCGAGATCTTACAGCCTTTCGTCAGCGAAGCGAATTATTGGATGATCAAACATCATGCGATAGTTCAAGGTTACAATTTCTTTCATCATATTGGCCTTGACCGCAACCTTAGAGACACATTGGTAAGCCACCAACACTACGATCGAACCCAGCGTTTTGTTGATAACTACGATGATCTGGCCTTTGACTCCAACAAACCGAAACTCAGCATCAACCTATTCGAACCCATGGTACGTCGCGTTATGGAAAAACCAGTAAACAGCATCTACCAACGCGCACTCAAATAAACAGACTAAGGACAAAACATGTATAAGGGCGAAATATTTAACAGTGTCAGTCACTTAGTTGGGGCTGTTTTTGCACTCATTGGGGCATCGGTGTTGGTTACTTACGCAAGCCTGCAAGGCGACGTCACTAAGATCGTGAGCTACACAGTCTACGGGGTCACCTTATGCACTCTCTATACTATGTCCACCCTCTATCATAGTTTCAAAGGACGGGCGAAAGACATCTTCAAACGATTAGATCATTTGGCTATTTACCTTCTGATAGCGGGCACCTATACCCCTTACGCGTTGGTCGCGATAGAAGGGGCAACAGGTTGGTGGCTTTTTGGCGTGGTCTGGTCTCTCGCCGTCGTCGGAATGATCGTTGAAAATCTACCCATTAAAGGTCCCAGAATACTCCCAATTGTAATTTACCTCGCCATGGGCTGGGCCTGTGTGTTCACCATGGACGCCATGATTTCAGGAATGTCTCCCCTCGCGTTCAACCTACTTCTTGGCGGTGGCATCATTTACAGTATAGGGGTCATATTTTACGTACTTGATCACTGGTTTCCTTCAATGCACGGAGTTTGGCATTTGTTCGTTTTAGGTGGAAGTGTGAGCCACTATTTTTCTGTTTTTTTACTTTAAACCTTGCCCCAATTAGTGCATTTAATAATGTCAGACATTCCCAACTAATCTTGACCTGCACGCACTAACTTTCCAGGTCGAGCGTTGGTTATCAGGTCATTATCAATGACGACTTCACCCGACACAATAACCGCTTTGTAGCCAGCAACGGGCTGCAACAACCGTTGCCCGCCAGCCGGTAAGTCTTGCACCATCTTAGGCACACCCAAGTTTAAATTCTCATAGTCAATGACATTCACGTCGGCTTTCAACCCAACCGCGATCAGTCCTCGATCTTTTAATCCAAGATAGTCCGCCCCATCTGACGTCAGCATTTGCACAGCGCGAGTAAGCTCTATGCAACTTCGATTTTTTCTAGCTCGATCTCGGGTCCAATATGAAAGCAAGTACGTTGGAAAACTTGCATCGCAGATGGTGCCTACGTGCGCGCCTCCGTCAGACAAACCAGGCAGCGCTTTAGGGTGGGTCAACATCGTATATACATTGTCGTAATTCATTTCAGTGTAATTAAACACTGGAAAATACAACAATGCGTTGCCTTCATCCTCGAGCATTAAATCGTATACTTTCTCCCAAATTGACACCTCGTCGGCTCTCGCTCGCCCTGCTATCGATGTCTCATTTCCTTGCTCATAATCAACCTCACCGTCGTAGTCTAGCTTGAATATTTTCTCCGCCAATTCAGGAAATTGAGCAATCATCATATCGACTAATGGGGGTACGGATGACCCTGGGCCGGCCAAAGTAATTGGGGACTCAGATAGCAATTGTGCTCTAAATTGAGGGTCCCGCATTATTGCAACTCGCTCTGAAAGGCTCTTCTCTCGAATTGAAAGATAACTTGGATGCCCCATCAGCGGATGGAATGTGCAATTGAGCCCGTTAAAAACGCCGATCGCTCGTGGCGCAACCTGAACTCGAATATCTAACCCTTCCTCATTCAGCTTCTCACTGCCTGCAATGATTTTAATCCAATCATCCGGCGCGTAATCACGCTGCATCAGTGACATAGAGCCAGGACGTCCGCCAGCTTTAAAGTAAGCCTCCATGAGCTCAAACTCGTTATCAAAATTGTCTTCGGGACGCACCATATCGAAATCATTGACTGCCTGGAGTACGCCATAATCTAGACCATTAAACGCCTTAGCGATGCCAACCAGTTCTTCTCGGCTAGCCTCGCTGGCCGGCGTCCAATCTCCGTCAGCCGTCTTATGGGAATCACTTCGGCCCGTCGAAAACCCGATTGCCCCGGCCTCCATCGCTTCCCGAACAATCGACTGCATCGTCGCGATATCTTCTTCGTTTGCGGGTTCATCAAACATTGCGCGGTCGCCCATCGCGAATACCCTTAAAGGGTCATGCGGTATCATCACGGCGTAATCGATGGTGTGAGGTTTCTTTTCAATGGCATCCATGTACTCAGGAAAGCTTTCCCAATCCCATTGGATCCCCTCATGCAAGGCAGTTCCAGGAATGTCTTCTACCCCTTCCATCAACCGAATGAGACGATCTCGATCCTCTGCTTTGCAGGGCGCAAAGCCAACCCCACAATTGCCCATTACCGCTGTTGTAACGCCATGATTAATCGACGGCTGAAGCTCTTCATCCCAGGATATCTGACCATCATAATGCGTATGCACATCGATAAATCCTGGCGTTACTATCGCGCCCTTAGCATCAATAACACGTTTTGCTTCACCTAAGCAGTCCCCCACTTCAACGATCAAGCCATCCGAAATACCCACATTAGTGACTCTAGGGTCGGCTCCTGCACCATCTATAACGGAACCGTTTATTATTTTAATATCAAACATATATCTCTATTCACTCTCTAAGTTGGAGGATTAATATTTAGTTTATCTGACAATCTAAACATAGCTAACAATGCCATACCGGCCATGATGTGCCAGGTTCCCCATAACCCAGCAATAGCGGCCGTTGCGCCAATTCCGCCAAATTGAGACATAATAATAACTATGCCCAATCCAGCATTTTGAATGCCGATTTCGAAGGTAATTGCGCGGCGCGAGGGCACATCGGCTCTAGCCACTCGAGCAATAATGTAACCACACGCGTAAGCCAGAGCGTTATGCAATGCCACAATGCCAATGATCGCGCTACCAACAGCAATGATTAAATCACCAGCTTTAAGCGTTGTAATGATAATAATCAAAGTCAAAGCAATGCTCGATAAAGTAACCAATGGTTTTCTGAGCCTAGTCGCGACGGCAGGCACAAACTTTGCGCAAAGCATCCCCAGTAGTAGCGGAAGAGCCAAGATCGCCATTGTCTGAACTAAAAATGAAACAACATCCAGATTTATGGAGCTTAACATTTGCTCTGTTGGAGGATATTGGGATGTCCAGAAAAGGATGGCAATGGGCGTGAAAAACGCCGCCAGCACACTTGATGTTGCTGTTAAAGACACGGACAGTGCCGCGTTTCCTCTCGATAACAGCACCAAGATGTTCGAAACATTGCCACCCGGACAGCAGGATATCAACAGCATCCCTAATGCGATCGAAGGATGCGGATCTAACAGAAAGCAAAGACTCAATGTCAGTAAAGGCAACGCCAGGATCTGCCCTAAAAATCCTGCAATAAAGAGCCGTGGCGCGGTTTTAATGAACCCAAAATCGCTTACCTTTAGACCCAACGCTACCGCGAGCATCATACAAAATAGCGTTGCAGACATAGCAAGCTGACTGGCTTGCCCCATCTCCAACTGAAAGGTTTCTAGGTCAGGCGACACTTATTTATCCGTTCTGCTACTTGAAGATCAGCGTTTTTTGAGTTCAAGCCTTGAAACATCAGAGTACGGTACAGTGTAAGTCATGACGCCGCCGTATCGATATATTTCAATGGACAACACTTGCTCTTCAACACCAAGCAGGCGGCCTTCGATGGGAGAACGGTCTTTCGTTCGACTTACCCTGATATCACGGTCAATGTAGCTGTTAACATTGCTAAGCGTCGCTCTTTCGTAGTTATTTTTGCGCTTTCTCTTTAGCTTAGGGCGAGACCGTTCTTGAACAGTACCATCGGGAGAGTTAAGCAACTCATCCAACCCTCTACGTTTAAAGCCTTCTGAATCGACGTCTGCATCTGCCATAGAGTCGCTATCTGTCTCACCCGTTCCTATTTGACTTTGCATCGTTCTAATCGGGATTGTAGAGCCATCCAGCGACACATTCAGATTTAACATTCGAACAATCTGTAACGGCGAAGACGTACTCACAAAATTGATATTTTTAAGGCGGTCGCTCGGCGTGGATCGAACAACCAATTCTTTTCCACCTTGAATAAATTCTACAAGCCCCTTACGTGCGGCATCACCTAGGTCCATCGAAAATGAATTTGTCATAAAGCGTTTAGACTTGACCACCTGCTCTAGAAACTGTTCAGGTTTAATGTTGAACTTATTAGCGCAATAGCCGAGCATTTGATCTGCGGCCTCTTTTTCCAGAAAAAAGTCGTAGCGCATACTCTGAATGGGAATGCCATCAGACGCAATTGCGATGGGGTTCGCTTGTCTCGCATTAAAATTTACCGAGTAGCTTGTTCTGGATATTTGATCTTGCCCACTAAATTCAACACTCGCAGCGTAGGGGTCACTCAAGTCAAAAATGAGTTTGCCGCTCGTCACAATTTGATCAAATCCAGCCGTTGTATAACGCAACGTACCCGACAAGCTTTTGCACTCTTCTTCTTCGAACAGTTTTTCATACGTTGACGCAGAGAATGAGAGTTGGTCGACTGAAAAATTCAGCGCATCAGGATACTCTCCTTTTTCAAGCTGACTCTTTCCGTTGAAATGAAAAAGTAAATCAAGACCACTCAATGTAATTGACTGAACGCTAATCGTCTCAAAGGTCTCATTAGGCGTTATTCTCAGGTCTAAAAGTTCGACGGTACCATCAAAACCGACATTAAGATCATCGTAGGCTATATCCACAAACAGGCTGGCTGATTGAATGACTTTGTCGAGTTCCTGCTTATAACGATGTTCTATATAAAACTTTGCACCGACGGTGATAAGCGCAAGCAACGCGATAACTGATAAAATCTTTTTCATGACAGGATAGGTTTTGGGTTTAACCTGACCAGTCTACGAAGAACCAGTGAAAATTACAAAGGTGGATTGTGTGGTTTTTGCAATGGGTCGTTTAAGAGTATACGTGCTCGACGTACGCGAACCTGAAACTTTGCTTCACACAAATAGAGTTGAGCCACTTTACCAAATATCCCAAAGAAAGCGCCAAAGGTTCCTCTAATCGTACCACTGATCTTCGATTTACCAACTCGCCGCTTAGTGCTCACCGGTATTTCCAGGTAACGCATATTTGCTTGTATGGCTTTGACCTGCATCTCTACTGTCCAACCAAAGCGCCGATCCTCCATCGCAAGCAGCCTGAGCGATTTATACTTTATCGCTCTAAACGGTCCCAAATCAGAGACATTGACACCCCACAACCATCTAACTAATCCACTGGCCAGATGATTGCCGACGCGTTGATGAAATCCAAGAGCATGCTGTTCCTGTAGACGGCTCACTCTGGTACCCACGACAAGGTCGTTACCGACCAATATACCATCCAACAAACCCGTTAACTCTTCAGGCTTTACTGATAAGTCTCCGTCGACAAACACGACAATATCGCTTTCATTTTGTCGCTCCAATGTTTCCAATGCGCGCAAACAAGCGAAACCATAACCTTGGCGAAACTCGCTGCAGACCGTGGCTCCGGCACGTCTGGCAAGGTTTCCGGTACCATCAGTCGACGCGTTGTCACACACAATAACGCGATCAACGACGGGTTGATCATCTTCAATTAATGCAAACAACCCAGTTACAACACCAGCAATTGACTTAGCTTCATTAAAGGCCGGAATAATGGCCGTAACATTTTGTGATTTATATGGCATATAAAGTTTATCCAAGATGATGTCAGCACAGAGACTTTCTCTGGGTCTATACCTACGTGTCTTTTAAGACCTTCCTTGCTTCAAACCCATTACCTACGGTTTTTTAATGCTGTGAAATTGCAAACTACGAGCGACTTATTAACAGACGGTATTAAACGTAACGCTGCGGTATTATGTCTCGGCATCATCTCCTCCTTAGCCTGGCTATATCTGCTTGCGCACTCTCAAAGCTTTGGTCAAGCCACCCTCACACAACTTTACGCCGTTGCTGCCACCGTGGCGCTGTGTTCAATACTCGCCGGCCTGATTAATCGACAAAAAGCCAGTCAGCTTAATCTGCTGCTGATTTTGGCTTTTGCTCTACTTTTTCGCCTCATTGGTTTTTTCACTTTCCCTGTTTTGGAAGACGATTTTTACCGATTTCTTTGGGATGGGTATATGTTCGCTTCGACAGGTTCCCCTTATGGTTTACCGCCTTCGGGTTTCTTTGGTCAGGAGCTAAGCGCTCGATACAATGACGTTCTCGACACCATTAATTACCCAGACTCGGCCACAATATACGGTCCGACAAATCAATGGTTATTCTATCTATCATACTTAATCGCACCAGGAGAATTGTGGCCACTCAAAATTGTGGTCGCCGTCAGTGATATCCTTGTATTGCTGTTACTCATGAAAAGAGCGAGTTCAATGGCATTCATACTCTATGCCTGGTCGCCACTTGTTATCAAGGAGTTCATCATAAGCCTTCATCCCGATATTTGGGGAAGCATGCTGGTGTTTCTGGCGTTGATAGCATTCCAGTCAAGAAGACACTACTTAGTCGGCTCTCTGTTAGCCCTCGCTGCTGGTGTGAAGCTCTTTGCACTGGTGATCGTGCCATTCCTACTTTTATGGCATTGGCGCGCTTGGGTCTCATTCACTGGCATCGCAATCCTGATCGCTCTGCCTTTCGGCGTGAGAGAGGCATGGTTACCCGATGGCTTAAGCACAATGAGCGCTAACTGGATTTTCAACGCTCCGTTGTATGAAATTGCGTCAAATTTCATCACGATGTCGCAAGTAAAAATGGGGTTACTTTCCTTATTTATTGTTGTTGGTGCCAGCTACGGAATCCGCTGGTTGTTACAACAAATAAAAAGACCAAATACCTTACCGAGCCCCATACCAAAAATAGATTTAATCTTAGGCCTGTTTTTTGTTTGCCTTCCAGTGTTTAATCCTTGGTATCTGATCTGGCTGATTCCATTTGCCGCCTTAAGAAACCAATGCTGGGTCTGGGTAGCTTCCATCATGCTGTTTCTGTCGTACGCCACGGGTATCAACCTGAACAACCAGCAATTAGCCTACTATGAGCATCCAAACTGGATACTCGTAGTAGAGTTTGGAACGATTTTTATCGTTCTAGCTATAGAGCACGGGTTAAAAGCTAATGGAAAACAACGTCGCCCTAGCGACTGACCAAGTTCAATTTATGACGCTTGTTTAGGTAATAAAGCACGTATAACAAACTGTCCTTAGATAGCTCGTTTGCAATTAGCGTCTCCGGCTGATCACAATTAAAAAGATTTTGAGCAAGGTCGTTATACGTTTTTTTCTTAAAGCCTTTAAGCGATTTTCGTTTCACCGGAATTTTTTCATCACCACTGGCCACACAATACGCCAGTGCGGGCTCGCCTTGTTTACGGCCTTTAAAAATGGCTTTTCCTGTTTCATAGACGGTATCAACCGATCTCTGATTTGGCGTATTTGAACGGCTTCCTGAATACCCACTGCCGCCACTGTAGCCTCCAGAAGCGAGGACCGAAAAACTCAACCCTGTTG
Organism: Arenicella sp. 4NH20-0111; assembly: GCF_040366405.1. Lineage (NCBI taxonomy): Bacteria > Pseudomonadati > Pseudomonadota > Gammaproteobacteria > Arenicellales > Arenicellaceae > Arenicella > Arenicella sp. 4NH20-0111. The sequence goes on from NZ_BAABWF010000007.1 coordinate 78,106, forward strand.
AAACCACAACAACTAAGGAAAGACCTATTAATTTCTTCATGGATATAACCCAATGCTATTTTATAAGTGTGAACCTAGGCAGACCGTTAACGCACAGACAGCATTACAAAATTCGAGATATTTATTCTGAACCATGCTTTAAGTCTTTGGCCACGAAAGCTGATCACGCTCCCTATTAGACAAAACGCCCACCAAACTCGATAAAGTTGCTGAATTTACCGAATTGTTGTTGACGCAACTAATTTATCGATTATAGTGCGCCGCAATGAAAAATATTCACAGACATATTCAGCCAACGGCAGTCGCCATGCAATCGTCGCACCAGTGCGAAAGTGTTGCTTGCCGTTTGACCTTGCTTGTAATGAATTGTCGAAAAATCGCTTATGGGTCACCAAAAACGAACTCATATACGAACAAATAGCGCGTCGCTTAAAATTAGTTTTAGGCTACGTAAGTAGCCTCTGAGAAAATTTAAAAACCTCGGTTGGTTACCACCTTCCGAGGTTTTTGTTTTTTAAGGGTCCAGTAAACCTTTGAACGTCCAAGGAAGAGAGTTTGTTGCTATTGCATGCGACCGGAAAAGCCGGGCATGGGCAACACAGTAAACAATCTACAACAACTGAAATAATTGATCTCAGTTACAGGAGGAAACATGATCATACAAAAACTAAACCTCGCAATGCTCAATGGGAAGTCAGTCTAAACCGGCCGAACACTAGCACTTTAAAGCGCCTAGAAGCCCAAACAGCTACGCGGAGGAAACGATAGATGCCCAGATACTTAGACGTGTCTGAGGCTAACAAATAAATAAACCATGTGGCGTTAAAAGGAAGACACTAAACTGTCTTAACTCAAAAACTCAACGCTACGGGAAAGCACCTAGGAGGGAGCTATGCCCATTAAAGTAACCATTAAAAAAGGCCTTGTACCAGTTAAGGTTTATACCGATGACCTAGAACCTGCGGCTTATGAGCAATTAATCAATATGGCAAAAATGCCGTTTATTCATTCTCACATCGCAGCGATGCCAGACGTACATTGTGGAATTGGAGCAACCGTTGGCTCGGTCATTCCAACCAAGGGAGCTATTATTCCTGCTGCGGTTGGTGTTGATATCGGCTGCGGGATGAACGCGATCAGGCTGAGCCTAAAAGCTGAACAGCTGCCCGACAACTTACGCGGCCTACGAAGTGTCATTGAGCGAGAGGTGCCAGTTGGCTTTGCAATGCATAAATATGACGCCGTCCCTGATTCGACCATTAGGTCTCTTTCAAACGGATTATCCAACCTATGGGAGAAACACCCTAAGCTAAAAAGCAAGCAAAAGAAACCATACCAAACTTGGATTCGACAGCTTGCCACACTTGGGGGAGGCAACCATTTTATCGAAATTTGCCTAGACGAAAACCACGATGTTTGGGTCATGCTGCATTCCGGCAGTCGTGGTGTCGGTAATGCGATAGGTCGGTATTTTATCGAACTTGCTCGGCGAGATATGGATAAAATTCAAATGAACCTGCCGGATCGAGATTTGGCCTACTTCAGTGAAGGAACTTCTCATTTCGATGACTACATTGAAGCGGTTGGTTGGGCGCAAGATTACGCGATGGTAAATCGTCGTGAAATGATGCGCCTCGTTCTTAAGGTATTAAAACAGCGACTACCAGACTTCAAAGTAACTAAGGAGGCAATTAACTGTCATCACAATTACGTCTCCGAAGAGCATCATTTTGGTGAAGATGTTTTTGTCACCCGCAAGGGCGCGATCCGTGCTGGAGCGGGCGAATATGGCATCATTCCCGGAAGTATGGGAGCCAAGTCATTTATTGTTAGAGGCAAAGGTAATACTTCTTCGTTTTGTTCATGTTCACATGGCGCAGGACGAGTGATGAGCCGAACCAAGGCAAAACGCTTATACGATGAAGATGACTTGGCCAAACAAACGGCTGGAGTTGAGTGCCGAATAGATAAATCGGTCATCGACGAGATTCCATCTGCCTATAAAGACATCGACAAAGTAATGGCTAATCAAACGGATCTAGTCGATGTGGTTCACACTCTAAAACAAGTGGTGTGTATTAAAGGCTAAATCATAACCAGAACGAGTGCCCACAAAGATAGATGGGCACTCATCAAGACAATTGAACTACCCAACGCAAATCGGCGGCAGCAGTATGCATAAATGAAACAGAAAATGACACCAACTTAACGCCTGCGACTAAGCAGGTTCAACCTATAAGGCCAACATCTGCGATTGATCCTCACGTTTGAACGGACTTCGCTTACGGCTATGACGGTAAAACACATGAACACTGATACATTAAATGATGTGATCGCCTGCTTACCAAAAGGGAAAACACACTACAGATATTTTAAAGGCGCCTATGCGCCTAAGATGTTGGAGATGTTGCTACCTGAACAAGCAAGTGTTCACGCACTAAAAAAAACACGTTTTAAACAATTACTAAATCATCCATTAACTAAACCAATAATCGGCGCTTGTGGAAGTGGGATGGTGCATCGGAACCTGTTTGAGACTGTCTGGCAGGAGCCCTCACAACCATTTCTATTGACTCTAAATCGTTGGGGAGGCAATAGAGATAGGGACTGGCATCAAACCTCTCGATTTGGCGAGAACCTAGTACTTCAACTCAATATGCCAAAAGAGCATCAGCGGCAATATGCACGTTTCATTTCAAGTTCTGGGGAGACATTAAACGGAAGGTGGTCTTCTCACCCCGTTCAATTACCAGACGATAACAGTTCATTCAGAGAAACCTTGGCTTGGTCTCGCATAGATATCGATTTCAACACCGATGAAGCCCTAATCGAGGAAATTCAAAGTGACGGTGCTCGTTATGTGGCGCGCTGGAAACGCAGGTTCACAAACTGCGGATGCAAACGCTGTATACAACGCTTGCATTACATTGATTGGATTGAGCCTTATAGAGCTTCTTGGGCTGAAGCCATGCTCAGTGCGACGATCGAATTTGTGCGTAAAGAGCTTGGAATCGAGCGTGTCTTTCTGCACACGGCTAAATCTGGCTGGAAGGTAAAGAAGATGAGTAGCACCTGGCACGCTCCTCGCTCGCTCTATTCAGACTTACCCAAAAAATTCGCTTTCAAGAGAACTTACGCTGCACCTGAGTTTCTATTGGAAACGAAGTGCTATCAAAAACTTATTCGTAAACAACCTGATATCGACTTTTTTCAATTGTCGATGGACGAACTTAAACATACATTAGGAGAATAAACATGCCAAAACTCATAGGCAATACGATCACCCCTCGAAATCCTGTGGCTAGAGCTCTAGCCAATAGAGGGGGTAGCGGAGCACACCAAGCAGCACCCAGCGGCCATAGACAACGTAGTAAAACGGCTGTTCGCAATGACATAGAAGATTGGCGTGACGACCTCGAATTTGAACGAAGTCTAAAACAAGATCTAGAAGAGGGCTCCGATTATGAGCCCTCTTCTTTTTGCACTTTCCATATCACGCATACCAGCTCCCGCCTCAACATCCGCATCGAAAACGCCACTGCCACTAGAGCATTCCAATTCGACTCTTTGTATTAATTCCCAAGAAAGGTTAAGCCTGTAACCACCAACCCTTATTAGGTAAATCGTGTCTAAAGTCGTCGCTGTAAATAGGCGTAACGAAAGCTTAGGTAAAAAATCATCAAGGCCACAAAAGCAATCGCGCTCCCCCACATCCAGTAGCCACCTCCAAGACTGTTAGCAATGTTCGCAGTATCTGAATGACGTATCTGCCCTCCAATATCAACTTGACCAGTGAACAGATAACGCATCGTTCGGGTCAAAGTATCCATCAACATATGAACCGCAAAAAAATGCACCAGGAACTGATTCAAACCTCCGCCAGTTCGCATGCCGAGCAAAAGAAAAAGGCACCCCATGCCGCCTATCAGTACTAGTCCAAAGGTGCTTCGAATCCATAGCAAACAACTCAGGAGCATCAACAAAGCGAAGCTAACTAAGATGAGCCGCGCTACATTTCTCGACCGCCCCCCAAGAATGAATAGGCCACCCACAATAGAGGGGGACAATAAACCTACTGCCGAAACAAACGCTATTCCCCATCCTGGATGCAGGTGACTGACGCTCGCCAGCCCTCCTCCGTTTTGAAACATCTGCAATTCTAAAAAGCGCCCACCCTGAGCTATTGCCGCTAAGCCATGTCCCAATTCATGAACATAGGTTGTCAACATTTCAAACGGCCACTGAATGGAATTACCATACGGCACATTAGGCAAAATCGAAAAAACAACGGCCGCAATAAGTAGACTGAAGAAGGCTTTGCTTTTATTGGTCATTAATTAATAGGCTCAAGAATAGAAGTATTTGAAAGTCCGCGGTGAGTTAATGGTCAGTGCAGCGGTCCCTGCAAGTACCTACTCGATAAAAACCAAACGAAAATGAAACTGACACTTATCAGCTCAATCATAGGATCCGTTATTATGAATTCATCCGCTGCAAATGAACAACCAGATATTGAACCTTTCATTTCTGTAACAAGTAGCTACAGCGTCCCAGAATCCGGAGATCGTCTTGAAAAAGCGTTAATAGAAAAAGGGCTGACGCTGTTCGCCCGCATAAATCACTCTGAAAACGCGGCGTCTGTGGATATGTCATTGACACCAACAGAAGTAATTATTTTTGGCAACCCAAAGGCCGGAACCCCATTAATGCAGTGCTCAGCATCGGTAGCGATAGACTTGCCGCAAAAAATGTTGATTAGGGAAGATGCCGAAGGCGTGACTCATCTAACATACAATAATCCACTTTACCTCCAAATTCAGCATGGCATCTCTGGTTGTGATGCCATGCTGAGCAAGGTAAGCGACCTGATCGCCATGCTCGCAAAGTCAGTCGCAAACTGAACATTACGAACGACTAAGGCCTCCCGCGCTTAGCGTCGATGGAAAGGTCATCAAACTCTCTAAAAGCGATGATAACCATCGAAGCAAACAGTAACGTCGTAGATGGGAAAAAAGTCAATTTAGCCCCATCGGCGATATACTTCCCGAAGGGGTCAATGATATAGACCATGATAGGCAAGATTCCTGCGATGTACCAAACCAATTGAGCTGTGTAGGAAAAAGTGCGTGCTACACCCAATGCAACCAGTGCGCCAATAATCACTTGCAGGCTACCTAACCCTAAATTGATCATTTCTCCACTCAAGTATCCTCCGTAGTACTTATCGGAAACGGCGTTTGCCATATCCACTGCAGCCAGCTTAACCATGCCCCATAGGATTAAGTAAATACCCGTGGACAGCCTAAGCAATAACAAACTAATAGCCTTCATAATTATATTCCTAGTTCTATTTTTGAAAAAATGGCGTGAGCTCCATTCAAGGCGCTTCCGCTGTAAGCCTAAGACCCGAGAAAAGGCTAAATGGTCTCAAGAATTGTTAAATTTTAATCGGTAAAGCCCTTACTCTAGTTCCCGAGGCCGCAAAAATAGCATTAGTCACCGCTGGCGCAATGGGCGGAGTCCCAGGCTCGCCGCCCCCACCTAGGGCCTCACCACTGTTTATAATTTCAACCTCGATCAGGGGTGAATCCTTCATTCGGATCATTGGATAATCATGAAAGTTACTTTGAACCACGGCACCGGACTTAATTGTAATTTCACCGAAGAGCGCGGCGGTCAGGCCAAAAACAATGCCACTTTCCATTTGCGCCTTAAACCCGTCAGGGCTAACGGCATAGCCCGCGTCTGCCGCACAAAAAACCTTTTCAACACGTAACGAGGATCCGGTCATATTCACTTCAACAACTTGCGCAACAATGGTATTAAACGAACGGTGGATGGCGATCCCTCGTCCCCAACCCGCGGGCAATGCTTCGTTCCAATTAGCCATTTTCGCAGCTGTATCAAGCACAGAGATCATTCTTTTTTCACGCCCCAACAGGCCACGTCTAAAATGATATCCGTCTTCACCAGCGGCATGAGCTAATTCATCGATAAATGATTCAGTGAAGAACGCATGCACTGAATGGTCCACACTCCGCCAAGGCCCGAATGGCACGTGTGTGGCACTGTTGGTGTAATGAATCGACTGATTTGGAATATCATAGGGTATATAGGGCGCTTCAACCGGCTCATGCTTTTCATGGAACTGGTTATCCCATGCGACTACCGCTCCATTGGAATCAAAACCACCCTTGAATCGACTGACCATTGCCTGACGGTAGTGATCGTGTTGGGTGTCCTCCTCTCGACTCCAAATAAGTTTAATCGGGGTATCTGGCAGCTCAATCGCTATCTTGGCTGCTTGCAATGAGTAATCTATGTCGGCTCTGCGTCCAAAACCGCCGCCTAAATACTGGTTGTTTACGATCACATTGTTTGCATCAATGCTAAATTCTTTAGCTAAGGAGTTTCGAACGCCAAGCGGATTTTGGGTGCCTGTCCAAACCTCCAAAAGACCGTCCCTGAACAATGCAGTGCAATTCATCGGCTCCATGGTGGCGTGCGCCAAGAATGGAACGCTATATTCTGCCTCAATAATTTTAGTCGAAGCCCCAAATGCGAGGCTCACATCCCCTTCAGAAAAATCTTCAATCTCTTGACCATCCTCGACCGCTTTATCTAAGTCCTGCTTAAAGCCTTGCGTGATCTCAACGGAAGAGAGAGAGTCATTGTCAGTTTTACTGAACACAATTTCTAACTGAGCCAGAGCTTTCTTCGCCTGCCAATACCCTTCTGCCACAACCGCGACGGCATCACCTAAATTCAAGACGCGGTGGACGGCATCAAGCTTTTGAACAGCTTGGCTATCAACAGATTCTACCGTGGCTCCGAACACTGGTGCGGCTCGAACCGTAGCAACTTTCATGCCTGGTAAGGCTACGTCGATCCCAAATTGCGCTTCCCCCGTCACCTTAGCAGGAATGTCCAGACGCTGAATATCTCGCCTTCCCATAATTTTAAATTCGGATTCGGACTTGAGTGTTGGCGTGTTCGACCCTTTTTCCTTTGCCGCCTGCTGAGCAAACTCTATATAGGCCGCCTTTTTCCCACTTCCATCATGAAATAGAAAACTGTCTTCAGTTCTCACTTCCGACGCCGCTACCCCCCAAACATCAGCAGCTGCGTTAATAAGCAATTCTCGGACGGCCGCACCAGCCACGCGCATACTGCGAACGCCGGTGGCGCGAACTGAATAACTGCCTCCTGTAATTTGCAAATCCATGATTTGGGAAATTTCCAGAAATGCGCCCTTGATCGTGTCGTCGACGAACCCGGGAACTTGTGCCGGATACACAAAGTCCCTAGCTATATCATAGGTTGCATATTCTTCGTGGGCTGGCGCCTCTTCGACCGAGACTTTACTCCAATCCGCGTCTAACTCTTCGGCCAACATCATTGCCATGGCCGTGTGCGCGCCTTGTCCCATCTCCACGTGAGGCACAATGACTTTGATTTCGTTATTCGGCAATAGCTTTACCCATGCATTCACCAAAACCTCATTCTCACCTTGCACTAATTTTGCCAACCGAGGGGTTCGGTGTCCGGGCCTTACGGCTACAGCAAGAACCAACCCACCACCGGATAACGCGCCGCCCAAAAGAAAGGCTCTTCTCGTCCATTTACCCATGATTAACCTCCCTGCTCAGCGTTGTCTAGCATAACGTCATCAGTGGATGCATCGGATGCTGACTTTATGGCCTTTTTAATTCTACCGTACATACCACAGCGACAAATATTCCCAGACATCGCCGCGTCAATTTCAGCATCAGAGGGGGCTGGCGTCTCCTGCAACAAAGCCGCAGCCGACATAATCTGCCCCGATTGACAATAGCCGCATTGAGGCACCTGTTGCTCTATCCAGGCCTTTTGTACCGCATGCAATTCACCGTTATGGCCACCCAAACCCTCAATCGTGGTAATCGATCGACCAGCTGCCGAGGCAATCGGCATAACGCAAGAGCGAATTGGCCGTCCATCCAGATGCATCGTGCAAGCGCCACACTGAGCAACACCACAGCCAAATTTAGATCCGGTTAAGTTCATCTGCTCTCGCACTGCCCACAGCAATGGAGTATCGGGTTCGATATCCAAAGACACAAGTTCGCCATTAATTGTCAATTCGATCATTTTTTCGTCTCGTAGCTAAAACAAAATCCTATTTACTTAGCAACAGCATACTAAAGAACTAAGCTAGATTGCGTGTAAACGACGCCTAAATGTATAAATCATCCAGCGGCCACCTGTACGAGCCTATCTGATTAATAGAAGCATCCTAAACTGGAATACATCGATTTTTCGCCGACGTTTTTCAAAATCGCTTAGACAGTCCCCCCATCAGGATGGAGTATTAGACGGACAGCCAGATTCAGCGCCCCCGCCAACCTAGTCGTTAACTGGGAAACCTGACTGGCTTGAGTTCTCGGTAAGTCTGTAATACGGTGAACTTAATCTGATCGCAGAGAAGCCCTTTCGAATAGCTTCAGGCCGACCGTTAAACTAAACAATAGAGAAGAACAAACTCATTAATGAGCGCAATTGCGATTATCGCCGTATCATTTGCTATCTCTCAGGTCGTGTTAAGCATTTTACTGTTGTACTGCTTACCCAGAGTGTGGTCGACACAAGAGTGGCTATTTAGTCTATTTTTGTACGCCGTGATCGCCTATTTACTCGGCCCTTTGTTAGAGCAACATTGGCTGGGCCCAACACAGATAGCTTGGCAAAACACATTGCCAGGTCTGTTTTGGTTATTTTGCGGTTCCATTTTCAATGATAAATTCAAGCTGACATGGTGGAATGTGGTGCTCGTGGCGAGCACCGTAATTCTTCCGACAATAGCCAAAAACGTAAATGTCGAGGGCTTAACCATCCCGGTTTGGCTATTTATAACGCTACCTCAGCTTGTCGAGTTTGTTTTAATAGCTTGGGCGATATTAATCGTCACTCAATCTTGGCGCGATGACCTCGTTGAAATGCGCCGAGACCTGCGGTTTTGGTTTTGCTTCATGGCGGGAATTTACATCTTTATCATGATTGCGATACGCGAAGTTTTCTACCCAAATGCCACTTGGTGGTCCGAACTGCAATTCGTTCCAATTGGTGTGATTGCATTGGCAACGAATCTTTTGATTTTGCGATATCGCGCTGGGCTCTTTCAAGAACAACATACCGCGCTGCAAAAGGCTGACTACCAAATGAGTGATACCGAAACACGCGCTCAGCCGAACTTATCTAAAGAAACAGCGGCTTCATCAGCTCAAACGGTGACGGTACCCGAAGAAATTACAAATCAACTCCACCGACTAATGAATGAACAACGTATCTACCGCGAAATGGGTTTGACGATTGGACAAGTAGCCGAAAGGCTAGACGTTCAAGAATATCGATTAAGACGAATAATCAATGCCGGGATGGGCCATCGGAATTTTAATGACTACCTAAATGGGTTTCGTATAGAAGAAGCCGGGCAACGCTTGTCTGACCCAGAGCAACATTCTGAAGCGATCCTTAATATTGCGTTAGACACCGGCTTTAGATCACTTAGCTCGTTCAATAAGGCATTTAAAGAAGTCTTCGGACAAACGCCTACCGAATATCGTAAGTTAGCTCGCTCACGAGCCCATTAATATTGCATCGACTGACAACTATTTATGAACCAAAAACCTCGCAAGACACCCCTTCAGAAGCCTGCTCGATTTAATAAACCTCATCAGCTTTGGTTTATTACTATCAATCTTCTCGTACTACTCATCCTATCTGGCGCTTCGCACAGCAATAACGCTAATCATGGAAAGCAGCTATACGCAGAGCAATGTGCAAGCTGCCATGGCCTTCAAGGACAAGGTAACACGGTGATGGAGGCGCCCGCACTTGCGGCTCAATTGCCCACTTATACTATTAGACAGATCATGAGTTTTCAAACAGGCTTAAGGGGCCCCCAAGATAGACACGCACAACAAATGTCAGCCATCGCCAATTCAGTGGGTTCCGACGACAGCTACCGAAAAATCGCATTCTACCTTGACACATTAAGCCCTGTGAATCTCGATGAAGAAGAACTGAACAAGACGCCCCAAGGTGACGTTAAACAAGGATACAAACAGTATCAAGCCAGTTGCGGCGGGTGCCATGGCGATAAGGCTCAAGGCAACGCCGCCCTTGAGTCACCTCGTCTATCAGGACTTAGCCCCGATTATCTAAAACGCCAGTACCAATATTTTTTAAACGGAAAACGAGGTTCAAGTAAGAAGAATAAATACGGAAGGCAGATGACAATGATCGCAAATACCGTACGAGATCCTAGAAAAATTGACGACATCATCGCTTACCTACAAACCCTTAACGCCGCCAAGTAATGCGTTCTTTATGTCTACACACATTTCTTTCTCTAGCGCTATTCAGTGTTAGCTTATCGTCGATCGGAACTCAAAGCAGCGCCGAACAGGCGTTTCCTCTGAACTACGAGTTAAGCAAACAGTGCCCACCCGGTTTTTCACTGGAAAACGATAATGAGTGTCGATTGAGATCGTTATATCAACTCTATTCCTCCACACAGGGGCAAGGTGTCGGCGGCACCAAAACCTCTTTACCTCAATATCGGGATGGATTCTCTCCACAGCAAATCGATCTAGGCCGGTTCTTGTTCTTTGACTCAATACTTTCCGGTGACCAAACAATTTCTTGTGCAACTTGCCACGACCCTCGTAAATCTTTTACCGATGGTCTGGCTCGTTCTATCGGCGCAGATGGTCAGCATGGAGTACGCTCGGCACCCACACTTTGGAACAGTGCATTTTTGACGCACCTAAATTGGGATGCCAGCGCTAATTCGTTTGAACAACAAGTGCAAACACCATTGTTTTCAAGGTTGGAAATGAATAACACACCGGAAAACTTGATCACGTCGCTAAAGAATATACCAATCTATCGGGTTCTCTTTAAGCAAGCATTCGCTGATGGCATCACGCTCAAAAATATTTACTCTTCTCTGGCTGCTTTTCAAGCGTCGCTGATCTCATTGAACAGCCGTTATGATGAATACGCTCATGGCAATCATTCAGCGTTAAACGCAGAGGAGATAGCCGGATTCAATATTTTTCGCTCATTTGTGGCCAGATGTTCGGAATGCCATACCCCACCACTTTTCACCAACAACCAAATCGCAGTCATCGGTGTTCCCCAACCAGAGAATCGACCATTTGATGTTGGTGCTGAATTAACATTCGCATCGCGTAAACTTCGTGGTGGTTTTAAGGTACCTACTCTGCGAAACATAAGCAACACGGCGCCGTACATGCACCAAGGAAACTTCTCAAGTCTTCGGGATGCAACCGAATTCTATAATAAGGGCCGTGGCCATGCCGCACCAAAAAACAACCCACTTTATTTGCATTGGCACATTAATGAACCGGATTTAACGAGCAACGAAATAGATTTGCTCGTTACATTCATGAAGACATTGGAGGATGAAAAGTTCATGCCGATGATTCCTAAACTACTACCGTCAGGCCTAGTGCCGCCAAATTAGACCTTGTTGGCATTCGACAATAACGAAGGAGATACCTAATGAAAACAAAAATACTCGTGTTATCACTGATCATCGCTACCGGATTGATAGGCACTTACATTGGTAAAAAGTACAGCGAACCTAAAGTCATACAAATGATATCTAAAGGTAAGAGCCCATCAAGCTCCAACACCGAAACTGCGGTTATAGACTCAAACGCTGGAAGTGAACACAGTAAACCCGCCGGCACAGCGACTAACGCCATTGTCGTCGTCAACGAGGGTGAATCCATTCAGGAGGCTGTGAAGACAGCGTCGCCAGGAACCACCATTCAAATAATGCCTGGGACTTATAACGAGACCGTCTATATTGATAAAGACAGCATTCATTTGATTGGGGTCTTCGATCAAGGTAAACGCGCGAGACTGGATGGCGAGGGCAAACTGAACGACGCCATTTTATACTCAGGAAACAATATCGCGGTTGAAAACTTGTTTATTACCGGATACAAGGGTAATGGAATCATGGGTCAAGCAGGTAACAATTTCGAAATCCGAAACAACATAATTAAAGACACTGGAGTCTATGGAATTTTCCCCCAATTGGGCAAAAACGGTATTGTTGAACACAATGTGGTCTCAGGCATCGAAGATGCCGCTATCTATATTGGGATGAGTGACAATGTCCACGTTTCGCACAACGACGTCTTCGACTCAGTTGCGGGCATAGAAATTGAGAACAGTCGACACGCCATAGTAGAAAACAACTTCGTCCAAAACAATACCGGGGGAATACTGGCGTTCATTACACCAGGCCTGCCAATTAAGACGACGTATGACGTCATCATTAGAAATAATTTTATCGCCAATAATAATCATCCGAACTTTGGCGCGCCAGGATCAACGGTCGCAGGAATCCCCGCTGGCACTGGTATCTTGGTGATGGCCGCTGACCAAGTTGTAATTGAAGACAACATTATTAAAAACAACAAGAATACCGGCATACTCATCGTCGATCATGCTAATGCCGCCAACATCACCGACGACCCAGATTCCGAACCTAACCCCGATGAGGTTTCAATTCTGAACAACACCATGCTAAATAATGGGTATGAGCCAATTGTTGAAATCAAAGGGTTGATGGCACTCGAGCTCAAAACAGGGCAACCGGACATCGTTCACGTCAGTCAAGGCTCAGGAAGTTGCATACTCAACCGCAGCCAATATGTAACCGTTGGACTTGGCGACTTTAGCGACTGTGAGTTTACACACACGAACAATATCGATAGTTATCTGTTGAATACCCCCGTCAAACCACGAAAGATCGAGGCTTCAGAACGTGGAATGATCGCCTACCTTGGTGTGTGCACCGGGTGTCACTCGTTTAACGGCAGACTTATTGGCCCATCGATTCAGCAAATTCAAGCCCTATATTTCGACAACCCCGAAGGGCTAGTTGAATACATTGCCAACCCGATCAAGAAAAGGCCTGATTATCCAGAAATGCCATCTCAACGTTACCTCGGCGACGAGACTATGATGGCGGTTGCAAAATATGTATTACAAGTGGAAAATGTTTCGCCAAGCGCTCCAGCTTCCCACTAAAGTAATGAAAGGATAAAGACTATGATTCGATCACTTGCAGTTGATGGTCCAAACAAGCCTCTTAAGCCAATGGAATTCGACCCTGGTGTCTTGCCTGATAATCAGGTGGAAATTGAGGTTCAATACTGCGGTGTTTGCCATAGCGATCTGAGCATGATGGACAATGAATGGGGAGCATCACGCTATCCGCTGGTACCAGGCCATGAAGTGGTAGGGAAAGTGGTCAAGACTGGCTCGATGGTGAGGTCATTACAAGCAGGGGATAGCGTCGGGTTGGGATGGCACTCTGATTATTGCGAACAGTGTACTTATTGTCATTCTGGTGAACACAATTTGTGCTCTGCATCTCAACCTACCATCATAGGTCGCCACGGTGGTTTCGCTGACAGAGTTAGGGCATCCGAGACCGCGGTTGTTCCGCTCCCGCCTGGCATCGATCTTAAGAGCGCAGGCCCCTTATTTTGCGGTGGCATCACAGTCTATAACCCAATCGTTCAATTCCAAATCAAACCAACCGATAAGGTTGCCGTAATTGGGATCGGAGGACTAGGTCATCTCGCTTTACAATTTCTAAGCGCTTGGGGCTGCGATGTTACCGCGTTCAGCAGTAACCCCGATAAGGCCGAACAGGCCAAAGCGTTGGGCGCCAGCCATATTCTCGATTCCACCGATATTAAACAATTGGACAGTGCTCGAGATAAGTTCGATTTTATTATTTGCACTGTGAACGTGGAATTGAATTGGACGGGCTACCTAAACACCCTAGCGCCAAAAGGGCGTTTACACTTCGTTGGCGTAATCCCTACCCCAATCGCGATTTCAGTGGGTAGTATGTTGGGCAAGCAACTGCAAATTTCCGCGTCTCCGGTTGGCAGCCCCGCCACCATATCGGAAATGCTCAACTTTGCCGTTAGGCACGATATCAAACCTATGGTGGAAGTTTTTCCATTCGATCAAGCAAATGCCGCCATAGAAAAGCTGCGCGCAGGAAGGGTGAGATACAGAGCCGTACTTGAACTATAGATCCAACCCCGTATTGGATTTTGATGGGCGCCAAAATTAAGTGCGCTCGCCCGAATAGTGCTTATAATGTGTACAGCATTAATTAGGGAACCTAATCGCCGTGCAGCAAGTTACGCCCCCCATTGAAAACATTGTAGAACTTCTTGACGAGCTCAACACGTCGGCGGTTGCTGCACAATTTGCTGAAGCACACCCAGCGGACATCGCTGATGCGTTGGAACAACTAACGCCAGCAAAACGCCCGCTAGCCTGGATTCACATACCCGAAGATGAGCGGGGCGAAGTCCTGTCAGAATTGAACGAAGGTGTGTTCAAAGACCTGGCTTACGAGTTAGACAATAATGAGCTTATTGATGCGATCAAAGTACTAGACATAGATGAAATCGCGGATCTAATACCCGATTTGCCTGAATCTGTGTTAGCAGACGTTCTATTCGCCGTTGATACTGAAACAAGAGCCAGCCTAGGAGAAGTTCTATCCTACCCAGAAGACAGTGCTGGCGGCTTAATGAACCTTGATACAATCACGGTCAGGGATAATGTATCTTTGGACGTGGCCCTACGATTTTTACGGCTAAAACCTGAGTTACCCGAGCACACTGACACCATATATCTGGTTGACCGGAACAACCATCTCACCGGTATACTTCCACTCGAAAAACTTATTACTGGTCCAGCCAGTGACCCGGCAATTAATCACGCAATAGACACTCCGGTGTCGTTTGTCTGTCTGGACCCCGAAGAGGATGTAGCCAAGGCGTTCGCCGATTACGATTTACTCTCCGCCCCCGTCGTGGACGCCAACCGAAAATTGGTCGGTCGCATTACTGTGGACGACGTCGTCGACGTGATTCGTGAGCAGGCTGAGCACGACATTATGGCGGCAGCTGGCCTACGCGAAGAAGAAGACATATTCGCGCCCGTAGGCCAAACGACCAAAAATCGGACGATATGGCTGGCGGTCAACCTGATAACCGCACTACTAGGTTCTTGGGTTATTGGGCAATTTGAAGGTTCTATTCAGAAACTGGTCGCGCTGGCTGTGCTAATGCCGATTGTAGCCAGCATGGGTGGAAACGCAGGTACTCAAACCTTAACCGTAGTTATCCGAGGAATGAGCACTGGCACCATTTCACGCGCCAACGTGTTTAATGTATTAAAAAAAGAAACCATGGTAGGCATTCTCAATGGCATGATATGGGCCGTCGTCATCGCCGCCATTGCAGCGGCCTGGTATCAAGACCCTTACTTAGGTTTAGTCATTGCCTTTGCGATGATGGCTAACTTAGTAATGGGCGCGATTGCTGGCGTCTGCATCCCAGTCGTTCTCGACAAATTTGGTGTCGACCCAGCGTTAGCAGGAGGCGTCGCATTAACGACCGTCACCGATGTGGTTGGTTACTTTTCGGTCTTAGGCCTTGCAACGTTGATGCTACTCTAAACAAGAATCCACACTTAACTTATTATTCAATAGCCGTTGGCCTGACTTAAAGACGTTTGAAGTCCATTTCTACAGATTCTGGCTCTCCAATAAGCTCTTGCATGTCGTTGAGTGTCACCTCGACCCAAGCGTGGCTAAGCAGTGCATCACTCTTCTTGGCAACGCCAATACACACGACCGCGACCATACCAAGCCCTCTGAGCATGTCGACTAGAACCAAAGACCTTGGCAAACAATTCAACGTCAAAAAATGCCACCGAGCAGCAAACCTAACGGCTTCATGCATGGCGAGCAGCTCAGGATCTGTAACTCGCCTGCCTAATGCATTGTCGGAGATGTTATTAAAGTCGACTTGTTTCTGCAGCCAAGACATTCCCAAATATCGAAGCTTGATAGAGACAACCAACAACTTAAAATACGCGCAGCAGGTCCAATAGACCGACTTGTATCTATTTTGTATGAAACTGTCTGAAGGCATATTGGTGGTTGTATCAATACCGTTGCAAAGAATTAACGAACTCTAACACGGGTTTGGATAGGGCTTTGAATGATAATCGGTTACAATCCAGTTATGGTA
Organism: Arenicella sp. 4NH20-0111; assembly: GCF_040366405.1. Taxonomy (NCBI): domain Bacteria; kingdom Pseudomonadati; phylum Pseudomonadota; class Gammaproteobacteria; order Arenicellales; family Arenicellaceae; genus Arenicella; species Arenicella sp. 4NH20-0111. Next base: position 94,260 of record NZ_BAABWF010000007.1, read on the forward strand.
CTTTCATCGACATTGTTAAACAACCGAACTTGGAATAGACACGGACTCAAGATAGTTTGGGGTCTTGCGTGTTTAATACTGTTCGTGGTTGTAGCCTTAATAGGCTACTTTGAGTACGATAATCGAAAAACTAGGAACTTAGAGTACGCTGCACAAGTGCTTGCGCCGATAACCGCTAATTCCACTCCCAGTTATCAAGTAACAGACATTACTTCGGCGAATTTGTTTGGTGATCCTCGCCCTAAACAGAAAGAGATCGAGAACATACGCCCAACCTCATTGAATATTAAATTAGTTGGCGTGCTTTGGGCTACCGACCCAAACTATGCCAGAGTTATTATCAAGTCTGGCAACAAGAAAGGTAAGCTCTACTCCATAGGCCAAGATATAGAGGGGGCGGGCGCGTCAGTTAAAGAAATCCTCAGCAACGAAATACTGATCAGCCGCAACGGTGCAACGGAAAAACTGCCTCTAGAGAAGAAAAAAGGCTCCAAGGGGCTTTTCTCTTTTAATGGCCAAGATGGGTCATCATTAAGCTACGCAAGCACAAATGGTTCATCAAGTAACCGAGGCACCAATGAGATACGACGAACAAGTCGTAAACCTGTCTCAGCCAACGGTGAAAACAGAAAGATCAGACGCCCGAATTTCTCTGGTCTCGACAGAGCTTTACAGAAAACAGGCGAAATATAAGGTCACTGTTGGGGTCGGTGGCCCTTATTCAATGTAGACAACAGCAACCGGTTAGCGACCTTTTCTAAGCAGGCCAAAACCAACTGGCGTAAAGATCACCAACAAAGCCAACCACACAATCCAATTCCCGATAATCATATAGGGTGTGTGCCCCGTCATAGGCTGTACATCCCTACTTGCTATCGCGACTTCGAATTGCGGCGTACTATGAAGTAATTGCCCATGATGATCTATAAACAGAGAGGGCCCAGAATTCGCTGAACGCACCATCGGCCTCCCCAACTCCCGAGCTCTCATTTGTGCAAATTGTTTCCGCTGATGAGGAGCAAGTGAGTCGCCAAACCATGCATCTTCACTGATGTTCACAAGTACATTAGCCTCGCCCAAATGTGATCGGTACTCATTGGCAAACGCATCTTCATAGCAAATCGACAACCCGACTCGAATGGAATCACCGCATTGTATGGGCTGGAGCCCTTCCCATTTTGCAAAGTCCGACATAGGCAAAGATAGGTACTCAAAAACCCATGAAAATAAAAACTGTAGCGGCTGATATTCGCCAAAGGGCACCAAATGCCTTTTTCGATACAACTGATTTTCTGCTCTATTCCCAGCGCAATTCAGCACAGCGGAGTTATAACTGTTTTTTCCATCATGATCTAAAATACCAGCGAGCACCGAAACGTCTTTCGGAACCATTGCTTTCCAAAACCTTTCATCGGTTTGATTTGCATAGTATGGGATTGCTGTCTCAGGCCAAACAACCAAATCGACGGTTGTGAGCTCAGCAGTCAAGCTTTGGTATTGATCCAACGCTTGTTTTCGCATCGTCTCCAACCATTTTTCGTCAATGGAGATATTGGCTTGAACCACGCCAACGGTAATCAATTTACCGTCTTTCTCAGTCCACTCTACCCCTGAAATCAAGATAGAAACCAGCAACACCATCGCGGCAGCAATCGGAGATCGATAGGAACGTGCGTTGATGCCGTGAAAGAGCAAAACAGCCAGGGCGATAGTGAGGAAGCTAACTAAATATATTCCACCAATTGGTGCCCATGAAAACAAAAAAGCCGGGACCTGAGTGTACCCAAAATCCAACCAAGGAAAGCCCGTCAAAACCCAACTTCGACACCATTCTCCGACAACCCAAGAAAACGGAAATAAAAGTAAAAAGTTACATTGGAATCGTCGCGCGGCCCAGCTCGCAATCAGTGTTGATAGACCAGTAAACACCGCCAACAAAGCCGCAAAGCCTATCACGGCAATAGCGCCCATCCAAAGAGGCATTCCTCCGTAAGTCGACAAGGAAACGTAAACCCATGAAACACCGCCAAGGTACAAGCCCATGCCAAAGCTAAAACCAAGAATTGCGGATGCCTTAACCGTTGCGGAGCGCGTTAAGTGCACCAATCCGGCGATCGTCAAAAATGCAAGAATGTATATTTCGAATGGTGCGAATGCAAAAACGCTCAACGCGCCTAAAGCAACGCTGAGCAAGCAGGTTTTCCAGTTCATTGTGGCTGCGTCGTGAGCGATAACGCCCACTCAAAGGTCAATTAAAACGTCTACTCAGATGCGGTTAACTCTCGATACAACTTCTTCTCAGAAGCAAACTTCTCTGATATCGATATTTTTTGCGCCTCTAAGCGCTTGAGCTCTGCGCTAAACTCGGTCACACGGCCCTTGGAGGCTTCTATTTGGGTTGTAAAGTACTCTTTTCTCTTTCCAGATAAACCTTCAGACTTAGTTTCGAGCCGTTTAATTTTGCTGTCCATTTGCTTTAAATAGGCTTTGTGAACTCGAATATTCCCTTCTACTGACGCCAATTGATTATCGCGCTGACGATCGATGTCTTCTTCTCGCTCATAAATACTCAGAACTCGATCGCGTTCCGCCTGCTTTTTCTTTAACTCAGCAAGCTCTTGTTCTTCTTTGAGTTTTATCTTAGCTTCTACTAGTTTTTCTTCCTCGGTTTTGGGCGCGTCAATCGTGTCCGTTACAAACCCTCTCTCATTTAGGTTTGTCACCTTAGAAGTTTCACACTTATCTTCAGCGTAATCACCATAGTGCCACTTACCCTCGGCATCCTTACATTTCTGGATAGCAACCGCATTCACGGAGTATGACAGCATTAATAGACTGGTGAGAACCAGGCCCAAAATCTTAGTATATTTCATAAGAAGCTCCATATTTTTAGACGGGTCAAAGTGAAATGACAATGCCCTAAAAATGATTTTCAGCGTTTTTTGCTAAACGCAATTAAAGTCAAACCCAATACAAGCATGGGCAGACTTAATAACTGCCCCATAGTAACCCAATCGAGAAACAAATAATCTAAGTGTCGATCAGGTACTCTGACAAGTTCCACTATCATTCGAGCACAAGCATAACCCACTAGAAACATTCCAGATAATATCCCTAGAGCCCGTTTTTTTCTCGAAAATAACCAAAGAATCACGAAAAGTAACAATCCTTCTAGGAGTGCTTCGTACAACATAGATGGATGCCGCGCCTGCCCATCCGCAGTAGTAAACACCATGCCCCACGGAAGGTCTGTGGGCTTTCCCCATAGTTCCTGATTTATAAAATTCCCTATCCGGCCAAAGAACAAACCGATGGGTGCAACGGGTGCTACGAAGTCGCCGATCTCAACAAAATTAATTTTCGACTTTTTACTGAATAACCAAAGCGCAAAAATAACCCCAATCAGCCCACCATGGAATGACATGCCTCCATCGCGAATACCCGTTACTATGCTGATCGGATCTGCCAAATATTCTAAAGGCTTGTAGAAAAACACATACCCCAACCTACCGCCAAGGACCGCTCCTAGCGCCCCATAAAAAAGCAAATCAGACGCTAAGTCCAAGTTCCAACGAGGATTAACCGCGGTCGCCTGATGCCTAAGCCGATAAGCCCATGCGGCGTAAACTCCAGCAAACCCAAACACGTACATCAAGCCGTACCATTGTATCGCGAGTGGCCCTACTTGAAAGACTACAGGATCAAAATTTGGGTGAACAAGCATCTATTTACCTTAACGTAGACTGATTAAAAAACGAGAGCTTCGCCAAAGGCAGTCAAATATCTCTGACTAAATTCTTGCAGACTAAACTCATGATTCTGGGTGCCAGAATGTTCGATTTTGATTGCACCACACAGCGAAGCGATTTGCGCAGACGTCTTCCAGTCCTTGCCACTAGTTAAACCAAACATCAGTCCACCTCGATAAGCATCCCCACAGCCGGTCGGGTCAACCGCCGCTGAAATCGGTGCACAGGGTACCTCGAACATGCTTCCATCCACATAGACTTCAGACCCTTTACCGCCACGAGTTACCACCAAAGCATCAACCTTAGCAGCCAATTGCTCCAACGTTAGTCCTGTCTTATCCAACAGCATTTGACTTTCGTAATCATTCACAACCGCGTAGGTGGCTTCATCTAAGAAGGTCATGCATTCGTCTCCATTAAACATTGGCAGGCCTTGGCCTGGATCAAAAATAAATGGAATGCCTAATGCTTTAAATTGAGAAGAGTGTTCAATCATTGCGTCTCGCCCATCCGGGCCCACAATGCCAAGCTGAATATCGGAAGCATCACCAATCTTATTCTGATGAGCAAAGTTCATGGCACCCGGGTGAAATGCGATTATCTGATTATTGTCGATATCGGTGGTGATGAACGCTTGCGCAGTGAAGGTATCTGGGACAACTTTTATGTGCGTTGAACTTAACCCCTTCTCGTCTAAATAACGCGAATAGGGCCCAAAATCTTCGCCTACGGTGGCCATTATCTCGGGTTTTCCGCCTAATAATTTGAGTGTGTAGGCAATATTACCAGCACACCCACCTAGATGGCGCGTCATGCCTGGTACGAGAAACGCAACATTCAAAATATGCGTTTGATCTGGCAAAATGTGGTTCTTGAACTGATCTTCAAACACCATGATGGTGTCAAAGGCCATAGAACCCGTAATAAGAGTTTTCATGATGGTTTTTTTCGGCTCAGTGGAGGCAAAAGAAAGCCCCGATCATCAGACCGGGGCTTAGATAAATTGGGGGCTAAAGTGCGGCTAACGCTGAGTCATAATCGGGTTCTTGAGCGATTTCAGGAACCAATTCCGAGTGTAAAACCTTATTGTCTTCATCCAAAACTAAGACGGCTCTCGCTGTTAAACCGGCAAGAGGGCCATCGGCCATCAACACGCCATAGCTATTTGCGAAGTCAGCGTTACGCATGGTTGATAAGGTGACGGTGGATCCGGCCGAATTTGCTTCGCAAAAACGACCTGCGGCAAATGGTAGATCCCCAGAAACAACCAGCAACTGAACATCATCTTTACTTGAAACAGCCTCATTGAACTTTTGCGTCGACGTCGCACATACAGGCGTATCAAGACTGGGAAGAATACTAATGACTTTCTTTTTACCGGCGTACTCTTCTAAAGACACATCACTCAATGACGCAGTGGTTAATTTGAAATCCGGTGCCTGCTGTCCAACTTCAGGAAAGCTGCCGTCAAGGTTGATTGGGTTGCCTTTTAAGGTAATTTGCATATTAATTCTCGTAATCTATTCTTCAACTTGTTTGTTATAGGTTTGCGCTGACAGCAGCCCATCCAGTTCTGATAAGTCGCTCGCCTTTATTCGAAACATCCAACCTTTTTCATAAGGCGACTCATTCAACAATTCAGGTTCATCGTCTAGCTCACTGTTAACTTCGGAAATCTCACCTGAAACTGGCGCATAGATATCTGAAGCCGCCTTTACAGACTCAACTGCACAGCACTCCTCTTTAGCCGTTACCTCACTTCCGACTTCCGGTAACTCAACGTACACTACGTCGCCCAATGATTCTTGAGCGTAATTGCTGATACCAACTTCAACGGTATTTTCATCTAGTTTTCGCACCCATTCATGGGATGGGGCATACAACAAATCGTCAGGGTTATTACTCATTTAAACACTCCATAAAGTGACTATTCTTACTGAACTTTTATAATATAGGTTCCGCTCTTTGCGGCGTATTATATATAAAGAGACTGAGCAAGCGATACTCAATTACTTACTCAAGAGCATCATTTCTTGCATTAACCCTGCCGATCGAGGAAAATGAGAACTATTCGCATTTATATAAAGTCATCGTCAACCTCTCACAAACTCGCAAACACATGAATCAATACTTAGTTCACTTTTCTCTGGTCATAGCCATCTCGCTTTTGCTGAGCGCGTGTGAAAAGCCATCCGCGGAAGTTAACCTTTACTCTGCACGCAAAGAAGTTCTTATTCGGCCATTGCTGGAGCAATTCACTCAAGACACAGGAATTACCGTTAATGTAATCAGCAGCAAGGCCGACGCTCTTCTCAAACGGATAGAAAGCGAGGGCATAAACAGCCCAGCTGATGTTCTTCTTACCACCGATGCGGGTCGCCTCTTTCGAGCTAAGTCGGCCGGTGTTTTTACCCCCATTGCATCTGATGTGATTGAATCAAACGTCCCTAAGCAATATAGGGACTCAGAAAACTACTGGACAGGATTATCGGTAAGAGTTCGCCCAATCATGGTGACAGAGGAAGGTAAAAAGTTTAATTTGAGCCGCTACGAAGACCTCTCTAATCCTGAGCTTTCTGGTCAAATTTGCATCCGATCGTCCAGCAATATTTATAATCAATCCTTAGTCAGCAGCCTGCTTGCCGCCTCGCCTACCGAAGAAGTTGAAACGTGGGCAAAAGGACTTGTCGGCAATATGGCAAGATCTCCTCAAGGTGGCGATCGCGATCAAATCAGAGCCGCCGCCGCAGGACAATGTTCTATTGTCGTTGCGAACACATATTATCTTGCCAGCATGATAAGTAATGAGGATAAATCCGACGACTTTAGCGCTGGAAGCGCAATGACGGTGATCTGGCCAAATCAAGTTGAGGGCCGTGGTGCTCACGTCAATATCAGCGGCGCTGGCGTAGTAAAATCAGCACCTAACAAAGACAACGCGGTCAAACTCATCGAATTTTTGTCCTCTGATAAAGCTCAAGAGATCTACGCAAATGTTAATTTTGAGTACCCTGTCAAAGCAGATATCCCACTCCATCCAGTCTTGCAGAAATGGGGAGAGTTTAACGCTGACCCTTTGAATGTAGACTATCTCGGTGAAAAGAATGCGGATGCCGTAAAGTTGATGGACAGAGCAGGTTGGAAATAACGAACTAAGGCACCCGCATTCGAATCAATTATGATCATTCGCGAGTTGAGCTGGCAACTGTCTAGCCTTGCAATTGCCAGCTTGGTTTTTTTTCCACTGGTCACTTTGTTGTGGGTCAGCGTTGACGCCAACTTAGAGGTTTTGACACATCTTGCAGCAACGGTATTGCAAGACTACGTCACCACCTCGATTTTACTGATGGTTGGTGTCGCCATCCTCACTCTTTGCGTCGGTGTTGGTTCCGCATGGTTGGTCACTCACTTTCGCTTTACTGGGGACTCCATCTTTAGCTGGGCTTTATTACTGCCACTTGCGGTTCCCACTTACATTACTGCGTATTCTTACACCGGCTTACTGGACGTTGCTGGCCCGATACAATCGTATATCAGGCAGTTCTTTGAAATAGGTGTCGGAGACTATTGGTTTCCAGAAATTCGTTCACTAAATGGCGCTATCTTTGTCATAGGCTTTGTCTTATACCCCTATGTCTATTTGCTTGCCAGATCTGCCTTTATGGATCAATCTGGAAGCCTGCAAGACGTGTCCAGGCTATTGGGTTTCTCTTCAAAACGAACCTTCTTCAAAATCACCTTACCAATAGCTCGACCGGCAATTGTTGCGGGTGTTTCTCTCGCTCTCATGGAAACTCTCGCTGACTTCGGAGCAGTCAGTTACTTTGGTCTAAGCACCTTCACCACAGGCATCTTTCGAACGTGGTACGGCTTAGATAGCGTGTCAGGCGCGGCTCAGCTCGCGTTAATGCTCTTGAGTTTTATTATCGTGCTGATGGTGATCGAAAAACACTCTCGAAAACGATCTGGCTACCAAAGCAAGATGCGTAAACAACCTCGACACACAACGAAACTCGTTGGCGCTTCCAATGCAATCGCTTTTACCTTAGCGCTAACGCCCGTTTTGCTGGGCTTTATCTTACCTATGTTGCAATTGATTGTGTGGTCGGTACAAACGCACGCAGCGCTCTACACGGCCGCCTTTTGGTCCTTAGTAGCCAACACGCTGGGGTTAGCAAGCGTCACCACCACCATCGCGTTGTTCCTAGCCTTAATCATCGCGTACGCGAATCGACTGGCGCCAAATAGGGTCACGTCGTTCAGCAAACGCGTTGCAGGCCTGGGCTATGCGGTTCCCGGTACGATAATCGCCGTGGGCACACTGATACCATTGGCGAGACTCGACAACACAATTGATGCTTGGTTCAGAATGCATTTCGACTTATCAACTGGTCTCCTCCTCAGTGGGACTCTGGCTGCGTTGATCATCGCCTACTTAGTACGTTTTCTGGCCGTTGCGTTAAGCTCTATCGATTCAGGGCTAAATTCAATCAGCCTGAATATCGACTATGCAGCGCGCTCTCTGGGTCAGGCACCGCTCAAATCAATTCAAAAAGTCCATATACCGATGCTCAAGGGCAGCTTGATAACCGCCCTGCTAATTGTCTTTGTTGACGTTATGAAAGAGCTGCCAGCAACGTTAATTCTGAGACCCTTCAATTTCAACACTCTGGCCGTCAGAGCCTACGAATTAGCAAGTGATGAAAGACTTATGGATGCGTCCCTTGCATCTTTGTTCATTGTGTTAGCCGGTTTGGTTCCCGTTATTCTGCTTACCAAAGCCAGCGTAAAACGCTAAGTACTAAATTTAAGCTTTTTGGCAGTTTTCACAAATACCGTACATATAGAGAGAATGATCCTCTAACTTGAAATTGTATTTTTGCGCTACCGCATTTTGACGCTCTTCAATTTCCGCATCGTAGAACTCCGTGACGGTATTGCACTTTACACAAACCATGTGATCGTGATGATGCCCATCATCGAGCTCAAATACGGATCGCCCGCCTTCGAAATTATGTCGTAAAACCAAGCCAGCATTCTCAAACTGAGTCAACACACGATAAACCGTCGCAAACGCAATTTCCTCACCCGCATCCAGCAATGATTTATATACTTCCTCTGCTGTAAAGTGCCCTTTAGATCCTTCCAGCACTCCTAAAATACGCAATCGCGGCAGCGTAGTCTTTAGACCAGCTTGTTTTAAATCTTTAGGAGTAGACATGGTTTAATCACCTAGCTTAATTACGTTTTCAAAATTAACAGATTCGGAGTTTATCAGTTTTCTGCTCAATTAAACTTTTAAATTGACGATAAAATAGTAAGCTCGCGGCCAAATTATTCTAAACTCAAGACCCATCCACTCAAATAAAGCATTGTTTAGTGCCAATCGTGTCGTTTAGCATACTACCGTTAACCTCTTAGTTATTACATTCGAATGCCTACTAACCGAGACCGAGCCTTGAAGCCTTACTTTTCCTACATAAATTTTGCGACAGCACTCGGTTGCGCGATGCTCGTTAGCAACGCAAATAACGCGCATGCCAAAGCTGGTAACGACGACACGGTCATCCTCTACATCCCTTTTTTGTCTTCATCGAATCCAACCTTGCAAACCAAGTTAAATGACGCCTTTAGAGAACAAGGTGTGACTGAGGTTGTGGTGCAAAATGCTGATTTTTGGCACCCTTACCAACAAGGTTTGAGACAGGGTCGTATCGGCATATATTTTGCTCAACCACATTTTGCTGCCTGGGCGATAAACAAACACAATTTCATCCCTCTGTATAAGCTCCACGGCACCCTCAAATACGTACTGGCTTCTCGAAGAGCTAAGACCAGCGTATTTGAGGTTAGTGATCTTAATGGGAAGGTTGTATGTCGTGAGCCTGGATTAAACTTGGGAACGGCCTGGCTAAATCGTCTATTAGGCCGTCGGCAGCTAAACGCCTTGACGAATGAGTATCCATCAATACCACAGGAAATGCAGAATGCGGATTCTAGTTGCTCGGCATTTGTGATAGACGACTTCTCATACGAGCAACTGAACCAAAAACTCAGCAATGAATTTATTAGGCTAAAACAAAGTGTCATTTTCAAACACTACGCTTTTGTTGCTCACCCTGAAGTAGATACAAAGGTAATTGTAAAGGTGAAAAAAGCGCTTAAGTCGAGTGCGGTTAGCTCTCTTCTAAATCCCTATTTGGCAAAGCTCAGTAAATGGCAGAATCTATTGCCAGTGCAACCAAATGACTATTCACAACAAGATTTTATGCTGCTCAATACTTATTGGGGGAACGACTCGGATTTACGTTAATTCAGATTCCTTGAGCGTTCCACTCGCCTGTTGAGCAAGCAGGGACATTAACCATTCCTGAGAATTAATTGCGTTCATTCCCACCCCTCGCAATGCCAACAATAAAGGCAAACGAGATTGAAAAGTTGCATTAAGTGCGCTCATTAACCAGTCGGTCTGTTCATTGTCGCGACGACGTTTACGCTCGTAGTGTGATGCCAACGCTAACGAGCCAACATCACCACGCTTACTAGATGTAAGTAAATCAGACAGACAATCTAAATCTTTAAACCCCAGATTTGCACCTTGACCGGCAAGAGGATGAATACTGTGCGCAGCGTCTCCGACTAACACGACCGATGGGGCCGAATACGAATCAGCACGTTGACTGAGTAACGGAAAAATTTGACGCTCACTGACTTCAAGCACGTTACCCAAACGGTAATCAAACGCGCTCGACAGGGCCGATTTAAACTCCCTGTCGGACAGGCTCACCACCTCGCTCGCAGACACACTATCCAAACTCCAGACAATGGAGCTAAAATTGTCTTTTAAAGGCAACGCCGCAATAGGCCCTGTTGATAAAAAACGCTGCCATGCGCAGTCTCGATGGCTTTCACTGGTTTTAATTTTGGCGACAACGCCATTCTGTTTGTAGTCCAAACGATTGGCAAATATTTTTGCTTGGCGCCGAACCCACGAATTCGCCCCATCCGCACCGATGACTACTCTGGCTTTTATACTTTCATCCGCTAATATGACTTCAGCTCCGTTTTGAGATAACGCCATACCCTGCAAATCAGCCCCAAAAGAAAACGACAGATTGTCGTGCAAACCAGCCAAAATATTCGTTTGAAGTGCTTTCGTGCAGGCTAGAGCATCAACCATATAGCCCAATTCAGTTTGGCCAATACTGTCGGCATTAAAGCTCAGCTCCCCATTTGAGTTTTCATCCCACACCGTCATCTGGTGATAAGGGTAAGCTTGATTCGGTGTCAGAAGATCAAAAACACCCACTCTTTTCAGCACACTAATTGCAGGCCTGCCTAGGGCCACCACGCGCTGATTACTCGCTTCGACACCATCACTTATTTCAAGCGGTGCCCCTCGCTCGAATACCCCAATCTTAAGTGAGCTTCGTTGCGCCAAATCAAGAGCCAGCGAGGCACCAATTAAACCAGCACCAACAATGACAATGTCGTAGTTCTCAACCATCACTATCCAAACTACGCGGCCATCACGGATTCAATCTCTTCGACCGTTTTCGGCGCTGCCGCCGTTAAATTTTCAAACCCAGTTCTAGTGACAAGCACATTATCCTCCACACGAATACCAATATTGTGCCACTTTTCATCCACCCCACTCGACGGGTTTACGTAGATTCCCGGCTCAACTGTAAACACCATGCCTGGTTCGAGCTCTCTCCACGCGTCTTCAACTTGATAATCACCGACATCATGCACATCCATGCCAAGCCAATGACCTGTCCGATGCATATAGAACTTTGTATATGAGCTGGTTTCCAATATCTGCTCAAGGGTCCCACTTAACAACCCTTCATCCAACAGCCCTTGAGAAATTTTCTCCACCGCGGCGTCATGCGGCTCATTCCATGTATGACCCGGGCCGCATTTTTGGAATGCGGCATCTTGCGCTTCCAACACGATGTCGTAAAGCGCCCTTTGTTCTGGGCTAAACTTTCCATTGACCGGAAACGTACGACTGATGTCGGCGGCATAGCATTCGTACTCGGCGCCAGCGTCAATTAACAGTAAGTCACCGTTTTTCAAAAGGCAGTCATTTTCAACGTAATGTAAAATGCAGGCGTTTTGACCGCCCGCGACAATTGAAGGGTAAGCATTATAATGACTGCCCGCTTTTCGAAACTCACATTCCATTTCGGCCTGAACTTGATACTCATACAAATTTGGGCGGCAGACTTCCATCGCTCGTTGGTGGCCCGCGGCTGACATTCGACCCGCCTTTCGCATCCTAGCAATTTCATCGGGCCTTTTGAATAGTCGCTGCTCATGCAATATGTGGTTCAAATCAACAAACTCATACGGCGCATGCTTTCCGCGACTGGCATCTAACTTAATCTGATTCATCCATGCCAGAAGCTGAGAGTCGAAATCAGGATACCGCCCCACCGTTGTGAAAACCTTCGCTTTCTCCTCCATCATGCTCGGGAGGATCTCATTCATGTCCTCAAATGGAAAAGCGTCGTCTACGCCGTAATCATCAATGGCGCCTTGCAGGCCAACACGACGTCCATCCCACATTTCGCGAAAAGCATCTTTTTCGCGGCAGAACAAAACAACTTCACCCTGAATGCGACCTGGACTAATCACCAATACCGCATCAGGTTCACTGAACCCACACAAGTAATGAAAATCACTGTCGGGGCGAAACTGATAGATCACATCCCCGTTACGCGCTCGCTCCGGGGAGGTTGGCACAATAACGATGTCATCCGAGCCCACTTGATTGACCAACTCAGCGCGACGACGTGCGTAGACCTCTTTATTCATCATAATTTTACTGTGTGGTTTCGGGCGCGTCTTTTGATCGCTCGGAGTAGATAAATTCGAAAATTAATTGTGACCCCACCTTCACATACTCTTGAAGTTCTGCAAGTGCCCATTCTTCTTCTGTCTCGGTGTCTTCACCGGCGCCCGCCTCAGATATTTCAATCATGTCGCGCGCGATTTCAGCACCACTTTCAGGAATTTGGTCAATACTGAATAGATCATTATACAACAGCCCCAACAAGAACCCCTTTGTCCAGGTCGCTATCCCCTCAACTTGAATACCAATCGGCTCGTCGTCGTCGGGTAGAACGAGCTCAAAACCTTCTCCGCCATTAAACAATAATTCGCTGTATTCACGGTACATCTCGTACAACATCGATGAAAGCTGGCTAAAACGCCCATCATTGGCATCCGCACTGGGCTCAACCAACTTCAATAAATCAGGGCTCATGCCTGTCTTCAAATGATTGGCAATGGCGCCTATCACAGTTCCATGCAGTTCACTCGGACTAATCTCTAATCCAGCAAGTGCGATCGTGGCTTCGATCGCTGTAAAACGGTCAACGGTATTAGTCATAATTCATACACAATAAAAATTTTGATGATTCTAACTCAAATAACGCGATTTAACAGTGTTCTAGAGCATTGACGCTTGCAGACATATTGACCTCGCCCGACGGCGCGCCTACTATTAGCGTTTTAATAAAACAATAGTTGTCATGCTCTGCAGGGGTTTGCACATGGACGCCAATATATTAGGTCTAGAACAACGAGTTGAGACTTTGATCAATGAATGTCGACGCTTGAGTAGCGAAAACAGAATATTGAAGAGCGAACAAAATTCGCTGCTTGAAGAAAAAACAAATCTCAAAGAAAAAAACAGGATAGCTTGCTCAAGGCTAGAACGCATAGTAGACAAGTTACGTACGCTTGAAGATCAATAAAATACGATTAGGAAAATAATAAGAATATGTCAGCCAAAGGCGTCAACATTTCGATATTAGGCCGTGATTTCTCAGTGGCATGCCCACCCGAAGAACAGGAGTCACTGCTAGAAGCAGCAAGCTATCTTGATACCAATATGAAAGATATCCAAAAGACTGGGAAAATAATTGGTACTGAAAGAGTCGCCATTATGGCGGCACTCAATATTTCTAATGACCTGCTCAAACTCCAAAAAGCCACTAAAGGCCAAGAGCATGTCCAGGAAAAGCTAAACTCCCTACAAGAACGAATCGATTCCGCGCTAAAAGAAGCAGAAGGTATTTAGCCTTCGATCAAATTACGCTAAATTCACCCCCACTTAGCTCTCTACTTGATATAATCCAACTCTGGCGTTGCCTGTGGTGTTTGTAGACACTTCAAATCCCTTAGAACCTAGTCTTTATTATCGGGGGTTAGACCACTTAGCTGTTGTGCGTTTAGATCAGGGTGTGTTCGCACATCCCATCCACGCGCCTGATGCTGCTTGTAGACTCCCACTTGAACCACCGGTTCAAGGCACCAAGGGTTTACGGCACTTATGGGTAACGCTCTTCCGTATCACCCGCTCATCGTGCCATATTCGTGATTGTGCTGATCAGCCTAGTGTGCACAGGGTAGAACCACGGTGTCGAACCAATTGCCAGCTAAGATGAACATCACAAAGCGCTGATCACCATGCATTCAAAACACGTCATAAGACAACACATGCGCCAACAAAGGCGATCATTGGGTAGTGCTGAGCTTCACGCCGCCGCGAATGATGTTGTTCGATCGATCAGGCAATGCCGTCAAGTGTGGAACCTCTCTAACGTTGCGAGCTACGCTGAGTTTGATGGAGAATTGTCACCAAAATACTTGCTCGAAAGCCTGACGTTTACCGAACTATATCTACCCACAATCACGTGCTCTCGATCCTGCTCCATGCATTTTTACCCCGCTCACAGGAATGTGATAATCAATCGCTTTGGAATAAAAGAGCCACGGAGGCTGGGGCAACCCATCGCAAGCAATAAGCTCGACTTAATATTGCTCCCCCTAGTCGCATTTGACCGAACTGGCAATAGAATTGGCATGGGGTCAGGCTACTACGATCGCGCTTTGGAGTCCCTCGCTCATCAACAAAGCACCAGACCTCTGCTCGTTGGCTTAGCGCATCACTTTCAAGAAGTCACCAAAATTCAAGCATCCGAGTGGGACATCAAACTAGATGCTATACTCACCGATCGTGAATACATACCTGTTTCACCCAACCTATCAATTTGAATTAATTATGCAAACAGCCCGAAGATTACTGTTCATTCTAGCCTCTTCTTGTGTCTTGCTTACCAGCGCTTGCGCGCAAGAGCTCGAAGAGATAAAACCAGCCACAAAAAAACAAACTATCACTGCTACTAATATGGTCCTACTAAAAACGTCCCTTGGCGATATAGAAATCGCTCTTGATGCTGAAAAAGCGCCCAAATCCGTCGAAAACTTTTTGAGTTATGTCAAAGATAAACATTATGACAACACGATTTTTCACCGTGTAATACCTGGGTTCATGATCCAGGGTGGTGGCTTCGAACCTGGCATGTCGCAAAAACCGACAAAAGCCCCTGTGATGAACGAAGCTGACAACGGCCTCAAGAACAATAAGTACACCTTAGCGATGGCCAGAACCCAAGATCCACATTCTGCCACGGCACAGTTTTTCATTAACGCGAAGGACAACGATTTCCTTAACTACACCGGGGCTGGTGCAGGTTGGGGCTACGCCGTATTTGGCGAAGTAGTCAACGGCAAAGACGTCGTAGATGCGATTGAAAAAGTACAAACTGGAAACGTCGGCCCGTACGGTGACGTACCAAGTGAAGACGTCGTGATTCTATCGGTTGAAGAAACTCAATAAAGAAACCATTCATATTTAATTCTTAAGGCGTTCAGCGCAAGCCGAACGCCTTTTTTATGTCTGCATGAATACCACTGCCTAAAGGTGTTAAGCTGGCCGAATGATCGACGCTAAACAAAAGAAAAGCGCAACGCGCTTTGTTCTCTTAACCGTATTCGCCTATTCAGTTGGGTTTGGCATAATCATGCCTGTACTCCCGAACCTGATCGTCGAACTGGAAGGCGTTAGCCTCTCAGAAGCCACGTTAATTGGCGGCTTTATCGCCGCAGCCTACGCCGTGTTTCAGTTTCTCCTGGGACCGTTTGTGGGCAATTTAGGTGACCGCTTCGGTCGCCGACCCGTCTTCCTATTTTCTCTGGGCGGTTTCACCATCGATTTTTTCCTCATGGGTTTTGCGCCCAGCATAATATGGCTGTTTATCGGCCGCTCGATAGCCGGCGGATTAGGAGCTATTTTTGGACCTGCTAACGCCACAATGGCTGATATTTCCAGTGAAGAAGAACGAGCCAAAAGCTTTGGAATGGTGGGGGCTGCCTTTGGAATTGGCTTTATTGTGGGCCCCGCGCTAGGTGGACTCCTGGGCGAGTTTGGTACTAGGGTACCCTTTTTTGTCGCCGCTGCAATTGCTGGTGTCGCGTTTATCTATGGTTATTTCGCCTTTCCCGAAACCATGGACAAAAGCAAACGTAGGGAATTCTCATTAAAACGTGCCAACCCAATTGGCGCGTTTATGAGTTTAAATAAATTGAGTGGCGTCGTTGGCATCGCTTTTATTTACTTTATTTGGGTTACATCAACCAATATATACCCTGTTAGCTGGTCCTATTTCGCTCAGATAAAGTATGAATGGAGTACACGCATGGTTGGTTTCTCTCTAGCGCTCGTAGGGCTGTCGATGGCGTTGGTGCAAGCCTTGGTGATCGGACGTGTGGTCGCTAAGTTTGGAGAAAGAGTCACGGCGGCGTTTGGATTGGCCTTTGCAACCGCCGCCATGCTTTGCTATGCGCTCATTGAGAGTGCCAATTTTGCATTAGGGTTTTGCCTGATCGTGGGCTTGCAAGGCGTGGTTATGCCGAGTTTGAATGCCATGATGTCGCGAAGAACGCCAGCCGATAGCCAAGGCGAGCTTCAGGGTTTTAATGGCAGCTTGGCTGCGCTCGCAGCACTGATCGCTCCGTTGATTTATAACACCACGCTTTTTTACTACACCAATCCTGTGAACCCTGTCTTCTTTCCAGGGGCTCCGTTCATTCTGTCCGCTAGCATCGCGTTCATCGCACTGATTAGCTTACTTCGGGTCGAACCAACTCAACGCCCATTAGATCAAAACAACTAAGACTGCGCAACACATCCATTGAGCGTTGACGTTTTTGTAATCAAAATAAAAACCACTAAATTAACTTTTTCGGGTCATATCGGCTGGCTTCATTGGTCTCTAATAATTGAGCAATGGCTTTGTAAGACAGGTCATCGGCCGCAATGGGCCCTACAATGTCGCAAACCAACATATAGAGCTCATGGCAAAATGTTTGGCATTCGGCGTCATTCAAATCGCGCGGAAGGTCAACCCGCGTGTCTTTAGCCTGTTTTACCGCCGCTTGTACTGAACTTGGCGCTTCAGGTAGCCCCTCATCAAGCAATATTTCATGTACCTCTTGGTAGTACTTGCCCCCAGAACGTTGCACCCCAGTCACCATGGCATGGAAATACCCTTCCGATAAAATAACATGCGGCGCTTTATTATCCACCGCCTGAAATTCAAGGTCATCGTCTTCGGTCCCCACTTCACTCCCGGCATCCAAAATGAAAGCCGGCACATTGGGTAATTCTGCTTCTGATTTCGAAGAAGCAGAGTGCATGCTCACCATCAGTATTTTCTTTTCGGCCGTACTCAGCCCTAAGAAGGTTTCAATCAATTCAACCGATTCAAACACATCTAAAGGCTTGTCTCCAAGGCTCTTAAGCCAATGTTGGAAGGCCTCTTTAATGACGGCTCGGTCCGCCGTCATTCTGGTTAACGCTGTGTAGGCAATTTTGCTGTTTAATTTACTCATATCGATTAAACGTCGGCACGTGTGTGGGTTGTCATGAAGTCACTGTAGCCAATTTCTTTATGCTCGCTTACGTCCAACCCTCGTTGCTCTTCGCGAGTATTTACGCGAATTGAATAGACTCTACTCAGAGCCCAGAAAATGGCCATGGTACTGCCCAATCCCCAAACGAACGCCGCAACGACGCCAACAAGTTGCGCAACAATCCGTTCGACATTGAACATGTCTCCTTGATAGAAGAACGCGACGGCCAAGGTGCCCCATGCTCCGCAAAAACCGTGCACCGGAATAGCACCCACTACATCATCAATTTTAAAGGAGGCCAATAGATTTGCTGAGACCACGACGATGATGCCGCCAATCATGCCAGCAACCAATGAACTGCCTAAGCCAAACACATCGGCACCCGCAGTAACGGAAACCAGACCACCCAACGCACCATTAACAATGGATGTCATGAGGAAGCCCTTCTTATTGATGGCCAACCAGAACAGTGAACCACATATTCCACCAATCGATCCCATGTGCGTGTTGATGAGGATTTTTCCTAAGTTCGACATATCTTCATTCACCGCACCACCGTTGAATCCAAACCAACCAAACCAGAGAAAAAAGCCACCGATCGCAACGTACGGCAGATTATGACCCGGTATGGTGTGAACATCGCCTTTACGGCCAAAACGACCGCGACGAGGACCTATTAGAATCAGCGCTCCCAATGCCGCCCAGCCCCCAATGGAGTGAACCACCGTTGCCCCCGCCATGTCGTAAAAACCGAGCGCGCGCAACCAGCCTAAATTACTTCCTTCACCGCCCCAAGCCCAAGCGCCAAAAATGGGATAGATAACAGCCGTGATGAAAAACGCGCCAAGCACGTAAGGCAGAAAGCGAAATCGCTCTGCTACAGCGCCGGATAAAATGGTTGCAGCTGTCGCGGCAAACACCATGTTATAAAGAATATCGACAGTTTCCGCATTCGTGCTGGCGGACGGCATAAAGTCTGACAACCCTATTAAGCCCGATTGATTAACGCCAAACATCAACCCAAAACCAACAACCCAATAACCAACGGACCCCAAACCAACATCCGTAAAGTTTTTTAGAATCACATTAACCGTGTTTTTAGAGCGAACCAAGCCCCCTTCCAGCATCAGGAAACCAACTTGCATGAATAGCACTAACGCACAACATATTCCCAACCAAATTGTGCGCACAGCGCTTGCATCCAATGACGAGGAAGCATCTTGAGCCAATGCTGATGAACTCAGGAGAGATAGCAATAGAAAGACAATGATGGATTTCATGATTAACTCTCCTCTAGGTTCACAATCAAGTTGGCTCTTTGTTGCTGCCACTCAATGGGTATTACATAGATGTTGGCGACCTCAGACACGCCCATTTCTTCGGGCTTGCCTTGTATTGTAATTGGGACTGATATATTGAAATCTTCACCAAACTCACGTCGGGCGTTTCCTGACACGGTATTGCAAATCTCCCCCACCAGATCCATCAATTTAGCGTCTTTAGACGATATCAGGCCCATGCCAGACAACACATGCACCAACATATACTTAGGGGCCGAAAAGAAAATTGACCCCTTACGATTTCCTGAAATACCGATAATTCCAGTAAAATCACTAATAAAACTATTAACCTCTTTACTTAGAAACGGCGTTCCAACCGACGCCTCATGTTCTGTTGTCGAATTGAAGTAGTTTGCGATGCCGTCCACAAAAACAGCTAAATCTTCTGATTGCATTAAATTAGATCCTCTACCAGTTCTTCTAAGGCCTCAGCCAAATCAATGTCATTAAACGGCTTACATAGAAACCCATACGCACCCAACTTCATCGCGTTGATCAAGGTTGCCTTGTCGGCCAGTGCTGAGATCACCAAAATACGAACCGAGTCATCTACGTCCATGATCGCTTGTATCGTTTCTATCCCGTCCATTAGCGGCATAGTGATGTCTAAGGTCATCACCGCAGGTTTGTGTTCTTTATATTGCTCAACCGCCTCAACCCCATTTTTAGCGGTGCCCACAAGTTCAAAGTCTTCGTTTTCAAGAATCTGAGTAATTTTCTCTCGGATGACCATCGAGTCATCCACAATCATTAATTTCATAGTGCTATATCCCCACAAGACCGCCAGTCTTGACCCTTAAAGTTATTTATTGAATCGAACTGAAAATTGGCAATACTTATTCTTCGCTTGCGCTAGACCTATTGCACCGCCAGCGTCATTGACCATTGACAGAACCGCACTCAACCCCACTCCACGTCCCGAATCCAAATCAACGTCGTCTTTCGTTGAGAAACCCGAATGAAAAATAATCTTTCCGATGCCTGCTTGGGAAACCTCGCCTTCAGGCATGGCTTTCAATAAGCCTTTCTCAACCGCCTTTTGCAAGATCCGCTCCTGATCCAAGCCGTCACCGTCATCACGAACAATCAGCGTGTGCCCCTCATCAGTCTTTGTTAGGCTTACCACGGCGGTCATATAATCAGGCTTGGATTGTGCCAATCGGTACTCCGGCGGTTTCGCTCCATGCGTCACACAGTTTCGCAATAATTGAATGGAAGCGTCACGCACGACCTTGGCAAGTTCCTCAGGAACGTCACCGTCACCCAGACCGAAGGTCTTAAGAACCACACGGACATTGTTTCTCTCCGATAGAGTTGTGACCAATTGATCAAGTTCATTTTCTAACGATGATCCGACCTGAGCTGTAGACGCTTGCGTGTTCTCTACCACAATAGGGCCTTCAGCGGTCGGCGCTGAACCGGCGCTACGTTCGACTTTGAGAACCTCCGAAAATCGAGTCACAATCGATTGCATGGAGTTGAGTTCTTTAAACACCAGCTTTAACTTGGTGACCGCTGGTAACACGTCTCGGCCTGTCACATTTCCTGGCATGGCCTGAACGTCTGCAATGGCACTTTCAAATTCATGAACGATAAACTCAAAATTATGCAACTTGAGAGCAGCGGCATCCCCCTTAATCCTGTGAGCCTGCTCCGCAATGACACCTAACTTAGAGCGAATTTGAGAGCTGCTTGAACCTCGCTCTTGCAATGTGTTATTAATTTCGTTTAAAGCAGCCTCAGACTCAGAGTAAAAGCGTGACAAACTGTCTTTATCTAGATGAAGGATATTCATCAACAAATCCAATTGGGCTTCTTGCTCTTCTTTATTGGACTGTAGCTCTTTCTCGAGCACCACTTCGCGAGTCACGTCGGTGACGGAGCCCAGAAGGTGTTGCAATTCACCGTCCACCATCACGCGCGCAAATTTAAAGTCAAGGTAACGACTCTCATTCGAACCGTCGCGCCGCGTAATCGTTATTTCGACTTGATTTAACGGATTGAGGTCCTTGACGAGCTTTTCTTTCACTCGGTCACCATAAAGAAGATCAAGGTAATCCTTCGCCACTGACACAGAAGAATCAGGCACGTACTGCCCAATAAAATCTAAAAAGCCGCCCTCTAAATCTCGCTCCATGCGAAACATCTGCTTAAGAGACTTGGATTGCTCAACGCCAATCTGCCCTTCTTTATCCAGTAGAAATAAACCTTCAGACACGGTGTTAAGAATATTTTCCGCTTGCTGATTGGATTCGACCTGCACTTCTTTATCTTTGCTCAATCGAAGCAACTGAGGTATTACCGCCAGCAAAAATATCATTCCAGCAATCAAACTAACGGCGATAGGCGCGATTTTGAGCAACCGATTGCGCTTGTTATCTTCGTTAGCGACGAGGCCTGTCAGCTCAGCGAGCGCCTTTGAATACGCCTCATTATCACCAGCGGTGATAGCGGACTTTAAATTAGCCAACGGAGAAGCGGCCACGCTGTTCAACCAACTCAATTCGGCTGGTTGAAACTTTTTTTCCCACTCATCAACACTGGTGGTCGAGGTTAATCCTTGATCGGCTGGAGATAACCACTCCAAGGCCGTGACGCGCTCCAGAATCGCAGTGGAAGTTCTTGCTTTACTTTGCAGACCACTGCTGACCAATGCCGACAGCACAACAAGCAACACTAAAACAAACGTCGCCACAAGCACACCCTTGTAGCGAGCTAATTCGCCCAAATTCATATAATCCCCTTGGTTTTGACGCGCTTATTTTTTGCCCACGCACGCCATTCCTATCCAAAGCAATGTGACTATCAACCACACTGCCAATATGCCCAGATGGGTGTCGACATCAATTTAAGGCCGCCACCAATCTGCAATCAAAATTTTTATGAAACTCAGTTACCACGTCGTTTATCAGACGAAGCGTTCGGCAACTGCCTTTTAAAATAGTATGGCTACCCCCAAACAATTGTAACCATGGTGACATTATAGGGCTAAATCACTGTAAATTAACAGTTTTTCAAAATGTATGACTAATATTAGTTAATTATTAGCTATTAGTGACTGGCAACCCGAAGATTTATCGTCCAATATGGGGTTGGGTCAATACAGTCAGGGGTAAGTAGCATGAGCTTAAAACATGGCTTTGCTGAGAGGAAAGGAGTGCCTCTTGATGCAGTATCTTTAAATTTGATAGCGAGGTTTGTCCGCATTGCTCGCCAAAATGGCGATCGCGACATTCACCTTCAAGACGACGATATTCTAAAGAAAGTATCAATCATTGCGCATCAATCTCACGATAGGCGATTGAGAACGATCTACGTCCGCTTACTTCAAGAAATGTATCCTGAACAGTCGACTGAAACCAAAAATCAGGCCACGGGATTTTTAAGAGGAATGGGCGATAAGTTCAAAGGTTGGACTAAAATTCTGTAGCTCTATAGCGTGACTTAAGTCTGGATCGGTAAGCAGCTACAGACAGAACCACGTTACGTAACACGATTGAGAGTGGTCCCCATCCTTGGGGGGACACTCACCTAAGAATGTTTCCCTCTTTTTGACTCAATCCTCTTACGAGGTGAGTTAACTATACGGCATTAGCGCTTTACAGCGCCTCCCCCAAATGGGTGAATTTTCAATTTATTCTAACCATCACTTATCGAATGTGAACATCTGGCCAATTATCGTTCCCGGTATGAAACGTCAGTCTGGTTGCCTTTGATGAGTCTGAGCCCACCTTCCACAAAAATATCTCGTAATCTTTAGTATCGTGCTCATGATCCTTCTTTCCTCGACTTGCTCCAAACACAAAATAATCTCCATTTGATGACTCTTTGGGCCAATACTCGTGACTAAACTCACCGGCTAAATCGATCATTGTTTCTGACGCCAACGTGTTTGCGTTCAGCTTCATTATTCGAAGGGTGTCAGCATCAGGGTTAACTTGATATAAGTAACTGCCGTTATTGGCCCAGGCCAACTCACACCCATTCATGACGCCTTGATGCTTGGATGACGATGTTAAGGCGGTTCCCCAATGCCCCGTATTTGTTCCAATATGAGACTGCCTTGCCGTGTAGGTGGTGCTTGAATTACGTGGATTGAAGGTCGGGTTTTGTAATTGAGCACCTTTAGGTAAGGGGTTGCCTACTCCACCTTCAAAAACAACCGTTGACGTCAAACTGTCAACATCAACTAGGGTCACTTTGACACCATCTTGTAAATAAGTGATTTCATTATCATTGAGCCACCTGGGCGCGGTGCCATTTTCACCCAGTTTTACCTCCTCCATCGTATCAAGATTTAGCATGTAAACATCCCATGCAACGGTATTACGTTGCGACACCCACTCTTGATGGGCTCGAGCAAATACCAGGCGCTCACCATTAGGGGAAATTCTTGGGTAGGTTTCGGTATGTGCGTGGGTAGTCAGCTTATCGAGCTCAAACGACGCCAAATCGAGTCTAAAAATATCATGATTGCCATCACGATTAGAACTGAATACAACAAAACCATCGAGACTACTTACATGGCCCTTAGACAGCTCCCGCCATTGTTCGACATTGTCCGCGACTCCTCCAGCTTGAGGAGCACTTAATGAACCAAGTTTGCTCGCCGCCCACAATTGATAGGCTAAGAAACCAGACCCCAGCGCTAACACTGAACCTGCACCGATAAAAGACACAAACGCGATGGCCTTTGCACGAGCAGGTGAGCCCGTCGCGGTTGCAAGCAATTCAGACCGTTTGCCTCGGCGATTAATCCAGATAAACAGGGCCAACAAAAGTCCCCCAATCGTATACTCCATAACTTGACTCCAAATGTGAACGCATAAAAGAGTAACCGCAGCAGCGGCCTGATCCGCAACGCCTAACAGCTGAAAGATCAACAAGCCTCCGGCTTCGTATGCCCCAAAACTCATGAAGGTAGGCACAGGCAAGCTGGCCCCGACCTCCCCACCAATTAATGCGCCAATTACATGCCCGGTTGGCAGAGACGCCAAACTCTCAAAGGAAGGCACGGCAACGGCGGTAAACAATAGATAGAATCCTAAGTACTTTAACGCTCGAATAATCACTGATACGCCGAGCACTTTGAGCGTTTGGCCAGAATCACGTACCTGCACCAAGCTGGTGGAAAACTTATTGAGCAATTCTAGAGCTTGCCCCATTCTGGTGTCAGGCCGCCACTTGGACGAAAACAACCGGTTCATTTGACCTGTAAACCAAGGTGCGATTGTGAACAAGCCCATGATGGCGAGTACTGAGACGATCACAGCCATAAACATGATTCCCCATGCCCAGTCCTGGATCCCAGCACCTGCAAATTGAGAAGTCACTATGGCAAGCACCACAACTAACAAGGCAACGAAATCAAAAGCAACACTGATGGCCAATGAACTGACGCAGTGTTCAAGTCGCACCCCATACCCACGATTGAGCAAGGCGACGTACCCCAACTCACCCAAGCGCGCCGGCAACAAATCAACCACCATGTTTCTGATACCCGTGACCAACCACATCTGACGTACTGTGGGTACGTTCGTCTCACCGCTGAGCTGTATCAATAAACGATAGCGGTAAGCTCGAATAATCAATGTTATTAAATACAAGCCCAAATACGCCGCAACCAGTGCCAATGATGTATTTTGTAATGCGGCCATGACACTGGGCCGCTCGGCGTCGTCCACCCCGGTACTAACCATCTGAAGCAGGAGAGCCAAAATAGCGAATGAGACCCCAACCGACAGGCCTAATTTGAGAATTTTTTTAAACATAAAGTGTAATAATTGTTTTTAGGTACGTCGGGTCGGCTAAATGGATGAACCAAGGTTACCTGAAAGAGATGAATGAAAGCTGAACCTAAGCGAGAGTTAAGTAAGTACAACCGAAAGATCATGACATGGGCATTACACACAGCAGGATGATTTACCAGAAAGCAGACTACTTATCCTTCCTTGACTTTAACTTCTTCATTGGCACACCCGCCACCACCTCATAGTCACCTACGTTCTTGTTGACGAGCGTGCTAGCACCAACGATGGACCCCGTCCCAACCTGAACGCCATCAAGGACCTGCACATGACTGCCAAACCACACGTTACTAGCGATGGAAACTCCACCTTGCGGAAACATACCCTGCTCTTTGAACGGCAATTCCAGGCTGTCAGTTCCGTAGGGGCCACTGCCTATAAAATAGCAGAATGCGCCAATCAATACGTCGTCACCAATTTTCACGTCACTGCCTTCTAAGGCATGCACTAAGGTACTGATCCCTACTGTGCAGTGTTTGCCAATGGTTATATCACCATTTTTACAGGAGAGAACAACACTTCGACTGATAATAGTATCGTCGCCAATGGCGATACCGCCGTTAGATCCTCCTTTAGCATCCAACACGGCTTGATCATCAATAATGACATTGTCGCCAATTATAATTTTCTCTCCATGACGAATTGCTACTCCTTGACCAAACACAACGTTGCGACCCACCGAACCGAGAATAAATGGGTAGAGAATCTTGCGTAGGACAAGGCCTAAGGCCCCTGGCACCCATGACGAAAGCAACATTATCATTTCATACTTAAATAGGTACCAAACACTGCTACTGCCTAAAGCCAGGTCTTGGTATTTACTAAATGCGGATTTGCTTGAGTCCGTTAACTGTTCGTGCAGAGTTCCCTCTGACAAGCCTTGTTTAGCCATTGTGATCGGTTCTAATTAAATAGTCTTTGCCCATTTTAGCCTATTAAGATGGTAATGTGGTGGCGCTTGTTGTTAATCACAACGTGTATAAAAACGACTCATCATGGGTTAACATCCCGACTTTAAAATCGATGTTCCAGTTTGCCCTGCAAACTAGGCGGAACAGCCAACCAAACAAGAAGATTACATGGCAGACGTTAAAAACCGAGTATTGGTCACTGGAGCAACAGGGTTCACGGGTGGTGCTCTGGCAAAAAAGCTTGTTGAGCAAGGCAATCACGTCGTTGCATTGGTACGTAAAACAGGCAATGTCTCAGTGCTAAAGGAACTGGGAGTAGAATTGGTTTTCGGTGATATCACTGACCGCAAGGCCGTCATGTCAGCCGCTAAAAACTGCCATATTATTTACCACATTGCCGCCGTCTATAGAACGGCCGGACACCCGGACTCTTATTATGAAGACGTGAATATCAAAGGGGTTAAACACGTTATTGATGCCGCCCTTGAGCATTCTGTGGGCCGCACGGTACATTGCTCAACTATCGGGGTTCATGGCGATGTTGAAGAATTACCTTCAAATGAGGATTCGCCATTTAATCCAGGCGATATTTATCAGCGCACAAAACTCGCTGGAGAAGAACTTTTCGCTGCCGCAATGGACGACGGTCTGACTGGCTCTATTTTTCGACCTGGTGCGATCTATGGCCCCGGAGACCTTCGATTACTGAAGATGTTCAAGCAGATTAAACGCGGTTTTTTTCCTCTATTTGGTGGCGGAAAAAACCTCTATCATCTTTCCTATATAGATGATCTCACGGATGGAATAATCTTATGCGCAACTCACCCAGCGGCAATCGGGCAGCGCTTTATATTGTGTTCAAATGAATACAGTTCAATGAAAGATCTAAGCGCAACCATCGCTCAAGAACTGGGAGTGAAAGCGCCAACGTTTGCACCGCCTGTCGGTCCCTTGATGTTGGCAGCCAAGCTATGCGAAGCACTTTGTAAGCCGTTCGGCATCGAACCCCCATTGCATACCCGACGGGTGGAGTTTTTCGTTAAATCCAGGGCCTTCGACAACAGCAAAGCGCGATCGCTGATTGAGTTCGAACCGAAAATAAGTACACGCGAAGGCGTCAAACGAACCATCAAGTGGTACGAAGATAACAACTTACTTTGATTCTAAAGACATAGACACGTTAATTCTGGAATTTGATCACCTAATATGCAACAGCGAGACATAAGCAAGCTGACTCAAACCGAGTTTGATGTCGTTATCATCGGAGGCGGTATCAGTGGCGCATGGCTATCTCTTCATTGTGTACAACAAGGATACAAAACGGCGTTAATCGAACGGGCCGATTTTGCGTCATCAACGTCCTCGGCGTCCTCTAAATTGCTGCATGGGGGGATTCGCTACCTACAACAATTCCAGTTTGATAAAGTGCGTGAGTCAGCGCTCGAGCGGGCGCAATATATGTACGCGGCGCCGCATCTGTCAAAAGCAGTGCCGTTTGTGGTTCCAACCTACCCTGATTTTAAACGTTCAAAGTTCTTCCTTAACTGTGGAATGATCGCTTATCGCCTCCTGTGTTTAGGAGAAAATCGCCTCATTGGCTCAAGACAAGAAAATTTACCCAGCATCCACTCCATCAAGGCTGACGCGCTCAACACACTCTGTGACCTTAGTCAGGAGAAACACACCGGCGCCGTGGTTTTTTACGAGCGGCATATGCTAGACAGCGAACGTATGGTGTTGTCCATACTTCAATCCGCTCAAGAGCTAGGAGCTCAGACGTTCAATTATGTCTCAGCCGAGGGCTTTACCGGTGAGGATGACGAAATCACGGGTATAGCAGCCAAAGACCAGCTAACTGGGAACAAATTGACCATTGCTAGCAAATTAGTAATCAACGCAGCCGGTCCATTCATTGACAACCTTAACTCGAAGCTAAAATCCGCTCGACATGCGCCGAGCATTAACGGTTTTGCTGTTGGATCACATATAGTGACTCGACAACTATGCGACCATGCCATTGCATTGACCACAAAACATCAAAGCAATGCTAAAGTCGACCGAGGCGGTCGCCATGTGTTCGTTATCCCATGGAGAGGTCATTCTCTAATTGGCACCAGCTATGATGAAATTGATTCACCCAATGGAGACATATCCATACAAGCGGACCACGTGGAGCAGCTACTAGAGGCGGTCAATGACGGCTGGCCAAGCGCCAAACTAACGCGCAGTGACATCGTCTCTGGGTATTCAGGCTTATACCCTTTGCATACCGAGAACATCAAAAACACGGTTTATCAAGGTTCGGGGGAATATCAGATTATCGATCATCAACAGGCCAATGGCGTGTCTGGCATGATAACTGCGTTAGGTGCGAAGTTTACCACTGGGCGTAAAATATCAGCGCTTACGATGACGTTGATTAACCGTCGATTGGGCGGCAGTAAAAAGATCTCCAAAACCAGATTGTGTAGCGCAGACTACGAAAACTTCACTGCCTATCGACAGAACAAGCTGAATGAATATCAAGATCAATTGGGTACCGAGTTGATTGACCACCTACTTATGCTCTATGGAAGTCAATTCGATCAATTTGTGGAAACCATCAAATCTGAACCTGCGTTACGACAAAAGATCTGCTCCTCGCAACCTGATATTCTGGGTCAGGTCACGTGGGCCATCACGCATGAGCAAGCATTGACCCTTGATGATGTTTTGTACGGCCGCACCTCGCTGGGACTGTTGGGGATTCACGCCGACGAACTCTTGCCAATCGCCGACACCATGGCTGAGCTTTTGAGGTGGAGTGAACAGGAAAGAAAGCAACAATTAGAAAGGTCGGTAAAACGCTTATTGTCTACTGATAAGGCAATCCATGGACAGCAAGCATGAGTCATTCTAGGTTAGTATTGCACATTGCTCCGACCCCTTTTTTTGCGGATAGAGGTTGTCATATTCGCATCGAAGGGATAGCAAACTGCTTAACGTCTTTGCAGTACGACAACTTAGTTTGTACTTATCATCATGGTCGC
The DNA here is from genome assembly GCF_040366405.1 of Arenicella sp. 4NH20-0111. NCBI lineage: Bacteria > Pseudomonadati > Pseudomonadota > Gammaproteobacteria > Arenicellales > Arenicellaceae > Arenicella > Arenicella sp. 4NH20-0111. The sequence continues at coordinate 122,866 of NZ_BAABWF010000007.1, forward strand.
GATATTAAGGGGATTAACACATCTCGTATATCTCAGATCAAGAACTATACGCAAACCGAAGCGGGCCCGAGCAAGTTTAAGTTGTGGGCCGATTGGAAACTTCTTTGGCTCGTAGTAAGAGAATGCCTTCGAACAAAACCCGACGTAATCCACGCGCACCTGCACGAAGGACTGATGATCGGATTAATTGCAAAAGGCATTTTATTTTGGCGCCGCACTCCGTTGGTCGCTGATATGCAAGGCAGCTTATACGGAGAACTTGAGACGCATGGGACGTTCGAAAAATACTCGTTTCTCAAAGGTCCGGTTAAATTAATTGAACGCATTTTGATGATGTGTGCCAAAACCGTCATCTGTTCCTCAGAGCATGCTTTAAGCAAACTTCAATCGGAGTTCAATTTATCCAAACAAAAGCTTTCATTGGTCCAAGACGGCGCAAACCTAATCGCGCCTTTGCCGGACAAAGCCATCGCTGAACTCAAAACTAAATGGTCAATTCCCAGCACAAAAACCGTCGTTGTTTACTCTGGGGCACTGCTTGATGGCAAAGGCCTCAATGAACTCAAAGCACTCATTTTGCAGAATCAAGAATCAACCGACCTTTATTTTTTAATAATAGGCTACCCAACGGAAAATCTTGATGGTTTTTTGGCTGAACATAAAGTTAACCACCTGTGTACACTCACCGGGCAAATTCCCTTTGAGTCTCTTCCAGACTTACTCGGCATCGCTGACATCGCCGTGGACCCCAAATTCAATGAAGCCGGAGAAGGCAGTGGCAAGATGCTTAACTACCTCGCAAACGGGCTACCTGTTCTCGCTTTCGACACCCAGAATAATCGCCGTTTTCTCCCGGACGGGGCAAAACTAGCTAGCTCTGTCGAGGCAATGAATGAGCTACTCAATGACTGGATTAAGAACCCTCAACAGCTAAGCAAAATAAGCACAGACAACTTAGCTCACTTCATTCGAAATCATTCATGGAAACAAACTGAATTGCAGCTTAACGGAGTTTACCAACGGTTATACGCCGATCATTCCACGCCTAGTTAAGGGCTCCCGGCGCCCGAACCAACCATTAACTCAGCAATACTGGGTTACAGAAATCGCGCTCTTTAAGGCCATAGCCAAGCAAATACACCGGCGGTAACGCCAGCATAAATCAACGCATCGATGAGATATCGAACACAATTCGACCATGGCTGCCCCATCCAAATACTATAGGGTACTTGAGCCCACCCATAGGTTAAAAAAGACGCTAAGAACACAAGTTTAAAAACCGACATATAGTCAGCATCGGCCACTAGGGACATTGACGCTAGTACGCCGATCATCACTGAGCCAATAAGAAAAAACACCACTTGCTGAGAGAGCAGCTTACCCATCGCAGGAAGTCCGCTTGGCAGAATAGAAATCATCGCTACCGGACCGTCACTGAACTTTTTCTGCATACTCTCGCTTCCCATGTCCTTCATGTCGGCACAGTAGGGAACCGTATAGAGTGCTGGTTTAGGGCTACGAGACCCGAGTGCTTGCATGACTTCTTGCTCATTATCTAATTCTGAGTAGTCTGAATTATGATACTTAATCAACATATGAATAAGCGCACTCGCAAACCAACACATGACTCCGGCCAACAATATTGGTAGCCACAAACTTGTTACAGAAACCATCATAAGCATCTCCTTACAGTCTTAATAAGTGTAAGTCATTATGCGCCAGTCTTCGCTTCTGTCAAATAACGCTACAAAGTGGACCTCGAAAGGCACACAAACTTGAGACATTTTCCAAGAGAAGCTCTCAATCAAACTTGCTGTGAGAGCCTCAAAATAGAGCCGCTAGAATGGCTACTGATTTGCAGCCTGATATCTTTGTGCTGCCAAGGGATAAGAATCCCACACAACCCGGTCCGACAGAGACCTAAGTAGCTTAACGTACTCAGCGTGAGTCCAGGCAAGAGGAGTAGCTGAATTAGTTCCCTCACCGATGGTGTATCTACCTTTAGGGTTGACACCAACGCCGTCAAAGACTTGCTCTGGCAGCATCAAGCCTTCATTGGCGAAGTGCTCCAGGGCTTTAACGTAGGTCTGTCGAATGGATTCAACACTATCGCCATTTGCCAGCTGATAGTGAGCCCTTTCGCCGGTAAAAAATGGCCATACTCTACCACGTTGGTCTGGACTCATTCCGCCTCCGATGCCACCGTAACTGCCAGTGGCACCATAGTTCTCACCCGTCACAAAGTCCTCTCCATAGCCATCCAAACCATATCGACGCCATCCAGGGTAACGTTGGTCGTCGCCCGCAAATTCAAACTCATACTTAACTCGAACAGGATGGTTGACCGTTTGATCATCTAACTCCTCAAGTGAATCGACGATGTATTTATCTTTTGCAGACCGAACCCCATAGCGCACTAATTCTAAAAACCCACCATCGACCACGTCCTTTTCTTGCAGTACACCCCGACCATTGCGATCGTGTAACTCCCCGTTATCATTTGGATCGGTATTTTGCGTGATTCGCAAATAGTACTTACCATTCTTGTTGTGTTTACCGGTGGTAGTAAACATAAATTTTTCTATCGTTTTTTCGTAACTATCAGCCGCAGCTAAATAACGTTTGGCCGATTCGGTATCACCGGAAAAAGTCGCGATATCTGCCGCCGAAAGTAATCCGGCAATGACCGCCGCCGTTGTGGAGGGCGAATAGCCTTCTTGTTCCTCCCATCGCTCTTGCTGTGTCCATGGCAATGTCATCTCACGCTTATTCCAATCCAAATTGGTGGTTCCTCCATCAGTAAGAAAACCCGCCGCGGGCTTAAGCATCAACGCGTACCATTGCTTTATTTCATCATCATTTAGAACACCGCTCTTCCATAGTTTCCACCCCAACATAATGGGCATTCCCGTTTGGTCTGCTTGAACCGAAAACCACTCCAATTCGCCATCCACATGAGTCTTCTGCAAAAACCAACCGCCGACGCCGTTGTTTCCTGGAGTCTGATCATTAACTTGAATTTTTTTCAAATATTCAAAGGCGACCTTAGGCGTTTCTCTGTCACCGAGAGCCAATAGTGCCATCGCGCACTGATAGAAATCACGCGGCCAAACGGCTTTATATCCCGTTGCACCGCGCGCGGCGGACACGGTGTCGCCCCAAGGATTAGACAATGAAGCTATCAACGCACCGGCGTGAGTCTTGTCTTCCTGTACCTTCAATACCAGGGCACTACTGTGAGCTAACGCGCCGCCGTCCCCAGCCATTTCTGCAATCTTAGGTAATGCAGACAAGCTAGCCAGATAATCTTCCCAACCGACGTGAGCTCCCTCACCATTGTATTTTGCAAGTACACGTCGGTACCCCGTAGCCAAAGTGCTACTGGCAGCAACCTGGGCCTCGACTTTAGAGTTCGCAAAACCAAAAGCCAAATCAGTCGTCACTTTGTTGCCAGCGGGCAACTCATCCAACGCCGCTGTCAATGTAACATTCCCGCGATCTAGACCCGTAGAGGAATAGGAGTCGTTGAGTTGAAAGTCGACCGCATCTGCGATGGCATCGGAAACACCAACAAAGCCAACCGATGTCAAAGCGAATGATCGACTGCTTTGAAAAGACATGAACTTTCCAGAATCACTGGCATAGAGTGCACCATCCTCACTCCAGGCCCGATCGTTAGAGCCGTCATTATTCATGTGTGGGTTAACCGTGAACACGGGCCGTATGCCCTTTTCCCTTGCACTAAATACATAGCGCACCATCAGACTTTGCTGATCAGGGTCGGTAAACACATGTTTTTCGATACTGTATTTACCCTCTTTGTCGCTGTTCACAATTTTATACGCTGGCGACAAAGGTCGACCTTTATCATCGGTATGCAAATATGAAATTTCACTGTTCATATCATGCTGTTCAGAGTCAACAAAATCCGGCCCAATCATCAGCACCTGCATATCCTTGATTTGAGCTTCATGAATCATGCCAAACATGGTCTCAGTAATGATCCCCTCAGCCAACGAAAACCAAACTTTAGAAACGGCCCCAGTACCAGCGGCTTCAGAATATGCCCCATCGGAGTATTGCTCATACGAGCTGCCGATCCCGGTTTTACCGGAGTATGCCCAAACCGGGGCCTGACCTGGCGCACCAGGAGCCACTTTCGGATCAATTTGAATATCATTCACAGAGCCCTGAGCTCGGCTAAGCTGAGTTTGCCCAGCACAGGCAGTTAGCAAGGCTAGAGACGAAATTACGACTATTTTTTTCATGATTGTTTTCAGTTACCGTTTTTAATCTTGATACTTAACAAAAGATACCGACACCGCCGCCAACACCCACATAGCAGACGCTAGGCCTAGGACGTAAATCGCCTGCCCGTTGAATAGGTATTTCAAAAGCAACCCAAGAACACTGGCCGCCACCAATTGCGGAATCACAATAAAGAAGTTGAAAACCCCCATATAGATTCCCAGCTGTTTAGTCGGCAGTGCATTTGAAAGCATGGCGTAAGGAACCGACAGAATTGATGCCCAAGCAAAGCCCACACCAATCATTGATACCATCAAATACTTAGGATCTTCGATAACTAAAAAAGAGGCGAACCCTGCAGCCCCCAGCATCAAACTCAATTGATGAGAGCCCTTGAGGCCGATTTTTCGAACAAATACCGGAATCAATAGTGCGGCAAATATTGAAACGAAGTTATAGCCCGCAAACAACAGCCCAACCCAATTTGCCCCTTGATTGTAGAGTTCACTTGACGTGTCTGAGCTGCCGAAATGATGCGCGGTAACGGCTGGGGTTGTAAAAGTCCACATAGTGAACAAAGGGAACCAAGAAAAGAACTGAACAAAGGCCAACTGTTTCATGGTTTTAGGCATCAAGATGACACTTCTGCAAGCCTCATAAAACCCGTTATAACCATTCTTCGACTCGATATTAACAGCGTACAATTGAATCAAACCTATGACCGCAACGGCGATGGTTAAGATGTAAAGCTGGTATTCCCAGTCACCGAAAAAAACCATTGCAGACAAAACCAATCCAGCAATAAGCCACAAGCACGCTTTAAGAGCGTCAAACACGGGCTTACCTTCAAGCTCAATTTGACGCTTTATTGCCGCAGAAGCATTTTCCGGCTCTTCAAATTTTTCCAGCTCCTCAGGGCTATACTCTCGGCTGCGAAGAATTGTCCAACCAACCGAAAGCACAATAGCCAAAGCGCCCAAATAGAAGGAATAACGAACGGTATCAGGGATTACTCCTTCAGGAGCAGTGTTTGCCACACCCAGCTCGGTAAAGACATACGGCATGGCGGAGGCCACCACCGCTCCTATACCAATAAAGAACGTTTGCATGACATAGCCGAAGGTACGCTGTTTTTGCGGTAACATGTCACCAACAAACGCTCGAAATGGCTCCATAGTGACGTTAATCGATGCGTCTAATATCCAAAGCATTCCAGCCGCTACCCATAGTGACGGAGAGTTCGGCATAAACACTAGAGCTCCTGTGGTCAGTATAGCTCCCCATAGAAAATATGGTTTGCGACGCCCTAAACGATTCCAAGTCTTATCACTGAAGTACCCGACGATCGGCTGCACCAACAACCCGGTTAACGGAGCGGCGATGAACAGAATTGGTATGGTCGCCATATCCGCACCGAGGGTTTGAAAAATTCGACTAACATTGCCATTCTGCAAGGCAAAGCCGAACTGAATACCTAAAAAGCCAAAGCACATATTCCATATCTGCCAAAAATGAAGTTCAGGCTTAACCACTCGATTACTTGCTTGCTGCATGAGTTTATTCTCGTGTATTTTCTAATTCTTGTTAATGAAGTTCGTAGATCGAAGCCTTTTTACCAGGCACCGTCAGGTCACCAGACAATCGCTGTTCAACCTGAGAAAAAGCATCTTTAGCAACGTTGTAATTGGCAATCACTTCGGTAAATCTAGATAAGTCTAAGCTGAGTGGCTCTTCGTTCTTATTAACGACCACCATTACCGCCTTGTTTTCTGTGTAGCGAAAATAGACATAGACACCTTTTTTAGGCGAAAAATGCTTTAGCTTACCGTTGTGCACGGGGTCGGATGTTTTCCGCCAGTTAAGTAGGCTTCGAGTAAAACGTAAGGTTGATATCTCAAGTGCTGATAACCCAGTTTTAGTAAACACATTCTTACCGTCATCAGCCCAACCACCAGGGAAATCGCTGCGAATCAGTCCGTGCGCATCACTGCCTTTATTGCTCATGGCGATTTCAGTTCCATAAAACAATTGAGGGATACCGCGCGTTGTCATCAATACGGTTAAGGCAATTTCAAGAAGCGCTTGATCTTCACCTAGTTGGGTAAATATCCGGCTCATATCGTGATTATCACCAATAACTACAAGACTGTTAGAATCTGGGTACTGAAAATCATTTGCGATTGTCTCGTACAACTCTATTAGCCCTGAGCTCCAGCCTTCTTCATTTAGCAGAGAATTCACCAAAGCCTCTTGCAGCGGAAAATCCATTAGGCTCGGAACACCTCCATCAAAGCCATCTTGATTACGCTTTCCGCTCTGCCAATAGGATACGATGGCGGGATTAGTAGACCACTCTTCACCAACGATATTCAGGCTAGGAAATTCGGCAAGCAGGCGGCGATTGAATTCCTTCGTGAAATGCTTATCTGCATAGGGCAACGTATCTACTCGTAACCCTGAAAGACTGGCGTATTCCACCCACCAAATATTGTTTTGAATGAGATAGGTCGCCAATTCAGGGACGTGTTGATTTAAGTCCGGCATGGTGGGTACGAACCACGCATCGTTAAATTCGACTTTATCAGCATCAGACGCGTGTGGGTCCTGAATCGTTTCTCTACGATGCGATGTCGGCGTAAACTTAGTGTCGTTATTAATCCAACTTTTACTAGGTAGATCGTCCATCCACCAATGGTTCACTCCAATATGATTGGGAATCGTGTCCATGATTAACCCAATCCCCATACCATTGGCTTTTTCAACCAAACTCAGAAGTGCTTTATTGCCCCCCAATCGATCATCAATGCGATAAAGGTCACTGATCGAGTAGCCGTGATAGCTGTAAGCAGGCTCATTGTTTTCTTGCAATGGATTCAGCCAGATTTTTGTAATACCAAGGTTTCTTAAATACGTCAGACTATGTTCAAGTCCTTGCAAGTCACCGCCGTGACGCCCATCTTTATTATCGCGATTTGCTATTTCACTTAAGTGTGAAAGCGAATCATTGCTTGTATCGCCATTAACAAAACGATCTGGTGTAACCAAATAAATGACGTCTTTTGACGAGAACCCTGCCTGCTTATTCTCACCCGTGTTTCGTGCTTTTAACTCATAACTGGCCGCAACTGAGGTGTCACCCTTAGAAAAGTTTAAAGTAAACGTCAATTGGCTGTCCACGGCGCCAACATCCAAGTCTACGAATAGGTAATTCGGGTTATCCAGGCTATGGGCTCCGATCACTTTAATGTCGGTTGAACTTGAAGACACCTCACTACCTGCAAGCTCATTGCCGTGCACCATTAATTGCAGTGAGTGCTCATTCATTCCAGCCCACCAGAATGGGGGTTCTATTCTTTCGATCGATTGAGCGGATAGTGCCCCTACTTGGAGGCAGCACGTTAAGAACAATAATATTAGTAATGTTTTCATACTTAGCTTGCGTAACGAGTTATAAAGTCAGAATGAGACCCAAGTTTATTGGCCTCGCGCTTAAAAATTTGTTTTAAATCATCTAGATATTTGTCGACCTTAACAGCCTCAATTGTGTCGGCTATGGGGTGGAAACCTTTTGGGCTAATTTCTTGCCCAATAAGCACCTGAAGCCAACCAACATCGGTGAAAAGTTCGTCATTATTACGAAACAACCTTCCGTTTTCTCTAAACAACTCAATTTTGTTACTGAGACTTTCAGGAATGGTCATGTCAGCGCAGTCGCGCCAAAAATCAGTATCTGTGCGACTGTTTGCTTTGTAGTGCAAAATCAAAAAATCACGAATAGATTCAAACTCAAATGCGGTTTGGCGATTAAATTCATCGATCTCAAGCTGAGAAAATTCTTTATTCGGGAACAAGGTAAGTAGTCTGCTGATGGCTGACTGAATCAAGTGAATACTGGTGGACTCTAAGGGCTCCATAAAACCATTCGATAAACCAATCGCAACGCAATTCTTCACCCACGCCTCTCTGCGCATGCCTGTGGTGAATTTAATCAACTTAGGTTCCGCTGTCGGAGCGCCATCTAAATTCGACATCAATTGGGCCTGAGCCTCATCGTCGCTAATATACGAACTGCTGAACACGTGGCCATTCCCGATTCGATGTTGCAACGGTATGCGCCATTGCCATCCGGCAGACCGAGCCGTGGCTTTGGTGTAAGGAAGAAGCTCTCCCGCGGATTCGCAAGGCACTGCAATCGCTCTGTCGCAGGGCAAATAGTGAGTCCAATCTTCGTACCGGGATTTTAGAGCGTCATCAATGAGCAAAGCCTTAAAACCAGAACAGTCAATAAACAAATCTCCCTTGATAATGTCGTTATTCTCTAGGGACACTGACTCGATAGATCCGTCTTCGCTATTTAACGTTACTCGGTTTACTTTACCCTCAAGTCTTACCACACCTTGCTTCTCGGAGTGCTCCCTAAGATAGCGCGCGTATAAACCAGCATCAAAATGAAAAGCATGAGTCAAGCCACTTAGAGGTGTCCCTTCAATATGCTCAATTCGCTCAAATCGATTCAACCTCGCTGCCTGAGCATTAAATGAATAGTCCCATAAACTGCAATCGCGCCCTTGGTGTTTCTGCTTCAACCAATATTGATAGAACTTGGCCATTCCCAAATCCAGGCCAAGGTTGCCAAAGGCGTGTAGGTAGCTGCTCCGTAGGCGCCCCCAATTAGTAAATTCGATACCTAACTTGATCGTACCTTTTGTCTTTCTCAAGACTTCATTTTCATCCAAACCTAACAACTGATTGAAAAGTCGTATGCTTGGTATGGTGGCCTCGCCAACACCCACCGTGCCGATTTGCTCAGATTCAACCAGAGTTATCTTCGACAGAGGCCCTATTATCTTTGCCAGCGCTGCGGCAGTCATCCAGCCAGCGGTTCCACCACCGACGATTACGATGTGTTGAATATTTTCCATAACGGCCCAATGATAAAGTGATCAAACCGCCAGTTTGACACAGTTTATACCTACCTGAAAAACGGCCCCCGCTATCGAGTGATAACGGGGGCCAAACGAAGGAGATTCAGATCAAGAGTTCTTGATTAGAACTTATAGCTAGCACCAACCAAATAGGTAGGGCCATATTTTTCATAATTGACTATCTGACGAGCGTCATCCTGTGTGTTGTAAGTCACAAACGGTTCATCATTTAGATTATTGCCTTGCAAATAAAACGTAAGACCTGCGTATCGGCCTTCTTGGATTTCATAACTTAGCTGCGCATCCACAATGGATTCCTCAGCTACGGTTCTGAACTCGCGACCGGCACCAAAACCTTGAATTTCGCCCAAGAAGTCCGAGCGATAACGTTGGCTGACACGCGCTGAGAAACCGCCAATTTCATAGAACAAAGTTGCATTCCATACTTTGTCCGACAAGCCAGGCAATGTGATCGTATCTTCGTCAGTAGGGTCAGCCTTAACAGCCGAATCCGTACTAGTGTAATTGATCGTTAAGCCCAATCCAGGTAGAGCCTCTGTGAACATTTCACTGGTCACGGTGAGAGCCGCTTCAAATCCATCAACCGACCCGCCTTCACCGTTAACTGGCCTATTCAGAAAACCCGTTGTTTGCACTGGTTGGAAGTTACCGATGGTACCCAACAATGGAGTGAAATCCACCTGCTCATTCGTATTAAAGACATAGCTGTCTAAGTCTTTGTAGAAATACGCCAAGGCGAAATATCCTGCACGGTCAGCAAAGTACCACTCGTAGGAAAGGTCTAACGAGTTAGCTAACCAAGGATCTAACTCAGGATTTCCGCCACTGCCTCCCCAAGGAGACATATTGGGATCCGTGGAGTTTACCAATTGAGGATTGAAACTGAACTGGCGACTCACGCGCATCTCGTCCATACGAGGGCGAGCCATGGTCCGAGCAAGCCCAAGTTTCAAGTATTGATTGTCAGCGACGCTGTAGATCAAATTCAAACTGGGTAAAACTTCAGTGAATTTTTTGCCACCAACCAAAGGCGCCGCGATCGCAGCGTTTGCGCTGTCCGCACCTAATGCCCGTGATTCTTGGTCGGTCCGGATAACTTGAACCCCAAAATTACCAGCGAGTGATTTCCCAAAAAGCTCAGTATCCAATCCAACCTGGACGTAACCAGTCAACACATCTTCTTCGACAACCCAGCTTTTAATGGCAACATCGGCATTGGTATTGCGCAACAGTTGAAAACCACCTGAATTTAGAACGTCTCGAGGGTCATAGGTGGCCAAATTGCCAAGACCTAAAAAGCTCAAATCCGCCACTCCGCTTTGCGTTGGTAGCGCACCGGTTCTAACTGGGTTATCACGAGTATTGCCGGGTAAATCAAGAATAAATTCATCCGCTATCTTAGACTTTTCTCGATTTTTAAAATTCGCACCGATTTCGATTGAGCTAAATGGCCCATCCAAACTTCGCTCAGCACTAATCGTTATTTGATTCAAAGTGTCTTCAATTGAAGGTCTATTTAGGTACCCTACCTGTTGACCCTGTGGTGCACCCCCGCCCCAACCAAGTGGGTCGGTGAGCGAGAATTGAGATCGATCGCTGTAATTAATGTTGTTTCCGGAGAAGAACGCACCGCGTTCATTCACACGAAAATTAGCAACCCCAACGTAACCTTGGTCACTAGGTCCTAAGCCAGAATAGCTCTCTAAGATTTGGTCATCTCGATCGACGCTTGAATGACTTAAATCAACGGTAGCAGCCCATTGGTCATTAACTTGATACTCAAATTTATACCCAACGGCGAAAAGATCGGCATCTCGGCTCTCAACGTCGTTACGCACAACGTACTTTACGCCCGTGTAAGTTCCATTATTTATGAACCCATCAGTCGCATTGAAACCGGGTTGCAGCTGCGCACCAGACCATTGCAATCCACCTTCAACACCACGTAAAAGATCGGTTTCTTCAAACTTCGAATAATACAAATCAAACGTATGTGCAACACGATCTGTAGGCTGATATTCAACCACAGCCATCACAGCATCTCGTTCTAACGTTGATGTGCGCACCAATGAGTCATGGCCACCGAGCACTAAATTACCATCGACATCAGGGTAGCCCCAGCCTCGAAACTCAGTTCCTTGACTTGGGCTATTCAGGCTTGCAAAACCGACAGCAACGCCTAACGTATCGTCTAGAAATTTATCCACGTAGGTGGCATTCAGACGATACCCATCGTCATCACCATCAGAGTTAAGCGCTTCGTCGGAAACGATGTAACGCAAATTCAATGCCAATACACGCTCATTCTGAGAAAGAGGACGAATGCTTTGAAGGTCTGACGTTCCAGCTAAGCCCTGCCCTAACAGTGACGCATCTGGTGTTTTGTAAACTACGACGCCACTCAATAACTCGGAAGGGTATTGATCAAACTCAACACCGCGGTTATCGCCGACGGACACTTGTTCTCTGCCATTGAATAATGCCGTTGAAAAATCAGGCGACAGCCCACGAACTGAAATTACTTGACCACGACCATTCAACCGTTGAGCGGCTAAGCCAGGCAAACGTGCCAATGACTCCGCAATACTGACATCAGGTAATTTACCGATGTCTTCAGCCGTAACCACTTCGATAATTTGTTGTGAATCTTCTTTTAATGCAAACGAATTTTGCAGGCTACGACGGTAGCCCTTAACGACCACTTCATCCAGCTCGCCACTTTCAGATACAACATTGCTTTGTGCGTTTACAACAGCAGGAGCCGAAGCCATCAAAGCTGCCGCCACACCTAGAGCAACGCTGGTCGCACGGAAACGCTTCTTGGTCGCTTCTGCTTGAACATGAGTTATGTGATTTTTCATCATCTTCCTCTCGACAGGGTTTAATAATTATGAGGACTACATGCTATTTCATGGGGATATATCAAAGGAAGCCGTTACATACGTATTCATAATACTCGATTCAGAATGCATACGTATTCAACTGTTTTACGACTCCAAATTTTCATCAACTAGCACTAACATCAAGTGACAGCGGGGAGCCTTTGCTATTCAAAAACCACCTAACACATTGTTTTAGAACAATTTATAGGCTTTTGAGCTCACATTTCAATGACTGTAATGCGAAAGTTAGATGCAATTTTTAGCACGACTTAAACGCAACAATAATTGGAAAGACTAACCTCGCATACATAAAAGACATGTAATTATATATATAAGTAGCGCAGATATTTCTTGCTCGCCATCAATAGTCGAAATCGTATTTCATGATTTAGATCTATTAGGGTGTCACTGGCTTAACGCCAAAAACGAATGAGAATGGATGGGCTACGCAATAAAGAAGCTGTTATCGTGACTGAATTATCAAAAGTAGCAATTAAGCTTGATGCAAAGCAAAGCACCGAAACTCTGTATATTGGCGAGAACAGCCAATGGTGGCGTGGTGCCGTCATATATCAGGTCTACCCAAGAAGCTTTTGCGACACCAATGGGGATGGAATCGGCGACATTCGGGGCGTAATCAAGAAACTGGATTACATTGAGTCTTTAGGAGTCGATGCTTTATGGTTATCTCCATTTTTCAAGTCACCGATGAAAGACTTCGGTTACGACATAAGTGACTATCGAGACGTAGACCCAATATTTGGCACCTTAGAAGACTTCGATGAATTAGTGGCTCAAAGTAAGTCTAAAGGGATTCGAATAATGATTGATCAAGTGTTGAGTCACACATCAGACCAACACGCATGGTTCACAGAAAGTCGCCAGTCAAAAACTAACCCCAAGGCCGACTGGTATGTGTGGGCGGACGCGGATAGTGACGGAAATCCGCCTAATAATTGGATTTCAATTTTTGGTGGTGGCGCATGGGAGTGGGATGAAGGCCGTCAGCAATTCTACTTTCATAACTTTCTCCGATCTCAGCCCGACCTAAATTATCACTGCCCGCAAGTCAGAGCACAAATACTAGAAGAGATGGAGTTTTGGCTAAAGCGCGGAGTGGACGGATTTAGGCTGGACGCCATCAATTTTTGCTACCATGACAGCCAATTAAGAGACAACCCGTTCAAGCCTGAGAAGGAGCGCACCGGACGAGGTTTTTCTTCCGACAACCCATACGCAGCTCAATATCATCTCTACGATAATACACAAGAGGAAAATCTAGAGTTCATGGAATCGATTCGAGAATTGCTGGATCGATATGATGGGTCTGTCGCTCTCGGAGAAATAAATTCAGAGACCTCTCTCAAAACCTTAGCTGAGTACACACAAGGCAATAAACGCCTACAGATGGGCTACAACTTTGAACTCTTAGCCGATGAATTTTCGTCGAACCATATCAAAAACACGGTAAACGAACTCGAAGCCGTTATCGGAGAAGGCTGGCCTTGTTGGGCAGTAAGCAATCATGATGTCACGAGAGTGGTAACTCGTTGGGGCACTGGAGAGCATCGTAACGAGTTTGCCAAAATGATATTGGCAATGGCGGCATCCTTGCGCGGCACACTTTGCGTGTACCAGGGAGAAGAACTGGGTTACACCGAGTCTCCAATCGAGCAACATCAACTACAAGACCCATTTGGCATCGAGTTTTGGCCCGAGTTTAAAGGCAGAGATGGCTGTCGTACCCCTATTGCTTGGAATCGCGATGAGCCTCTCGCTGGATTTTCAGATAAAGCGTCATGGCTGCCAGTCGCGAAATGTCATATCGATAATTGCGTTGAGGTGCAGGACGCTAATCCTGATTCTGTCTTGAACTTTTACAGAACCTTTCTCGCGTGGAGGAAAGGTGAGCAGACCTTATTGGTTGGTGACATAGAATTTGTCGATGCCCCTGAACAACTATTGGTTTTCAAGCGCACGCACAATGCCCAGACCACCCTGGCTATTTACAATCTTAGTGACCAACCACTCGTCTGGCGCTGCAATAGTAATATTAAACCTCTGCCGTCCAGTCCTTCTCAAGGGGTCGAGAATCTTAATGGCGAGTTAACGGTTTCTAAATTTGGTTTTGGATACTTTTCTATTTGAAGTTACGCTTATCTCACAAAGACAAGCCTTCGACTCGCATCGATTCGAAGGCGTTTTGGATAGCTAACTAATGTCATATGTTTGCACTCAGCCTACCAACAATGTCTTGCTGGCAGTGATGCAACTTTAGTCGATACTTAGCTTAGCCCCAATGAAAAATATCCGAACGAGTTAAGACAGGAGAAACCTAAGTGAACCTTCTTGAAATAAAATAGCATCCTTGCTAACAACACGTCCATTCCACGAAAAACGGTCTATTTAGTTCTTATCTAACTAAATACCTGTATTTGAGAGCCCATATTGGGGAGCCCGTATTGGGGGCCCCGCAAACAACTTAATCGACCAAGTAAGAGCCTACCAACAAGCGCTCTCCAAGCTCAACTAACTGGCTTTTTGCAATTCAACAGCAGACCCTAGCTCAAGCATGCGCGCAGCGGTATCAATCATACGGTTAGAAAAACCCCATTCATTGTCATACCAAGCCAAAATTTTAACCATGTCACCAAACACACGGGTCTGTGTAATGTCGGCGATGCTAGACGCTGAGTTATGATTAAAATCGCTTGAAACTAAAGGCAACGTGTTTACCTTGAACACGCCTTTATCAGCAGAGGCCTCAGCAGCTCGCGTCAAGATGTCATTCACCTCTTCAACCGAAGTCTCACGCCCGACGGTTACCGTTAAGTCTAATAAAGAAACATTCAATGTTGGAACACGAACAGACAAGCCATCCAGCTTGCCATCTAACTCAGGAACCACCAAACCAATGGCCGCCGCCGCACCTGTCTTTGAAGGAATCATCGAATGAGCCGCAGCACGTGCTCGGCGTAAATCGGTATGATAGACATCGTTAAGGCGCTGATCATTGGTATAGGCATGGACTGTATTAGCAAGCCCCTTTTCAATACCCAGTGAGTCATGCAATGCTTTAGCGATAGGAGCCAGGCAGTTTGTAGTGCAGGACGCATTCGACACCAAACGGTCATTAGCACTCAAAACATCGTCATTAACACCAAATACCACTGTCGCATCCAAGCCCTTTCCTGGGGCCGAGACTAACACCTTGCCAGCGCCGGCATCCAAATGAGCTTGCGCGCCATCTCGAGTTGTAAAAAAACCAGTACACTCGAGCACCAAGTCTACACCCAACTCTTTCCACGGCAGCTCAGCAGGATTACGCTCTGCTAATACCTTGATGCGATCACCAGCAACGACTAAATCATCACCGTCGACTGTTACTTGCTCGGCAAATTCACCATGCACGGTATCGTACTTAAGGAGGTGCGCGTTAATCGCAGCCTCACCAAGATCATTAATTGCCACTACTTTAATGTCTGCGTGTTTCTGATACTCATACATAGCACGTAGTACATTGCGGCCAATCCGACCAAAACCATTAATAGCGATTTTATACATATCTCACCTAAAGAAAATCCGTCTTGCTTGCACTCTGTGTGAGTCACAAACACGTAGTTTAATTACAAGAACAGTGATTACTGGCCTTAATAACAGCACCCAACGAGTGCGTCGATCGAGATGAAGATTTCATCTCTGATCTTTAATTCAAGCTAAACTTTAACACAAAATGTAACTAAATTACAATTTAAAGGAAGCATTGTCTTCTTAATGTAATCTTACTACAGAGAAAGGCATTAATTATCATATATATAATATATTGAATTGAAATGTGAATCCAAACAAAAGCGCTTTTTTATTTATCAAAACTTGGTTTGTCGTTTATTATTGAAAGAAGATTACAAAAAACGACTTGAACTCAGCTTCGAGCAAAGATTGAACCAATTAATTCGTCGCCAAAGTGTCAGCATCGGACCTTCGGCTTCGAGCAAGGCTATTCGTCACGAGTAAGTGTCAGTGGCAAACAGGATATTTTGATATGCATGCTAAAGCATCATTACTACAGTTAATGCAGAGCGACACCATTCGCCTAAGCAAATCGGATAAAAAGCTATCTGCAATAATTTTGGCTGACCCGGCATCCGTAATTCATCAATCCATCGCGTTACTGGCATCAACCGCTGAGGTCAGTGAACCCACCGTTAACCGGTTTTGCCATAAACTTGGCTGTGATGGGTATCCTGATTTCAAGCTGCGTTTAGCACAAGAGATTTCATCAAATGGGCAGCTCTTTGTCGAAAACCTCACCCAAGGTGATGACAGTACGATGGTGATCCAAAAGATCATGGGGTCAATTCAGGGCAGCATTCAGTCTCTCGCGAACAGCATTGATCCAGAATCTCTAGACAAGGCCGCTGATTCCATCGCTCACTGTAAGTCTGTGAACTTTTTCGGCATGGGCGCATCCAGCTCTGTCGCGCTAGATGCGCAACACAAATTCTTTCGATTCGGAATGCCAGTCAGTTCTCACACAGACTTTATAAATCAAAGAATGATGTGTTCCATGCTAGAGTCTGACGACGTTGCGGTGTTTATTTCCTATACAGGGCGCACCGACGCGATGATCGTAAACGCGGAAATAGCACAAGATCGAGGAGCTAAACTGATAGGAATCACTTCCAATGGCTCTATATTATCGAATCAATGCGATATCGTATTGAATGCCGTTACCGCTGAAGACACAGACCTGTTCACCCCAATGACCTCAAGGATTATTCATTTGGCTGTGATTGACATGCTTGCGACTAGCGTCGCACTGAAGCTGGGCACATCAGTGGAAGACAATATTAAATCAATAAAGAAAAACCTAGCATCGACCCGTACTGATCGGTTCTAATAGCGCTCATTTGAGTGTCAAAAGATGAGCCTTTCAAACATCCGTATTGTATTAGTTCGTACGTTTCACCCAGGCAATATAGGGTCTGCTGCCAGATCAATGAAAACCATGGGGCTCAATAGTTTACATCTAGTAAACCCTAAAGAATTCCCATCGCCTGAAGCCAATAAGATGGCAGCTGGTGCTCTTGATGTTCTTGAAAATGCTCGAGTTTACGACAGCTTGGAGGAAGCCATAGCAGAGTGCACGGTTGTTGTCGCTTGTACGGCCAGACCACGCGGATACGATCTTCCCACGCTCTTGCCAGCAGAAGCAGCCGTCAGTCTAAACAGCGCGGCGCAATCCTCTCCTGTCGCGGTAATATTTGGGCCAGAGCGCATGGGTTTACATAATGACGATATTCGGCTAGCAAAATACCGCCTGACAATTCCAGCTAATCCCGATTACAGTTCGTTGAATATGGCCGCAGCGGTTCAAACTTTGAGCTATGAAATTTTCAAAACCGCGCAAACCGTGACGGCGCCTATAGCGCCGATGAGAGACCTCCCTTCATCTGAAAACATGGAGCGACTTTATAGTCACCTCGAAACAGTTCTAAAAGAAATCAGCTTTCTTCGACCGCATCAGGGTGAAACCATGCAACGCATTCGGCAATTGGTGACGCGCGCCGAGCCAGACAACTTGGAACTCAATATTTTGCGCGGTATTTTGAGCGCGATCGAACGTTACGCAAAAAAAGATTAAGCCAATCTCATGTCTAAATACGACAATTTTATGCAGACGTCGTAAGTGGTCACCAGGTTCTCTAAAAAGCGACATTAATATCACCCGTATGGGGGATGATGAATTATCAAGACCTCGCTATTATATTGGCAGTTGAATTCAAGTTGCTAAACTCGAATTCTCAAACAACAAAAACCAACCTAACCACCCTGTCATGACGACCATCTAACGTGACAAACACCTTCATATAATCGGGGAGAACCATGAAAAAGATCGGCATTATTTGTTCTGCAATTCTAATCAGTTTACTCAGCAACATAGCCACGGCGGCTGAAAAACCAACCATGGCAGTGTTGGACTTTCGCAATACGACAGGCGCCTATTGGTGGGGTTCAAATGTCGGTAGAGAGCTTGGTGGAATGCTGACTAATGAACTCGCAAGTGGTAAAAAATTCAGGATGATCGAGCGTGAAAAGCTCGCCTCAGTTCTGGGCGAACAAGACCTTGCCGCCTCCGGTCGCGTCAGTGGAAGTAAAGCCGCGAAAATGGGGAAAATGGTTGGGGCACAATATTTGGTCACGGCCACAGTAAGTTCTTTCGAATCGAATGTAAACAGCACCGGCGGCGGCCTTTCTTTTAAAGGTGTCTCGCTGGGTGGAAAACGCAAAAAAGCCTACATCGCGGTTGACCTGCGAGTTGTAGATTCTTCCACAGGAGAGATCGTTGAAACTCGCACGGTTGAGGCGCGCTCAGGTGGATTAGGCCTTAGTGTTGGCTTGAATCGAGGTGGCTTTGGCGGCTCTTTGGCGAACGAAAAGAAAACACCAGCAGGTAAAGCAATTCGAGCCGTTGTCGCCGAAATTTCAAACTACCTAGAATGCTCAATGGTAAAACGAAACAAATGTCTAGATAAATTTGAAGCAAAGGAACGCAAACGCAGAGAAGGACTAAGCAAAGGTATTTCTCTGGACTAGAAGTAAGCGCTTAACAACGCCTATCAAGGCTCGAGCCGATAACGGTTCGAGCCTTTTTGCATTATTAGATCTTTGTTTCTACCCGTATTGCTTGCGTATTTTAGCTTCGTGCTTAGGATCAATATTCACTTTATCAAGATCCCCGTTGATGTGAGGCACATTCAGTACACGCTCGTTCATCACCCTAAACCACAATGGAGGAATGTATGCCAGCACGTACATCCCGAAGTAGCTGGTAGGTAATTCAGGCAATGACTCCAAACTACGCAAACTCTGATAGCTTCTGGACGGGTTCGCATGATGGTCAGAGTGCCTCTGAAGTTGAAAAAGCAACAAGTTACTGACGTAATGGTTTGCGTTCCATGAGTGATGCGGTTGGCAACGCTCATATCGGCCATTCGATTTCTTCTCTCTCAGTAAACCATAGTGTTCTATGTAATTTGCGCTCGTTAACTGAAACCATCCGAAGAAATTATGCACTAGAAAGAACGGAATCAAAATCCAGCCAAACAAAATAATAAGACCGCCTTGTAGAACCAGTGTCATCAAATAGGATTGCAAGATATGATTGTCTAAACTCCATACTTTTTGATTGCGTTTCTTTAAACGCTTAGACTCTTCTAACCAACCTCGCTTAGCCGCCCCCGGAATTTCCCGTAATATAAACCGGTAGATCGATTCCCCCATTCGCGAGCTAGCTGGATCCAATGGCGTTGCCACGTCTCGATGATGCCCGACATTGTGCTCAATGCAAAAGTGCCCGTACCCTGTTACCGCTAACGCGACACGTGAAAGAAACCGCTCTGCTTTTGTGTTTTTATGCCCAATTTCATGCGCCGTATTAATGCTCAACCCGCTGTACATTCCCATTACGGCAGCGAAAGCAAGCACAAAAACAATTCCGATATCTTGCGTTCCCACCAGCCAAGCACTCGCTACCAAAGCAATCACGTGCGCAGGAATGCATAACCTTAACAAGGTATTGTAATGAGGGTCGGCTTCAAGCTTGGCAACTAACTCTTCAGGCGGGTTATTCTTATCGGTCCCCACTAGAAGATCCAATACAGGCAGTAATAGATAAGTGACGAACAAAGGCGCAATCAAGACCCAAGGGGTTTCATACTCTAGGTAAATGGCGATAACTGGTAACGGCATCATTATAAATAGAATGACCAACGACCAAAGCCATCGTTTGGATTCACGATACTCGATAAGCCCCTTATCAGAATGATTGACGGTGTAAAGCATGGATCTCTGCCTGTGATTAAATTCTCATGCAATCACTATAAACGCCGTTCTCAACTCCCCAAATTCAATAACTGACAAATTTATTGTCATTAATTGCCAATTACTGATTCGCGAGGTACTCTCTAATTAATGAGTTCAAACGACTACGTCATTGCCACAACCTATCTGCGCCTGTTATTAAACGAGCCTGAGCTCAAGGCCGTGCTCGAAGACACGTTTGGACCAAGGTACACCGAACTATTTGGCGCAGAGTACCTAACTGGCTCACAGCTTCAACCTGTGTTCGAGGCATTCTCCAACGCCGGGTTAGACTCTTGGGTAATAAAGTTCGGAGGTCAGTTAGGTAGTGAAACTCATGGCCCCCTGGGGTTTGCGGTACTCAGCGCTCCGCATCTTAAGGCCGCTCTCAAAGTCCTAACTAACTATTCCGGCATCCGTTCCACTGCGTACAGAAGCGAACTACTTGAACGTGATCAGCGGCTGGTTGTCACCGCCATCGATAATACTCAATCTGACCTCGCGGGGCGGTGGTTAATTGAAGCGGGAATTAGGATCACCAAACGATTGGTCGAAAATATCATGACCCACTCTTGTGGAGACCATGCAAGGATTCGTTTCGCTTACCCTAGCCCCTCTTACGCTAAAAAGCTCGACGAGTATTATGGCGTTACTTGCGAATACGGAGCTGACGAAAACTCATTCAGTATTCCAGCGTCTTGGGGGCAAATTGCCTCACCTCTTTCTGACCCAGGCACTTACCGAACCAATCTGGCTAAATGCCAACAACTCAAACAAGCCCAACACCAAAATTTGAGCCCACTAGAAACGGTGCAATTTCGCTTTGATCAATTTTTTAACGAATGCCATGCTGGAACCTGTCAACCCAAGGAGCTGCCTCGTCTAGAATGCCTCGCTAACGAATTAGCTCTTAGCCCTCGGACGTTTGCTAGAAGGTTGCATGATCAGGACAGTTCTTACAAAAAAGCTCTCGAACAAGCTCGTCGTAAGCAAGCAACAGATTTGCTACTCAATACTCACCTTAACATCGCCGACATTGCGTATTATCTCGGCTACCAAGAAACCGCCAACTTTGTGCGAGCGTTTAAGGTTTGGTTCAAAATAACGCCAACATGCTGGCGAAAACTTTCAAATAAAACAACAAGATACCATGACTGACACCTTTGAATTAGACAACAAAAAACTGGCGCAATATCTAGCCCAACACATACCAGACTTCGAAGGACCACTGAAAAGCAAAAAGTTTGCAGGCGGTCAATCAAACCCCACTTACCTACTTACTACACCCACTCTGAGTTATGTACTGCGTAGAAAGCCCCCCGGTAAATTGCTCCCTGGCGCGCACGCGGTTGACCGGGAATTCAAAGTCTTATCAGCACTCGCCAATTCAAATGTCCCCGTGGCCGCCGCGCTGCATTTGTGCGACGACGACGAAATCATAGGAAGCATGTTCTACGTTATGGAGCACATGGATGGTCGAGTACTTTGGGAACCGACCTTACCCGAGAGCACCCCGCAAGAACGAACTCAAATCTATCAGGAAATGAATCGCGTTTTAGCCGAGTTACACAAAGTAGATATTAACGCGGTCGGTCTGGGCGATTTTGGCAAAAAAGGGTCTTACTTCGAACGACAAATCCGCACTTGGACTAAACAATACCGAGCAGCAGAAACCAGTCAAATCGCCGACATGGACGCACTCATAGATTGGCTACCAACACACACGCCCGCAGACGATGGCAAAGTCTCGATATCTCATGGAGACTACAGGATCGACAACATGATGTTTCATAATGAGCGCAACGAGGTCATCGCCCTTTTAGATTGGGAACTCTCCACGATAGGTCACCCGTACGCGGATTTAGCGTATCAGTGTATGCAATACCACATGCCAGGCGGAGCAGGGTTACCTGGTTTAGCTGGTGCCAACTTAACTGAACTCGGAATTCCCAGTGAAAAAGAGTACGTTCAAACGTACTGCGAACGAATGGGCTACGACACCATCGGTAATTGGAATTTCTATCTGGCGTTCAGTCTCTTTAGACTTGCTGCGATCTGCCAAGGAATCGAAAAACGAAGACAAATGGGCACTGCTTCGAGTGCAAAAGCCGCTGAATATGGCGCCAAAGTAAAAGTATTAGCAAAAATCGCAATAGACCTTATTTAAGGTAATTGAAACCATAAATTGTAGGAAACACAATGTCAGAATTATTTTCGCCCTATTCTCTGGGCAACCTTGAACTTGCCAACCGTGTGGTAATGGCCCCTATGACCCGCAGCATGTCGCCCGGCAACGTTCCTAATGACGATGTAGTCGAATATTATCGAAGCCGAGCCGCTGGCGGCGTTGGTTTAATCATTACTGAAGGCACGTGCGTCGGACACAAAGCCGCAAGTGGTTACCCCAATGTGCCTTTTGTCGCTGGTGAAGAGGCTTTAGCTGGCTGGAAGAAGGTCATCGACGCAGTTCATGCTGAAGGTGGAAAAATTGCTCCGCAATTGTGGCACGTAGGCGGCATACGTAAACCTGGCGTGGAACCCGGCGGCGATACTCCTGGTTACAGCCCATCAGGAATGGCCTTTCCGGGCAAGGTTACTGGGCACGCGATGAGCAAAAAAGACATAGAGGAAGCCGTTGAGTCCTTTGTACAAGCCGCCGTCGATTCCGAAAAAATTGGATTTGATGCCATCGAACTGCATGGTGCCCACGGATACCTTTTAGATCAATTTTTTTGGGAGGGAACCAATGCTCGTGATGATGAGTATGGAGGCAGCCTCGAAAACAGAGTTCGATTTGCCTGTGAAATTGTGCGTGGAATACGTGCTCGTGTCAGTCCCGACTTTCCGATTATTTTTCGATTCTCTCAATGGAAGCAACAAGACTATAGCGCTCGGTTAGCCGAGTCACCTGAACAGTTGGGGGAGTTTCTATCCCATTTAGTTGACGCTGGGGTCGACATATTCCACTGCTCTCAAAGGCGTTTTTGGGAGGCTGAATTTGAAGGCAGCGACCTAAACCTGGCAGGGTGGAGTAAAAAACTCACCGGCAAAGACTCTATTACGGTTGGTTCCGTCAGTCTAAACGCTGATTTCTTACCTGAAGGCGGTGAAACAACGTTTAAAGATGGAGAAATTGCCAGTCTCGACGGTCTGTTGAAAATGTTAAATAATGATGAGTTTGATTTAGTCGCCGTCGGAAGAGCGTTGATTGCCAATCCAGATTGGGCAAACCGCGTTAAGGCTGGAGAACTCACCAGTCTAACGGCATTTGATAAACGTATGCTAATGAGCTTAAACGGATAGAAATTAGACAGTTGTATCAAAGAGCCCAATTAGAAAGCGAGTTCTAATTGGGCTGAGTTTCTGGCCCTTTTAATCATGCATCTATTCGTTTTAAGATAGAATGAGTTTGATTAAGAGACTATTCATCGAGTTCATTTGCGCGCTAGATCTCGATATATTGGTAATTAACAAAGGCAGAACTTATGAAACGAGTAGTTTTTAACCGTAAGGGTGGCGTAGGAAAGTCGACGATAACCTGTAACCTAGCAGCCATTGCCGCAAGCAAGGGCAAAAATGTTCTGGTTGTCGATCTCGATCCTCAGGCCAACACCACATCCTATTTAGGCCATGACGGCAAGGATAATGTGGTGGGTATCGCCGAATTTATGGAATCGACGATCTCTCGTAATTACCGTGATTTCACCTCTGAAGATTACATCCGAAAAACGCAATTCGAAAATCTGTCGTTGATCTCTGCAAGTTATACCCTAGTCGACCTAGAAGCAAAGTTAGAGGCAAAACATAAGATCTACAAACTTCGTGATTTTTTAAATAACCTTCATGAAGAATTTGACGAGATATACATCGATACTCCCCCTGCCTTAAATTTCTTTACACTGTCAGCATTGATCGCGGCAGATCGCTGTCTCCTACCTTACGATTGCGATGTATTCGCTCGTGATGCCATGATTGATCTTATGGATGAATTAGAAGAAATAGTAGAAGACCATAACCCAAGGCTTGAAATCGAAGGTGTAATAGTTAATCAATTTCAGGCGCGCGCCAAATTACCACAATTAGCGGTAGAGGAATTAGCTAAATCAAAGTTCAATCTGATAGAGCCTTTTATTTCCTCATCCGTCAAAGTTAAGGAATCTCATGCACAACACACGCCTCTGATTTTCCTCGATGCCAAACACAAAATCACCTTGGAGTTTATTGAACTCTATTCGGCGATAAGCAAAATATAATAAAGAAAATTTACCCACGGTAACACCCGGGGCCAACATAACATCGCTATCCGTTCAACTCTTGTTAAAGAGGATAAAGCGAGGAAAAACAACATGATAATTAGTATGTCTAGAGCACTAGAACGTAAAATGGCGGAAGCCGAAAACTACGAACAATGGAAAGAGGCTGCTATTGCGCATGACGAGCGCAGCGGGGCAGCCTCATGGAAACAAAACATTAAAAGTCGGCGATACGATTATGCGGCTATTCAACGTAGGCTTGAGATCTTGAAAGCCATGCGTCGAGATAACGACAACCATGGCTTGCTCTTTACACTCAATGAAGGCATCCATGGAAACTTAGGGGGCATGGGCAGCTCTTCACTCTACCAACGAGCCAAGTTTGGAACGAAACAACTTATCGTTGATTATGTTGACGAAGTATCCTCCGCACTCGAGCACATCGGCAAGCCAAAGGTGAAAGGAATTTCAACCGCTGAAAAAGTCGATTTTTTCCATCGAGCCCATTTGTGTTTTGGACAATCGGCTCTGATGTTCAGCGGCTCCGGAACCTTTTTGTTTTTCCACGTGGGCGTTTTCAAAGCGCTTTGGGAACAAAATCTCATTCCAGACGTAATTTCAGGCTCCAGTGGCGGCGCGTTGATCGCCGCGGTAGCCGGATCACGAGCACCAGAAGCCCTTGGTGAGATATTCGAACCCGAGTTTTTAGAGTTTGAAGATGATATTAAATCCATTGTCCGTAACCTTGCGCCGGGTAAAAAACGAAACCTCCGCAAGCAAGACCTAATTCGAATCATAGAACGAATAATCCCAGACGTTACGTTTCAAGAGGCATATCAAATCTCTGGATTGAATATCAATATTTCAATTACTCCATCAGAGACACACCAAAAGTCTCGCTTGTTGAATGCCATCACATCACCCAATGTGATGCTGCGCGAAGCTGTATTAGCTTCCTGTTGTATTCCAGGGGTATTCCCGCCAGTCTCTTTAGCGGCGAAGAACGTACATGGTGAGCGAGTCCCATATTTGCCCTCGCGAAAATGGGTAGATGGCTCTTTAAGTGAAGACCTACCAATGAAACGACTTTCGAGGCTATATGGAGTGAATCACTTTATAGTGAGCCAAACCAATCCTCTTGCCTTACCCTTCATAAGCAATGAAAAGAGTAAACAAGGCATTTTAAACACCTTGGGACAAACAGCACTAAGCACCATGAAAGACTGGGGCCTAGCCGCAGCGCATTTGCTGCAACGTCCGATTTCAAAGGATGCCTATATCAACAAAGTTATCGACGGATATATATCTCTTGTTTCCCAAACCTACATTGGCGATATCAACATCCTACCGTCGAATCGCTTCCTGAGCCCAGCCAAAGTACTCGCTGCTCGCAACAGCGAAGAGGTAATGGCGCTTTTGTCCGAAGGTGAACGCCAAACCTGGCCCTTAATTGAGCGAATTAGAATCCAAACACATATAAGTAAAAGACTAAATCGGTTAGTTGAAGAACTCGACAACAGTGTGATCAAGTCCAAAAGGTCTGCGCAACCTAAACGACGTAACGGAGATAAAACGTTAAAAATAGTTGGTGAAAAATAACGTTTTCCTAAGACTAGTTCAAACGCAAAAAAGCCATGCTAAGCATGGCTTTTTTAGACTTTCTAATTAGGTAATTCTACTTTTTCCCGCGAAGCTTCTTACCTATTTCTTCCACTTTCTCAGCCGCTTCTCGAAGACGCACAGGAATATCAACAATACTTGATAATCCACCGCCGAAACGCGTTCGAAACTCTTCTACTCGTTCTTCAAGAGTCTCTTTATTTTTGCTCACTTGCCCTTCAATATCACTTTGAATATCCTGGCCTCGTTTAACTAGGTCACCAAAGACCTTTTGGCCTTCTTCGTTGATCTCTTCAACTCGGTCTTGAACATCTTCATAGCGTTCGGACAATTCCTCATACGCTTTTGAATACGCACCAAGGCCAGCTAACCATATGTTCTTGGCTAAGGCTTCGGCTTTATCACCCGTCTCATTTAGTCCTTCGAGATTGTCTTTAATAATGTCTTGAAGCTGCGCAATCCGATCTTCCACATTTTTGGCTTCAGTCTTTGCAGCCGTCTCAGCCTTCTTTTTAGCTGAAGACACTTTTTGATCTACTGTCTTTTTAGCTTTAGTGGCTGCTTTACTTGCCTTCTTCTTAACCGTTCCTGCTTTCTTTGTGGCCGTCTTTTTAGCTGCTGTAGCCGTCTTAGCAGCCGCTTTCTTAGTAGCTGTCGCTTTTTTTGCCACCTTCTTTTTAGCGACTACCGCTTTTTTCTTAGTCTCAGCGGCAGTGTCAGAAACGGCTTTCTTAACAGCAGGCTTAGCTTTAGTCACTTTTTTGGTGACCTTCTTGGTTGCCTTTTTAGCAACCTTTTTCACTTCAGTCTTAGCCGCGCTTTTTTCAGCCGCCGGTTTAGCTTGCGTTGCGGGCTTCGCTTCTGAAGCTGGCTTAATATCTGCTTGAGGAGTTGTCTTTGTATCTGCCATTTGGGCTCACCTAGAAAATAATTGTCACGTTTAGATGACATCAGTGTAGCGTTGAACTCTAGAATTTTCCCTCTAATTAGAATGCCTATTCTAATTGCACTTAAGACCCCCCAATCATCCCAGGTATTCGTCCAACACTTTATTCATCTCAGACTCCAATTGGGGTGCAAATGCTCTGGCCATCATGCCTAATTTGACATTCACTATCAGCTCATCTTCCTTTGGTTCAACCGTGGCCGTGACCCCTGCCGTATGACGATATGAATAGTTAACGCCGGCTGGCTGATAGCTTCCACCAAACTTATCCACCAATTTATTAAGCAGCTCCTCAGCCAAGGTTTGGCACTCTTCGCCACTCAGATCGTGTGCCCTACAAACTTGAATCTTACTCACAATATTTCTTATTTCCTGTCATTATCAATCATCTATAAATGGCAAAAAGTGCAAATACAGATGTTCCTCTATCGTTGCGTCTTGGCTCTCAATACCAAGCAGGTCATTGTAGCTTCCAAAATGGATAAGCGTGTATAAAAGGTTACCGGCAAGAAGTTTGGCGGCGTTACTAGAATCAGTCACTTTCGCCCGATCCATAACAAGCCCGACGAGACCGGTTATCGTCTGGCTTAGTAGAAAGAGTAACTTTTGAATAGAATCTCGTAAACTGTTGTAACGTTCGTGTAAACCCAGCAAGTCCTGACTAATAAACTTAAACTGCTGCAATATATCTGAGATAACACTTAATCCGGCCAGTGTTTCTTTGGTATCACCTCTCGCTTGCGAGGCTATTTCCTGTAGCGCGATCAGCGTCGTAGCATGAAATTGGGCATACAGCTCCTCAACGACCTCCTCCTTTCCTTTAAAGTGGTAATAGAGGTTCCCTGGGCTTATGTTCATTTCATGAGCCAGATCCACACTTGTTACAATACTCTCTCCCCGTTCGTTTAGTAGCACCAAAGCTACTTCTAGAATCAGGTCTCGTGTTCGCATTTTCGCCATGGATGCAGTTTACCAATACTTGGCAGTCAATAGCCACCGTAGATTTTAGATACAAAAAAGGCCCGCCATACGGCGAGCCTTTATGAGTCAATAGTGCTGACTCAATAGAATGCTATGCAGACTTTTTCAAGCCTTCACGTAAACCTTCTAAACGATCAGATAAATCTTCCCAACGCGCTTTGACGTCGACTACCTGAAAGACTTTGCTTGTTGCTTCGTCGATTTTTTCTTCGATTGAAGCACGGCCTTCTTTCAAACGAGTTTCAGCTTCGTCTTGAACTTTCTCGCCACGAGAAACCAAGTCAAGTACAAAGTCTTGACCATCTTTATTTAGCTTGTTGTATCGAGACTGAACTTCCTCAGTTACTTTAGTCGCCCGAGAAGTTACTTCCTCAACAGCAAAGCCGGCAGCACCTAAATAAGCGTACCAAACATTTTTTGCCACATCTTGAGCTTGCTCAACATTTTTGCTTACTTTTGCGATCACAGACTCAGCGGCTGTTTCCACAACGTTCTCAACAGCATCTACCGCTTCGATTACTTCCTTCTTAGCTTTTACTGATGCTTTCTTTACAGGTGTTTTCTTTGTGGTTACTTTTTTTGCTGATGTTTTTTTAGCAGTTTCTTTAGCGGCCATGTTAGGTCTCCCAAAAATTAATGTGAATAACGTCGATGTGGAAATTCTATCGAACGGTTTTAGAATTCTCGCCCTAATTAGAAACTCCTTTCTAAATCATAAACAATTGGGGCGCAAAAGCCTTACACAACAATAAGTTAGATAAACCAAAGCTCAAAACATTGACTCAATCAGCCAATTAAAACTTCCTTAGCTTGATTGATTTTCTTAGCAAGTGCATCTGTTCCGCCGTGATCCGGATGGATTTTGTGCATCAGTTTTTTATGCGCTCGCCTGACTTCTTCGACTGACGCCGCTGTGTCAACCCCTAATATCTCAGCCGCCTCATCACGACTCATGGAGCCGGAGCTCTTGGTAACCGTTTGTTCAGCGCCGTTTCCATCAAATTCGCCAAAAATCTTTTTAAACATCGGCGCATACTGCGCCAATTGAACAGCTCGACCAGCCAACGCAATTAAGGTTGCCAACACGCCCATTAGCCAGTGCGCTCTGCCGGTTAATACCAAGGCTATAATAATCACCGCTGCCGCCCAAAGAACACTTTTAAAGGCAAAGCCCTTGCGCTGATCCTCGGGTAACGCCTGCCAGCGCTTCATTGCGTATAAAAGTGCCGCAACCGCAGCGATGAGTAACATTGAATAGAACATGGGCTAACGCTCTTTTGAAAAATACATGCGTATAATAGGGCCTTCTGAGCGTCATTAACACCAACCCAAACATATTTGTCATCATGCCAACTCCTTCCGCGACCGAGCAAAATCAAATTGCAAAAGGCCTATGCCACTTCATTGAGCAATCTCCCACGCCATTTCACGCGACTAAGACAGCACTCACCATGTTTTTGGAGGCGGGTTTCACGCATCTAAATGAAGATGATGAGTGGCTTATTGAAGCAAATGCCAGCTACGCGGTCACTCGTAATGATTCTTCTATTATTGCGTTTAGAACAGGAAAAGATGTCAACCTTGGACTTCAGATGGTTGGAGCACATACAGACAGCCCATGCCTTCGAATCAAGCCCAATCCTGAAATCGAGAAGTTTGACTATCTACAATTAGGCGTTGAAGTTTATGGGGGTGCACTATTCCACCCCTGGTTAGATCGCGACTTATCAATTGCAGGCCGAGTAAGCGGCGTCAATAAATTAGGAAACGTTGTGAGTGAAATTGTGGATTTCAAACGACCAGTAGCGACGATACCCAACCTCGCGATCCATCTAGACCGAGACGCAAACACCAAACGAGCTATTAATGCCCAACAACACCTCCCGCTAATTCTAGGCACTAGCAATGGAAAATCCTTCCAGGACTTACTGCTTGAGTTATGCACACAAGACTTTGATCGACTTTTTGAATTCGAATTGTCAGCTTACGACACTCAGCCCCCTAGTATTGTGGGCATCAACAATGAGTTTGTATGTGCTTCAAGACTCGATAACCTACTAAGCACCTACATTGGTGCAAGAGCCTTAATTGACACAGTCGGCGACCAAGCCAGCTTGTTTATCTCAACGGATCATGAAGAGGTCGGCTCTGCGTCAGCTTGCGGCGCTCAAGGGCCATTTTTGCGCAATGTATTAGAGCGTATCGTTGATGGTAAAGCGTCAGCATTGACCCAAGTAATCGGTCGCTCTTCCATGCTGTCATGTGACAATGCGCACGGCATCCACCCGAACTATGCTGACAAACACGACCAAAATCACGGCCCTATTATAAATAAGGGGCCAGTCATCAAAATTAATCAAAATCAACGTTACGCCACAACCAGCGTCAGTTCAGCTAAATTCCAGAAGCGATGTGAAGAAGCTGGCGTCCCAATTCAGAAGTTTGTAACTCGGTCCGATATGGGGTGTGGCAGCACAATTGGCCCAATTACAGCAACCGAACTTGGCATAGAAACCTTAGATTTGGGCGCGCCACAATGGGCTATGCATTCGATACGAGAGACAGCCGGTGTGCTCGATTGTCAGTATTTATATCAAGCCGCGTGTGCATTTATCCGTTAACTTCAAACGTCTATAAATGACAAGGTTTTAAAATGACAACTAAATTACTTCATTTCAAGTCGATAGCGATTCTTACTTTTCTGTTGTTTACGGCGAACGCCATTGCCGGAGGCTCAGCAGAGCAAACTAAGAAGAACATGCTTAGCACTGACGAGATGGCATCTAAACTCGAACAAATACATTCGAGCATCGGCTCACTTACAGAAGAAGGAACATGCGAAACAGACGCACACTGCTCGGTATTACCCATTGGGCAAAAACCGTGCGGAGGCCCGAGCTCTTATATGCCCTACTCTTTACAGCTCGAGCAATCTAACCTAGATAAGCTCAAAATTCTAGCGTCTGATTCGAAAAAGTTAGCACGAAAAATTAACGAACAAAATCAGATGATGAGTAACTGTCAATACGAACCAAAACCTGCAGCGCTATGCACCAATAGACGCTGTGAATTAGAACAACGGGACGCGAACGGCCTTAAAGTTCAATAGTTGAATGATCTCAAGATCAACGTACAGTGCCGCAGAGATAGAACATGCACTGTACGTTTAAAGCCTACTTTCAGCACCCTCCGGTTAATTTGAACGTTATTTTCTCTTGCTTTCCTACCACCATTGGCGATTGCCCAGCCGTTGCTAGCTCCGCTGGCTTGTAACGCGCTTTCTGAACCGCTCTCAGTGCATTTTTATTAAAAATTCGATTGCTGCTTTCCAAGATTGCGACATTCATTGGTACCCCGTCGTTTCCAATATCAAACTGCACCAGGACCTGACCACATAAACCCATTTGTGCAGCACGGTCTGGAAACTGAGGTGAAATGGGCACCAACGCCATGCCGCTAGGAAGCCTAAAATGATTCATATCCATTGCACTTCCAGGTTCTTCGCTAAATCGTAATCTATCTAGCCCTGTGTCTATTGCCATATCCGGAAGCGTATATTCAACCTTCATTCTAGGCGCTTCGTCCACCACCGGACGCACTATGTCAATCACCCTTACATTCTCCTCAATGACTTCAGGAGTAAACTGGGGAAGGCTAATCTCCTTCGCTATTTCAAGGGGTGCCATATCATTGTCAATTAGCTGCGTCATAACAAACAATAAGCCGAATGTGACCGCTGCAGCCCCGGTTAAACTACTCGTTCTTTTAACTATGCCAATACCTTTGGATAGTTCTAATGAGCCATTGACAACTTGGTTTGCAATCATGTTTTCTCCTTGGTGATTATTTTTTTATCAAGGATTGAGTATTGGACGATCCAGCTATGAGGTCAAAATAGGTTAGATAGCGTACGACTTCCTGACAACTGTCTCTTAATTATCTTTAAGCGCTCTGGATAAATAAGGTAAACTCATTGGTACTTTCCAACGGGCATTTCTATCGCTCACGCCCAGAAAATTGGTTCAGATAATGGAAACCTCGCTAATCGACCAAGGGGTCAGCCTCATGCTGTACGGCATGGGCACCGTCTTTGTATTTTTGACAATATTGGTATTCGCAACCAATATGATGTCGAAATTAGTTAAAGCTCTAACCCCAGAAGCACCGGACTCTCCGCAAGAACATGCGCAAAATAACGCCGCGCCTTCAAACGAATCACTGCCACCCGCTAACGTGATTTCCGCTATTGAAAAAGCCATTGCCGAGCACCGTGCAAGTAAGTAATGACGCCTCCGAACAGATTCAAACTATCATGACAAATAAAAAACTAGGCATCACCGAAGTAGTATTACGCGACGCCCATCAATCCCTACTCGCCACTCGTATGCGCATTGACGACATGCTTCCCATTGCAGAGAAACTTGATGACATTGGCTATTGGTCTATGGAATCTTGGGGTGGAGCCACGTTCGACTCTTGCATCCGCTTTTTAGGGGAAGACCCTTGGGACCGTATCCGAGAAATTAAACGCGTCATGCCCAACACACCCCAGCAGATGCTATTCAGAGGACAAAATATATTGGGCTATCGGCATTATGCGGATGACGTCGTCGAAAAATTCGTCGAGCGCTGCGCCATCAATGGAATTGATGTATTCCGCGTCTTTGATGCCATGAACGACATGCGCAACATCACAACGGCTCTCAAAGCGGTAACCAACGTAGGCAAGCACGCTCAAGGCACCCTGTCTTACACAGTGAGCCCAGTTCATACGACAAAAGTTTGGCTCGACATGGCTCGGGAGCTTGAGGACGCAGGTGCTGACTCCATTTGCATCAAAGACATGGCAGGTTTACTCAAACCGTACGTAGGGTATGAGCTCGTCACCGAACTTAAAAAGACCGTAGACATCCCGATTCAGTTGCACGCTCATGCAACCACTGGTCTATCAACCGCAACCATTACGAAATGCGTTGAAGCGGGAATCGACAATGTCGATACATCGATTTCCTCAATGTCGATGACCTACGGACACTCCGCCACAGAATCGGTGGTCTCCATTTTTGAAGGTGGCCAGCGCGATACCGGTTTAGACATCAAAAAGCTCGAAGAAATCAGTGCTTATTTTCGTGTCGTAAGAAAAAAATATGCGCAATTTGAAGGCTCCTTGCGTGGAGTAGATTCAAGAATATTAGTAGCTCAGGTACCGGGCGGAATGTTGACTAATATGGAAAATCAACTTAGACAGCAAGGTGCCGAAGATAAAATTGATGACGTGTTATCAGAGATACCTCGTGTTAGAGAGGACTTAGGATTTATTCCCTTAGTCACACCGACTTCTCAGATCGTTGGTACACAAGCCGTCATCAACGTACTCATGGGTGAGCGATACAAAAATATTGCGAAGGAAACAGCCGGAGTTCTGAAAGGTGAATACGGAGCAACCCCAGCGCCTGTGAATAAGACGATTCAATCTAAGGTCTTAAACGACGGCGAACAGCCAATCACCTGCCGACCAGCAGACTTAATTGCCCCCGAAATGGAGTCTCTTAAATCCGAGTTTAATGCCTTAGTTGGCAAACATGACCTTACAACCAAAGACGGAGACGACCTAATCGATGATGTGCTTACCTACGCACTGTTTACTCAAGTTGGGCTGAACTTTATCCAAAACCGTGGCAACCCCTCTGAGTTCGAACCAGTCCCAACAGGACGCGCCTCTAGCAACGCACCCACCGACTCAAAAGGTGATGAGATCTACACCGTGGAGGTCGAAGGCCAACAGTACACCGTCACCGTCTCAGAAGGGGGCGATGTCTCGGGAATAAAGTCGCTTACGATCCATGACTCGATCACCAACACTCAAGACGCAGTGCCGCAAACTACCCAGGCTATTAATGCCCCCTTGGCTGGAAATGTGATCAGAATCCCGGTAACGAAAGGACAACGGGTTAAAGCAGGGGAGACCGTTTTAACGTTAGAGGCGATGAAAATGGAAACCAATGTTTCCGCACCTCAAGATGGGCAAATCGTGGACATTCTTGTTCGAGAAGGTGACGCAATTACGGTGGGCGAAACGATGCTTACTATCGCATAAGGGGAATTATTCATGGAAAATCTGTTAACCCTTTGGAGCAGTTCGGGAATTGCTCAGTTGCAGCTCGGTCAATTATTTATGATGCTGATTGGGCTTGGGCTGCTCTTTCTAGCGATTAAAAAGGGGTTTGAACCTCTGTTATTAGTACCAATCGGCTTTGGCACTGTGTTAGCCAATATCCCTGGAGCAGGATTTGAATTGGCACCGGTCTACGATGCTCTAGGCAATATGCAAAGTCCAGGGGGCCTGCTCTACTACATCTATCACGCTGGCATTGAAACCGGATTGTTTCCCCTTCTCATTTTCATGGGCGTCGGAGCCATGACCGATTTCGGCCCATTGTTAGCCAACCCAAGAACACTTCTGCTTGGTGCCGCAGCGCAAGTAGGCATTTTTTCAACGGTACTTGGTGCAGTGGCTCTAGGCCATTTTGGAATACTTGACTTTAGTATTCGAGATGCAGCGTCAATTGGCATAATTGGTGGGGCAGATGGCCCTACGGCTATTTTCGTAACCAGTAAGCTATCTCCGGAGTTATTAGGAGCTGTGGCCGTGGCGGCTTACTCCTACATGGCCTTGGTTCCCATCATTCAGCCTCCAATCATGAAAGCCATGACCACACCCGCTGAGCGACAAATCAAAATGGAACAATTGCGACCTGTTTCTTCCGCCGAAAAAATCGTGTTTCCACTCACCTTACTCGTCTTGGTTGCCATGCTATTGCCTGACGCAGCCCCATTACTAGGAATGTTTTGTTTCGGTAACCTAATGAAAGAGTGTGGGGTAGTCAATCGCTTAAGCGAAACGGTGCAAAATGCACTTATTAACACAGTCACTATATTTCTAGGTTTGGGCGTCGGCTCCAAAATGAGTGCTGACAAGTTCCTCAACGTCGAGACTCTGGGTATTTTAGGACTCGGAGCGATCGCATTTTGTATCGGAACCGCCGCCGGCGTATTAATGGCTAAACTCCTAAACAGCGTCAGTCAAAACAAGATTAACCCACTCATCGGAGCCGCCGGCGTGTCCGCCGTTCCGATGGCCGCACGTGTTGCGAATAAAGTTGGGCTTGAAGCCAATCCGCAAAATTTCCTTTTAATGCACGCCATGGGCCCTAACGTCGCAGGGGTCATCGGTTCAGCAGTGGCTGCCGGCGTTATGATTAATTTGGTATCGGGAATGTAAAGATGAAATATTCACTTGGAGAGAAGTCCCCAACAATTGACGACACCTGCTTCGTCGCCCCTTCTGCCGACCTTATTGGAAACGTCGTAATGGCACCAAGTTCTAGCGTTTGGTTTAACTGTGTTCTAAGAGCCGATAATGAACCCATTTACATTGGCGAAAACAGTAATATTCAAGATGGCTCTGTCATGCACGTGGATTCAAACTATCCTATAAATATTTCGGCAAATGTAACGGTTGGCCACAAGGTGATGTTGCACGGCTGCTCCATCGGCGAAAACACGTTAATCGGCATGAATGCGGTGGTCTTAAACGGCGCTCGGATTGGGAAAAATTGCGTCATTGGTGCCAACTCGCTGGTGACGGAAAACATGCAAGTTCCCGATGGTTCAATGGTGCTTGGGTCACCCGCAAAAATCGTCAAAGAATTGGATGACAAACAAATTGCGCTGCTCAAACACGGAGCACAGCATTACGTCGAGAATAGCCTGCTCTACAATAAACTATTAAAACCCGTTAGTGAGTAAACTGATCATAGCTCCAATCAAGCACGGAATTTGATTGGGGCGATTGTCTCCGCCATGAAGTCGTACCTAATGACAGGTTTGGCTAATTCTGGGGAGAACCTCAATGACACTTTGGGTAAGAAACCCCTAACGACTCAATACCATCCAGACTAAATAACGGCCGGTGACGTCAACGTTATCTGGCCACTGCCTTTGCAATCAAATACCTCGGGTATCAACCCGTCGCCGCGTTGAATACCCACATTCATGCACTCACTCGATCGAGATTTGCACTTCCAACACCCCTTTGTTTCATATTTACCATATTTATCACTTTAAAATGGACATAGTGATAAATATTTGTTAGATTAGCGCCACTTGATTATCACTTTTATCATTTATAGAAATATTCGGGGGGATATTCTTTTGAAATCTTACAAGTCAATTCTCGCAATCATTGTTAATGTACTTATATCCGTATCGGCCTTTGGCCTTGTTACCACGGCATTGGCGGTAGATATAGACTGGCAAAACCTAGGTCAAGGAAATAGCACCGTGCTTACCAGCGGTTCCGTGGTCACGGCCACTAATAACACATGCACGGCAGGAGTAAATAGTTGTGATGCTACGGCAACCGTTACCTATCAAATAAACAACAATGGCCAAGGGGGGGAGCTGGCTTGTGGATGGAACTCCGGGGCCGTATGTGCCGCCTATTTCAATACAGAGTTTGGCGGAATCAATAATGACAACATTCGTTTTGCGCTGGATGCGACCGGAGGTGACAATAACGATCACATGAATGTATGCGTAGCATTTGATCGTGTGGTAAAGGGTCTATCATTTGACATTCTCGACGTCGACGATGCCGGTTGGGATGACGTCGTCGAGCTCTATTACACAAGCTCTCCCTCAGCCACACCAATGCAATCTAGAACAGACCTAATAAACGCTGCAGACTTTGGTGACGTCAGTACTGGTACCGATGCTAATCACGTGATAGCCCATGATCCGAGCTTTGCTGCTCCGAATAATGAAGCAAAAGGCTGGGGCGCTATTCAACCTGAAGGCGGTAATGCTGCAAATGGAGATGACGGAGGCAATATCAGCATCGATTTTGATGACACGGATGTCTGGGGCTTCTGCATGCGCTATTGGGCAGGGCCAACATCCGCGACCAACCCGCCTTTTCAATGGATTGGTATTTCTTCTCTAAGCTGGACATCCACCCTACCGGTGAATTTGGATTATTTTAGCAGCCAGCATACTGGGCAGAAACTTGAGTTCAAATGGAGCACCAGCAGCGAGAGCTTTAATGTGGGATTCAACCTTTGGGCAGAAATTGACGGCGAATGGCAGTCACTCAATAAAAACTGGATTCGGAGTAAGAGATTGAACGCTTATTCATCTTCTACTTACAAAAAGTCGATAAAAATCAACCGCAATAGAGAAAACATCGCAAAGGTCGGCATATCAAGCGTTGACTCACGTGGAAATGAAGAGTTCTACGGGCCGTTCGAGATCGGCGAAACCTACGGTGAAGTGACTCTGCCCGAGCCGATCAGCTGGGAATACGCGGTTGCTCAAAAGAGCATAAAGTTAAGAAATAAAGGCTACATCAAGGTTAATAACCGGTGGATTAAACCCCGAGCAAACATCTCGGCCAGTGAACCAAGCCACCTAAGAGCAGACATTGTTCTTAGCCAAAGCGGTATGGTTCGCATTCATCATAGAGAACTAATCAAGGCGGGGTTAGATCTTACAGGATTGAGACCCCATGAGATCGCCGTAAGTTATCAAGGCAACCCCGTCACTAGAAGAGTATCAATCGGGCGAGGAGAGCGGACCTTCAATAGACGTTCGTACATTGATTTCTATGCTGACAACGTAAAGGGAGAGCTCTCCCTTTATAACGACCAAAATATTTACCAGATTTCTGCTAATAATGAACTGGTTTCGCGCGCGAAAAAGATACGATTTAAAGGTGAACCAAATAGCTTAGAGCCAATCATAAGGACCTTAAGCTTCGAACATGATCGTCTATATGTTAACTCTAGCAAACTTGGGTCTCCGTGGGTCGACGAAGCGATAGGCTATGGAGGCTCGAGCACAATGGAGCGTAGGTTCACACTCCCTAGTGACTATATCGAAAGAAACGACATCTCGCTCAACATAGATTTAATCGGCGGGTTTGATTTCCAGGAGATTGAAAACGACCATATCGCCAGCATCCGCATTAATGGGCATACAATCTCAACCCACAAATGGGGGGGCGTCGATACTCAAAACCTATCAATAGCAATACCTGCAACATTCATTAAGAGAGGCGAAAACTCACTACAGATCGAAGTAAAGAACAATACATATGGATTTGCGCTGCAGTACTTTGATCGTTATGAAATTCACTATCCGAGTAAACCGCTTGCAATAGGAGGCACAGCGGAGTTTGCATTTAATCAAGACTCTGACAGTTCATCAGTTCAACTGAGTAAAAACACTCGGCAAAAGCTGTGGGTGTATGCCAGAGATACAATCGGCAATCTCGTTAGCCTTAGCACCAAGCCAACGAAGCACTGGCGCTCTGCAGACACCGAAA
The DNA here is from genome assembly GCF_040366405.1 of Arenicella sp. 4NH20-0111. Classification (NCBI taxonomy): domain Bacteria; kingdom Pseudomonadati; phylum Pseudomonadota; class Gammaproteobacteria; order Arenicellales; family Arenicellaceae; genus Arenicella; species Arenicella sp. 4NH20-0111. Next base: position 160,989 of record NZ_BAABWF010000007.1, read on the forward strand.
CAATTGTGTTACCACGCTTATCTGCACCTGAGGCTCGTTATATGGTCTTAACAAAAAAACTCTTCAAAAAGCCGGCCTCCATTGAGGTGGTTAAAACCAAAGATCTTCAAGTGGAAGAAGCCGACTTGTACATTGTTGCAGACGCGTCATTTACCGGACAAGTGCTTGACGACTACGTAAATTTTAAGAGAACTTTAGGCATTCGCACGGTTGTTGTAACCTATCAAAGTCTCGTTGAACAATTTGGCCTTGGAATGGACAACCCGATGGTCATTCACAAATTTCTAATGCAGCAAAATGCTGCAGCCACCAATGCTTCAGTATTGATTGTGGGCGGACACACTTATGACTATCTAAATAAAACAGGTCAAGGGTCGGTCTCTTTCATACCCACTCTATATAGAAGAAGCAACATCATTGAATACTCGCCGACGGATACCCCTCTGACAGACCTAGACCTAGATGGGTTAGCTGATGTTGCCGTCGGACGGTGGCCTGTAAGGACAATAGAACAGCTTGAAGCCATTGTTAGCAAGTCAATCAAATGGGCCAGCGGTGAAGGGCTCGCGAATACCTCAAATGTCCTTTTGATTTCTGAAAATGACGACAAAAATTCAGGAGTGAGCTTCTCGCAACAACTTAATGAACTCGCATCTAGGTTCGACACACAGAACCAATCCTATCCAGATTACTGGAGTTCCATCACGCGAATTTACTCACAAGACTATGATGATGCTGCGACGCAACAACGAGACATTAGATCAAGCATGAACAGTGGAAACTCGTTGACCATCTATAACGGCCATGGCTCACCGACAAGCTGGTCCTACAAAAGACTGATGGACGTCAATGGCGTTAACAGCCTTGAGCAAAATTCAATGCCAGGAATTCTAATCCCATTGGCCTGCTATACCACCTATTACGAAACAATTTCAAATGAGTCACTGGCTAACAAATTGCTTTTCAAAAAAGACGGCGGTGCGGTAATGATCGCAGGCGCAGCCACGCTGGGAGAGTACACTCATAACGGCAAAATGCTCAACCGGATTATGAAATACCAAGCAAGGGACGGCGTGTCGATGGGCGAAGCAATAAAAATGGCCAAGAGAAGCTTTGGTAAAAATAAGACCGAGCATTCGAACTTATGGACCTTGCTGGGAGACCCAACCCTTAGGTTCAATGCAAATTATCAAAGAGAAGCACGCCGAATCATCGCGATGGAAGATTCTTTGGGCGGGCTGCAACCCGCAACTCGCAACGGAGAATCCGCTCAAGATAATTGATCACCAGGCAAGTTGGCCATAAGGTTCCGAACTTCCAGAAGTAACTTATGGCTCTAAAAGTCTGCAGGGCTAACGCTTTCCCCCCGACATGTTAGCTCTGCAGCAATTTTCAGTTTAACTCCCCTCCCTCAAGCATTGAGCACGACAGCGAGACCAATACAGCATACGGCGCAACTAGAAACCTAGCGCCAATTGAATCCAAATAGGAAAATGTCTAAGCCCTTCATTATCCTAAAGATAATTATGGACATGTCACTTATGTGACGTTATCCTCTTTGAGCCAGAAGTTGGGCACAAGTGCGAACCTTGCCCCCCGTTTGCAAAACTAAACTACCGAAATGAGGCCTAAAAAATGAAGAACCCTACTCTTCTAAAGGCGGCCTTGGTGTGTATGTTAGGTTTTAATACACAACTAAGCTATGCCGATGAGGTAACACTCAACGAAACCCTGCAGCTGTTAGAACAGGAAAAATTAACCACTAATGTATACCGCGCTTACTTCCCATCCGTGGAGTTGGCTCGAAAAGCAGCAATCACTTTTCACGCACAGCTTCTTGAAGCAAACTACAAGGACGGCTATCTGATACTGGAATTAGAAGCAAACGACATTGACCGTTTGAAGGAGTTCGATTTCACGATTTCTCCGGCAACAGAGTTTCAACGTCGCCGAGCCCTAGAACTTGAACAAAGACAACGCCAAATTAGGAGTCTGTCGAGCACTCAAAATACATCAGATATATCAATACAAACCGTACCAGGGTTTCCATGCTATGAAACAGTGGAAGAAACGTTCACGGCTGCTCAGTCACTGGTCACCGACCACCCTTCATTAGCTCAATGGATAGACGTCGGAAACTCTTGGGAAAAGAGTGTCGGCCAAGGTGGGTATGACATTAATGTGCTAAAACTCACCAATCAATCAATCAGCGGCAATAAACCCAAGCTGTTCATCAACAGTGCCATTCACGCAAGAGAGTACACCACAGCGCCTCTTAATCTCGACTTTGCTCGGTGGTTATTAGACGGCTATAACTCTGACGCTGATGCCACTTGGATCCTAGACCATCATGAAGTCCACCTGATGTTGCAAACCAACCCAGACGGACGTAAAAGAGCCGAAACTGGCATATCGTGGCGTAAAAACACCAACCAAAATCACTGTGGGCCAACAGGCAATAGCCGAGGCGTGGATTTAAATCGTAATTTTTCTTTTGGCTGGAATAGCACTAATGGCACTGGGTCCAGCGGTAACCAATGTTCTGCCACGTACCGGGGTCCACAACCAGGATCAGAACCTGAGATTCAAGCGCTAGAGACCTACGTTCGCAGCCTATGGCCCGACAACCGGGGGCCAAATAAAAACGACGCTGCACCATCAACGACGAGCGGAATACATCTGGATATTCACAGTTTTAGCGAACTGGTACTGTGGCCTTGGGGAGACGTCAATCAAGCCGCTCCGAATGGGACAGCACTACGAACCTTAGGCCGCAAATTCGCGTTCTTCAACGGATATACCCCGCAGCAATCAATTGGTTTGTACCCGACGGATGGAACCAGCGATGGCATCAGCTACGGAGAGCTCGGGGTTGCGGCATACACCTTTGAGCTAGGCACTCAGTTTTTTCAAGCCTGTAGCACCTACGAAAACACCATCAAACCCGACAACCTACCCGCGCTAATCTACGCCGCCAAAGTTGTTCGTACGCCATACATTACGCCTGCCGGGCCTGACAGCATAAGCCTCAGTCTTAGTGGAGGAGCTAGCAATGGCGGTGTGGCAGCAGGAACGCCAGTCACATTGACCGCAACGGCAATCGACACACGCTTTAACAACAGCAATGGAAGCGAAAGTACTCAAAACATTAATTCAGCAGAGTACTACATTGACACCCCCCCTTGGGAACCAGGAGCCAGCGCGCTTTCTCTATCCGCAATCGATGGAAGCTTCAATGAGCGCACGGAACCGGTCAGCGGAGTTATAAACACCTCTGGGCTGTCTAATGGCAAACACATCGTCTATGTTCGTAGCCGGGACACCACCAATACCTGGGGGGCTGTATCAGCGGTATTCCTAAATATTACCGACACACCGCCACCGAGCTGTTCATTCGAAGATGACTTTACAACTTCCACTGGATGGTCAAACTCAAGCCTATCAACCTGCTCAACAGGCGACTATGTCCGTACCAACCCCACCCAAGTCACGAATTCGGGGGTGGTAACTCAAGTGGGCGGCGACTCTGGCGGTGATGGCTTCGCGCTATTCACAGCAACAAACTCATCCGCGGGCGTCAATGACGTCGACGGAGGCGTGTGCGTAGCAGCTTCACCGGCCATAACCGTTTCAGAAAACTCAACGCTATCTTTAGATTGGTTTCACGGGCAACGTGACACGGGTGATGATTCGTCGGGCGACTTCTTTAGAATTGAGTATTCAACCAATGGTGGCTCTACCTACAATTCGTTGGTTAGTATCGGCGATGTCCGTACGCAAGCTCAATGGCAAACCATCACCGCGAACATTCCCGCCGGTTCAAATGTCTTGCTAAGAATGAGCGCCAGCGACGGTTCCGGACCAGGAGATTTAGTCGAAGGTGGAATAGATTCAGTGTCGATATGCCCGAACTAGACGCCAATTTATCTCAGTTTACTGATTCCAAGGGGATGATGTAAGCACATAACAATTCCACCGGTATAGGGCGATTCGTCGATTTGGGGGGCCTTATACGAACCGAATATTCCTATCCGGTGGGGTTGTTATCGTTTTAGACTTTATTTTAAACATCGTTTAAACATTGTTTTAAAACCACGCATAAACTGCAAACTCAGTCCGTGATGATCTTAACCCTATAAAATCTGACTACGAAGGGTTTTAGCTCGCTTATCGGGACCATCATGACTCCATCCGGGCGCCCTAATTAGATAACCTAGTTTGTCACGCCAACGAGAGGCTCGTTTTACGTCCACCAAGATCGCGTGATACTCATGCAAGGCCACGTCCAATGGCGCATATGAAGTGATATTAGTGGTCAAACCATAAATCGGTTCTTCGTCTTCTGATTGCTCTGAAAACGTACCAAACAATCGGTCCCAAATAATGAGAACACCGGCATGATTACAATCTAAGTAACGAATATTTGACGCATGGTGCACCCGATGATGGGACGGCGTATTAAAGAAATACTCCAGCAAGTTAGGAAGCCTGCTGATCAATTCAGTATGTAACCAAAATTGATAAAACAAATTTAGAGACATCATCGTAAAGATCATCAATGGGTCAAAACCCAACAGTGGTAATGGCAACCAAAATAGGTATTTATGAATCCGCTCGGTGACACCTTGTCGCAGCGCCGTAGCAAAGTTCATTTTAATCGCCGAATGATGGGAAACATGACCCGCCCAAAATAGCCGAACTTCATGATTAGAACGATGAAAAAAGTAGTAAGTAATATCGTCGAGAAAAAACAATAAAACCCATGCCCACCATTGTCGTTGTATTACGTCTGCGAGCGGGCTGATTTCATGCAACATGTAGAACGCCACAATCGCCGCAAGTTTCGGCAGCACATCAACAACACCGACCATCAGCATCATCCACAGCGAGGCTTTAGTGTCTTTGATTTCGAACAGACCTAGCCTATTTTTTCTGTCAAACCAATACTCCGCCACCAGACTCAACACAAAAATCGGCAAAAAGAAATAAATCAGATCATCTTGCGACAACGCATCAAGATAGAACTCCAGACTTTGCATGTAACAACCCACTTAAGCGCTATATTCGTAAACGAACATCGTGTCCTAGAAATGTAAAAAAGACAATGGCTTAACCCTTCGACTCCAGCACATTTATGACAATTACTTAAAATATTGAGTGGCTATAAAAGCCAATATGAGTTGAAATACAACAGTTGTCAAAAATGTGTGGCGTGTATGCCATTAAGCAGTAATCATGGACACCTTAATCATTGCGTTTCGCTTTCTAGCCGTTTCTCAAGTGCTACTCTTTCTTATCTCGATGGGCTTATCGAGTAACCCGTCTCGTGTTAAGTGCGCGGGTAGCTCCCTAATTTTAGGAATACTGGCTTATCTTATTGCGCCCGTCGCACTGAGTAATCTGGGGCTACCTTACGCGGCTATGTTCTGGACCGTAGCGGCATTGGTACCGAGTCTGATTATTTTGTTTATTTGGGTCGTATTTGAAGAACGTAAGACCATTCCAACCTGGCTAACAGCCCTTCTGGTCGGAGACATTGCTCTCGAGGTAATAGCTCACATAACATTTGTTCAATCGGACGGGCAAACCGGTTTGATGACTCAAATGATTATCTTTAAGCGGTTGCTCTTAGTGTTGTTTTCTATTTATCTTTTGTGGCGAGGTAAGGAATGTGACTTGGTCGAAGCTCGTAGCAAACTTCGATGGTGCGTCATCGCGAGTATTGCGGCTTTAACCTTTTTTATTGACCTGTCTCATATAATTACCTCTTACGTGGTTCCACCCTTCATCGAACTGCCTAGTTTAGCCGCGGTATTCCTGCTGTCGCTCACCATCAATCTGTCTTTTTTACGTCACAACCCAAGACTCATCTTAGTCGGAGACCGCAGTGCGATTAAAGAGCATTCGGATGACAACAAAATTCAACAGCTACTAGAGTTAATGGTCAAAGAGCGATTGTACGCAGATCATGACTTAAGAATTGGCACACTAGCAAAGCGTCTAGGCCTACCGGAATACCAACTTAGAAAGAAGATAAATCAAAGCTTGGGCTATCGGAATTTCAATCACTTCGTCAATCACTACCGAATTGAAGAAGCTGGCAACCGACTTAAAACCGATGAGCGATCACCCGTGCTCAGTGTCGCGATCGATGTGGGGTTCAGATCAATTTCATCCTTCAATTCTGCCTTTCAAAATCACTTTGGGCTGTCACCCACGGCATTTAGAAAACAGAGTAACTTGGAATTGTAGCAATATCATCGGATCACTCTACGATAGAAATGGTCAAGGCCAGAGTTGAATCAAAAAAGTCAAGGTTACCGATGTACTTTGGTAACCCTGACAAGCTTATTCAGCTTTTTTTACTACCACTACTTGCACTCGATGGTTTTATACAATGGATAACATTGATTTGCGCTTCCTGTGGACTTCGTTACCCAACGACTGCCGTACCAATCGTATTCAGCAAACGAAGACTCATCTTCGCCGCACGTAATTTCGCCACCGTCGCCGCTGGTGTTACGAGCGCTGTGGCCCAGCGCGCGGCAAAAAGCCGTGCCATTGGTTGATGACACAAATATCTCCTTAGAAGTGCCATATTGAGTCACCGCCATCGGCGTATGATAGATATAAGTACCGCCAGGCGTCAGATAGCTACCCGCATCTTTGACCTCAACGAAAACTTTAGTGTAGCTAACACCGACCACGTTTGGATTTGTGGTCACGTTAACGTTGGCTGCATGCGTTGACACTGTAGAGGCGAGTAGGGCTGCGCCGATTAACAGGTTTTTCATGATTTTCTCTGTGTGTGGTTTAAAGGAGAACCAAGGCTATACCGAGCGAGAGCAAAATGAATGACATCGAGATTAAGAACCCGTTAAGAAAACAAAACACCCAGATTACATTAGCCTATCAGCCCTTCAATTCGCACGGCACCACCCGATTTCATTGACTACGGGTTGTCACATTTCCTGTGGAAAAGCGTCACACGGCGAGACACTATTTTTATACTGAGCCGCAAAAGGCCATCAGGGCCAATCTAACCAAACTGACGGCGACAAGGGCTCCATCCTGAACTGTTGGCATGAAACCTGCTTTAAAAAATAGGGAGAGATGCTCTTGGAATAATGTTCGCCTATTTGCAAACGCTAATTAACCTATGAGAGCCAAATCAGGATTTAAGGTTCGAACAGAATAAAGCAAGGCGTGAATGCATTGCACCATTTTAGAGCGCGAAACGATAATTCATGCCTCACTGGAGGTGTCTAAAAGGATGGGGTTTATTGCAAACTAGGAGATAGTTTATGTCGAAGGTATTGGGTAGATACAGCGCGGTTATCTTTACGATTATCGTATTTTTGGTGCTTGTCATAGGCGTACTAGGCGTCAACTTCAATTTATCGTTTCAGACTGAAGCAAACGCTGAGGTGGTAAACATTGCTGGCCGACAACGCATGCTATCGCAAAGAATCGCTAAATCGTTGAGTAACGTGAGAGCTCGGTTTATAAGCGGAGACGGCTTCGAAGAGCAAGTTTCTGAACTTGACTCGGCGTCACAATTGTTTAACCAAACCGTGATTGCATTCCAGGTCGGCGGAACCACTAAAAGTACGAAATCCGGAAATGCCACACTGACAGCCATTACAGAAGGCCTAGGCTTAGAGGCGGTGCAGGAAGCCATCGAAATTTGGCAGCCTCTGTACCCTAAAATTGCTCAATTGGTCTCTCTATTGTCTAAAAATAATGCTCAAAATGCACGTCTAAACCCGTCCACCTTGACGGCATTGAATGAAGCTCAAGCCTACGTTGATGCAAACATTAACACGTTATTGAAGTTAATGAATGATCTAACAAACTACACCGAAGGGTTGGCCAACCAAGCCGCGGATGAATCCAGAGTGATTCAAACCGCCGGCATAATAGCCAGCCTGTTTTGCTTCTCAACCATACTGTACCTGATTTTTGGGCAACTTCGAAAAGCGGACCGCAGTGCGGCCGCAGCTCGTCAAGAAACACAACGCATCTTCGAAACGGTAGATCAAGGACTGTTTCTAATCGACAAAGACCTCAACATGGGCAATGAGCACTCTAAAGCGCTTGAATCCATTTTTTCCTCGGGCACGCTGTCGGACAGAAACCTCAAGCAGTTCTTAGGAAACCTAGTGTCGGCGGCAGACTTAGAAAAAGTGGAACGATATCTAAAACTGCTGTTCGATCCACACAAGAAGCAACGGTTGCTCACCGACTTGAATCCGCTGAACGAACTTGCCGTTCAGATCGACAACAACGGCCTGCTGCAAAATAAATATCTGAGCTTCTCGTTCAGTCGCGTGGTCAACGATGGAAAAATCGTGGGAGTGCTGTCGTCGGTTGCTGACACCACCAAGGAAGTTCAACTGGCCCAGAAACTTGAGGAAGAAACGCGACGCAATGAGCAGCAATTGGAATTAATCTCGTCGCTAATGGGAGTTGACTCAGACCTTCTTCCAGAATTTTTAGCGAAAAGCAATGAAACTTACGCTCAACTAAACGCTTTGCTCAAAACGCCCGCAAGGTCTGCTTCTGACTTTAAAGCCAAGGCAGATTCAATGATGACCCTAATCCATCGCATCAAAGGCGAAAGCGCCGCTCTAGGATTAGCGCTCATCGCTGACACATGCCACCAGTTCGAAAATCAGATTGAACAGTTGGTATCACACCCCAACTTGTCCGGTGATGAATTCTTGTCATTGACAGTGATGCTGGACCAACTCATTTTTACTAATGAAAAAATAGAGTCTGTCTTCAACGCAGTATTAGGCCACGGAGCTCAACACAACCATCAAGCCAACAACGAGATTGATGACAAAATCAATGTGCAACTCTATGAACTAACCCATCAGATCGCGGACCGACAAAGAAAACGCGTTAACCTAAATCTGGCAGGGTTTGATAACAGTGCCGTAGCTGCGGATATAAAGTTGGATATCGTCTCATTGGCGAGTCAATTACTGCGGAATGCAATTTCCCATGGCGTTGAACCCTCAGAAGAACGTCATACTCACGGAAAACCCGAGGCCGGCGAAATCACGCTGGCGCTATACGATCAAGGAACTCGTGGCCTCAGCCTTGTTTGTGAAGATGACGGGCGCGGCATCGACTTTAAGAAGCTCACACAAAATGCCTTGGCAAAAGGCCTCATCAGCGAAAGAGACTCAACGTCAATTACACCGAGTCGAATTATCAATTTATTGTTAGCGAATCGCTTATCAAGTAATGATTCAGCCGACCAAGATTCCGGACGAGGTGTTGGCCTGTCGCTGGTCAAAGAATTAACGAGCAAGCTAGGCGGGAAAATGTCGCTGCAAACCAAGCCCATGAGTGGAACAAGGTTCACCGTTCGACTCCCCAGCCTAACTACTCAATCATTGTCAAAAGCCGGATAGGCTTAGAGGTCCACATTGTTTAAGCTAATGATCGTTGATGACTCGATGTTAATTCGAAAAAAAATCGAACGTGAATGCGACCAACGTCAATTCAACGTTGTCGGCACTGCCGAAGATGGCGCAGCGGCCATCTCACTATTCAAAAAAGTATCGCCGGACGTTGTTACGATGGATCTCACGATGCCCCATCTCGATGGCATTGAATGCATAAAGGGGCTGGTTAAACTGCAGCCAAAAGTTCGCATACTGGTTATTTCAGCGCTAAACGACAAGGCAACAGGTATTAAGGCGCTTGAAAAAGGCGCAATGGGGTTCGTAACAAAACCTTTTTCGGGGCAAGAACTGCAATCCGCATTAGGTGAAATCATAGACGATGATGTGTAAGAACTATAGTTTAGGAGAACAAGCATGAAGGAAGAAAAACTGAAAATTTTTATCGACAGTATTGTTCAATACTTTCACCACACCAGTGAACCGAATGTCAAAGTTGGCAGCCCGTTTCTGATTAAAAGAATCGAAGAGGTAAGCGCTGACTACACAGGCTCTATCACCATTTCAGGGGCTTATCAGGGAGCCTGCCATTTTACCGCCCCCTCAGCGCTATTACGCCATCTTATTTTGTCCGTAGGTGAATCCGATACGTCCGAGCCCATGATGCAAGACGCCGTAGGAGAGGTCGCCAACACATTATCAGGCAACGCCAGAAGAGAGCTTGGAAAACAATTTATCATTTCCACCCCCAGAGTCTTTAAGGGGCCACCCAGTGATTTAAACAAGCAGGAAAACTCGCGCATATACGCCATACCAATTAATTGGAAGTCGTACAAAGCCACGCTGGGCATTCATCTAAATTGATACCCATCGCTTGATTTAATTCAAATCTCAGTCTATTTGAATTGACGTCTCTGTTCGGTGGTTTTACGAGCGTGGCGCCCTATTCGGTACCCTTAATTAAACAAACCCAATAATATCCGTATACTCTGTCTGATTCATATAGCAACTCAGCCTCCTTTAAAATGAAAACTTTATCTCTGCTCATCACCCTACTAGTGTGCTTGCACTCAACAGCGGCGCTTTCCGAAAGCCTTGCAAGTAAACCTGTTGCTAAACCCGCTAAGGTAATGTTGTTTGGGTCTTTTCATTTTTCGAATCCAGGTTTGGACTACGTTAAGAACAAACAAATTGACGTAACAACCGAGGAAAACCAAACGTATTTAATTAACCTCAGTAAACGCATTGCGAACGAGTTTAAACCCACTGCCGTGCTATTGGAGTGCGATCCAAAACAACAAACGGCCATCAATCAGAACTTCAATAAATACCTCACCGACAATTACGAACTACCGGTAAACGAATCAAACCAAATCGGCTTTCGGGTTGCCAAAGAAGCCAAGATAGAGAAAGTCGTTTGTTTTGATGAACGCAATGTTCAATGGCAAGCGGAAGCGTTGATGAAATCGATGCCGGAGTCCAACCCTGACATACACGCCGATTTTCAGACGCTCATTTCGAACATCACGTCCGAAATTGAAGACTGGCACAAACAGGGCTCACTCAGCGGTGTTTTGAAAAAACTAAACCAACGAGAATACGAAGATAAAAACAAATCACTGTACATTCTGACAAACGGCGTAGGGGCAGGAGACAACTTTGCAGGCGCAGACGCCGCCGCCAGTTGGTGGCACCGAAATTTTCGAATGTACGCCAACATCCAAAAGGCAGCTGCCACAAATAAAAGGGTGCTTGTGATAGCAGGTCACGGCCACACCTCCGTGTTGAGAGACTTTATCGCGCTTGATAAAAACGCAATTCAGGTTGATACGTTAGATGTTCTTTAATTAGGCTTCGTGGCTTTAGCCGAGGCACGTTCTTATGTTTTGCTTTAACCCTTGAGAGATCTGACTTAAGAATGAAAGCTCTATAAGCGTTCCAGGCCGACATTTTTGTTTTCTAGCAATGAAAACCGAGAGTGATAGACGTCATGCATTGCAACGTGATCAACGATCGGCCTTCAAACGGTACTCAGCTGATCGGGCATGCCCGGTTAGCGATTCGCCTCTGGCTAACACCGACGCCTGCTTGCCGATTGTTTGGGCTCCGGCTTGGGATATTTGAATGATGCTGGTTCGCTTTTGAAAGTCGTAGACTCCTAATGGCGAGGTAAATCTTGCCGTCCCTGACGTGGGCAGAACATGGTTGGGGCCCGCACAATAGTCACCCAAAGATTCCGCGCTGTACGGACCGATAAAGATAGCGCCAGCATTGGTGATTTTTTGCGCCAATAGTTCTGCATTCTCGGTGAAGATCTCCAAGTGCTCAGCCGCGATCACGTCGGCTATTTCGACAACCTCATTGGCGTCTTTTGCAATGATCACCGCGCCATTATTGTTGAGCGATTGAGCAATAATCTCTGCACGCTCCATCGTGGGCAAAAGTTTTTGTATAGAGGCTATTACGCTCCCTGCCACCTTTTCACTTGTGGTTAATAATATAGACTGCGCAATTTCATCATGCTCAGCCTGGGCAAATAAATCCATGGCAACCCAATCCGGGTCGACGGAGTCATCAGCGATCACTAACACTTCAGAAGGACCCGCGATCATATCGATTCCTACGCGGCCAAATACCTGCTTCTTGGCCGTCGCAACGTAGATATTCCCAGGGCCCGTGATCTTGTCCACAGCAGGAATGGTTTCCGTGCCATGGGCAAGCGCAGCGACGGCTTGCGCACCTCCAACCCTAAACACGCGGTCAACGCCAGCAATACTGGCGGCGGCCAGCACCATGTCATTAAATTCACCTTTTGGCGTTGGAGAAGTCATCACCAATTCACCCACACCTGCTACTTTAGCCGGTATGGCGTTCATGATGACTGACGATGGGTACGTAGCCTTGCCACCGGGCACATACAGCCCAACACGTTTGATAGGCGTTACTTTTTGCCCTAGCTTAGTCCCATCCTCTTCCGTGTAACTCCAAGAGTCTTGAAGCTGCTTTTGGTGGTAAATACGCACTCGATTTGCGGCATACTCAAGCGCCTCGCGCTGCGCAACAGGAATCGCGTCCAGAGCTTGCTTAATGCGCCATTGAGGCACCTCTAAACCGCGCGCCTCGGCATCAAAACCGTCAAACTTTTTGGTGTAGTTAAACAGTGCTTCATCACCGTATTTGGCGACACTATTTATTACTTCACTAACAATTTCATCGATGCCTGAAACTTGGTCAGAATCTCGATTCAGCAATTGCTTTAGTAAGGAATCAAAGTCGTCCGATTCAGTGGAGAGAATTTTGGGGAGACCGGTCATTTGAGATTAGTAGAATAATGAATGGTTAATCTGTTTGGGCAACCACTTCTTCAAGCCGATTTACCAAGGGGGAGATTAATTGGTGTTTAACGCGCATCGATGCGGCATTTGCAATCAGACGACAGGAGATATCTGCGATCAATTCTTGTGCAACCAGGTTGTTTGCCTTGAGCGTGCTTCCAGTCTCGACTAGGTCGACGATTTCGTCAGCTAGGCCGACCAATGGTGCCAACTCCATCGCTCCGTACAACTTGATAATTTCGGCTTGAATATGTTTGGACTCATAATACTGTCTGGCCGCCTTAACGTATTTGCTTGCCACTCTAATTCGCTTTTGATCTCGCGGCCGATCAACATCCTGAGCGCGAACTGCCGTCATTAATTGACACTTAGCTATTTTTAAATCAAGCAATTCACACAGACCACCACCTTCGTGCTCCATTAAGCCATCTTTGCCCACGATGCCCAGATCGGCGGCACCAAACTGAACGTAAGTGGGCACATCAGTCGCTCTGATGACGACGCACTGCACATCCTCGCGGTTTGTTGCAAAGATAAGCTTACGACTGGTAAATGGGTCATCCAGCAATTCAATCCCAACTTCTTTTAACAGAGGCAAGGTTTGCTTGAGAATGCGACCTTTAGATAATGCGAGAGTAATCATAATTTCTGCCAACCAATATGGCGAATTTGCGTGGATCTAAATTACTTAACCAGAGCTTGTAAGTCCGGCGAACGATCCCAAACGTGACCTGGTACACGGCGAATATTAGCACCTAATCGTGACAGCTTTTCTTCGATGCTCTCATAGCCACGATCGATGTGATAAATACGGTCTATGACCGTTGGTTTATCCGCTACCAGACCAGCCAACACCAAACTCGCCGAAGCTCGTAAATCGGTTGCCATCACGGGCGCACCACGCAATTTATTGCGCCCTTTTATGAAGGCTGTGTTGCCTTCCAAATCAATTTGGGCACCCATACGCTGCAACTCTTGGACGTGCATAAATCGATTTTCAAAAATATTCTCCACCACTTTGCTGGTGCCGTCTGCAACCGAATTCATGGTTACAAATTGCGCCTGCATATCCGTTGGAAAGGCAGGATGAGGGGCGGTATGGATATCAACCGCCTTTGGTTGATTACCGTGCATGTTTAACTCAATGCTGTCACCGTCAATCGTCAGGTCGGCACCGGCCTCAACAAGCTTGTCCAACACCGCATCCAAAAAGGTTGCGTCGGTGGCTCTGGCTTTCACGCGCCCTCGTGTAACCGCTCCCGCAATAAGATACGTGCCAGTTTCAATTCGATCAGAAATTACCGAATGGCTCGCGTCATGCAAACTATCAACGCCTTCAATGACAAGTTCGGAAGTTCCAGCACCAGACACTTTTGCGCCCATTGCGTTCAAGCAATTAGCCAAATCAACGATTTCAGGTTCACGCGCTGCGTTTTCGATGACGGTTGTTCCTTGAGCCAACGACGCGGCCATCATTAAATTTTCTGTACCGGTTACCGACACCATGTCCATGAAGATTCGTGCGCCCTTTAAACGATCACACGAAGCTTTGATATAACCATCTTCAATAACGACCGTAGCGCCCATTGCCTCAAGCCCTTTAATGTGCAAATTCACGGGTCTCGAGCCAATCGCGCAACCGCCAGGCAAAGACACTTCAGCGTGCCCCATGCGAGCCAATATAGGGCCAAGCACTAAGATGCTGGCACGCATTGTTTTGACTAAATCGTACGGTGCTCTGGTTTCATTAAGCTTGCTACCATCGGCGCAAATATTCATTCGCTCATCCACTTCCAGCTCCACACCAAGATAACCCAAAAGGCTCATGGTCGTAGTGATGTCTTGTAAATGAGGCACATTACTTAACGTAAGCTTGCCATCAACGAGCAATGATGAAATGAGAATCGGCAAAGCAGCATTTTTCGCACCCGAAATAATGACTTCACCATCGAGCGGCCCAGCGCCGGTGACAATTAACTTATCCACGTAATTCCTAATTATGTAATGGCTTAAAACTATGCAGTCAGGGCGTCTTTTAATTCGCCACTTTCGTACATTTCGGTCATGATGTCTGAGCCGCCAATAAATTCGCCCTTCACGTACAGCTGAGGAATGGTTGGCCAATTTGAATAGTCTTTGATGCCTTGACGAACCGCATCGTTACTTAACACATCAACCGTCACAAATTCAGTCTCCAACGATTGAAGAATTTGAACTGCACGTCCAGAAAATCCGCATTGAGGGAAATTAGCATTTCCTTTCATAAACAAAACCACCGCATTATCTACGACCGTTTGTTTAATTTGTTCTTGCATACTGACTTCAGTGGTTTCTGGAGTATTATTTTGTTCACTCATAATTTCACCTTTAAAGGTTTATCAAAACAGCCCTATTCGGATTCTGCTGGTGTTAATGTCTTCATCGAAAGCGCGTGTACTTCGGCTTTCATTTTATCGCCCAAGGCGGCGTAAACGAGTTGATGTCGTTGAATTCGTGACTTACCCTCAAATTCTTCCGCGACAATTACAGCCTCAAAGTGATGGCCGTCGCCGTCGACCGACACTTGAGGGTTTTTAAAGCCTGTTTCAATCCAAGTCTTCAATTGCTCTGGCGTTACCATGGTAATAGCTCTCGGTTAATAGTCGTCGTTGTTAATTAATTCGGTGCCTTGTTTCATGCGCTCAAGCCGCGTAAAACAAGGCCGTGTAGGATACCTGAAAGGATTGTCGCCAGCTAGTTTACGATTGGTAATTTACCCTCCATTTACGGCTTAAGGCTCAATATTCTATGCGTCGCGCAGTTTATATCCCTTACTCAACATACGAACGCATACAATCGTCAACACCAAAGCCGCCGACATCATGATCATTGCACTCAATAATACAGGCTGGTCTGATTGCCCAAAAAAACCATACCGAAAGCCATCGATCATGTAGAAAAATGGGTTGGCGTAAGACATTGCAGCCCAAAAGTCGGGCAATGACTTGATTGAATAGAAAACCCCACTCAAAAAAGTGAGGGGCACTATTAAAAAGCTCTGGAAAGCGGCAATTTGATCAAACTTCTCGGCCCACATTCCAGCAATCAAGCCAAGTGCGCCCATTACGTAGCTACCCAAAAAGGCAAACAACAGAACCACAAACATATTATCTATAGGCACCTTGACGTAAAACCAAGCAACCATGAACACGCCGACGCCCACGGCGAGACCGCGAAGAACCGCCGCGCCGATGTACGCCAGAAACATCTCAAGTGCTGAAAATGGCGGCAACAATACAAATATGATGCTGCCCATCACCTTGGACTGAATAAGGCTTGATGACGTGTTAGCAAACGCATTTTGTATGACGCTCATCATTAACAGACCGGGGATCAAAA
This sequence comes from Arenicella sp. 4NH20-0111, assembly GCF_040366405.1. Taxonomy (NCBI): domain Bacteria; kingdom Pseudomonadati; phylum Pseudomonadota; class Gammaproteobacteria; order Arenicellales; family Arenicellaceae; genus Arenicella; species Arenicella sp. 4NH20-0111. Next base: position 177,118 of record NZ_BAABWF010000007.1, read on the forward strand.
AAGCCGCGTAGCTGACGCCCGGAAAAACCTCGACGCGGCCTTCAAGCACGTGCCCAAAAACGGCCAAATACAACAACGCGGTTACCACTGGAGCCAACACCGTTTGCAGCCATACTTTTCGCCAGCGTTTAACTTCCTTCAACAGCAGTGTGTAAGTTGCTATCCAATTCATTTAGCTTCTCCTTCAGATGAGCCCGTCATTCGCACAAAGACATCTTCCAAACTGTCGTTTATAACGCTCACAAACTCTATGTCCACACCAGAATCGCGCAACGTGTCCAAAATTTGCATTACTGAATCGGAATCCCGATTTAACGCTAGCTCCAACTCGCAACCATCGAGCCTAACAACCTTAGACTGAAATTCCTGTGGCAATTCACCAAGCACATCTTTAGATCTAACCATCAATTTGGAACCAAGACCTCTAGCAAGTAAATCCTCTTTGGTTTCAAGTGCAATCACTTCCCCTTTATTGATGATGGCAATTCGATCACATAACTCTTCAGCCTCTTCTAGGTAGTGCGTTGTCAAAACAATGGTATGTCCCTCACGGTGCAGGCGGCGAACAAAGCGCCACATTGACTGACGTAACTCGACGTCAACTCCGGCCGTTGGCTCATCCAAAACGAGCACTTGCGGCTTATGAACCAAGGCTTGAGCGATAAGCACTCTTCGCTTCATACCGCCTGAGAGTTGCCGCATATTGCTGTCGGCTTTGTCGGACAAACCGAGCTGCAACAAAAGCTCATCAATCCACTCACCATTGTTACGGATACCATAGTAACCGGATTGAAATTCAAGGGTTTCGCGGACGGTAAAAAAAGGGTCCATCACAATTTCTTGCGGAACCACCCCCAATGCCTGACGTGCTAGGCGATAATCATCACCCACATCGTGCCCCATGATTGAAAGCTGGCCCGAATCGGTTTTCAACAAGCCTGCCAACGCACTGATCAGCGTCGACTTTCCAGCGCCATTTGGCCCTAACAGACCAAAAAACTCACCTTGCTGAATTTCAAAACTGACATTATTTAAGGCTTGTAAATCGCCGTACCGTTTGCTTACACCGCTTATTTTGATAGCGTCAATCACGACACCCCCTGCTGCTAATTTCTATCTGGGCATGACACACAAACTGGGCCACAACGTGAAAGAGCTTTCCGAAGAAAGCTCCCTAAATAATACTTAAAGGACTGATTCCGCTAAGAAGATTTGCGCCTCAAATCAGCGATCAACCCTTGAATGCCTTTTTGATCCAACACAGGCTTAAAGGTAGACCGGTAATTTCGGACAAAATTAACGCCGGCGACTTCAATGTTAAATGCTCGCCACCTCGTATCTTTACGATTGCTCATGTAAAGATTAATCGGATAAGACTCACCCGCTGCCGACACCAGTTCTGCTTCAACCTTTACGATGTCAGCCCCGGGTTTTAAATTAATCGGCTTGTAATTGACCTTTTCTTTTCCGGTGGCACTCAACAAACCTGAAGCATAGGTGGTTAATATGAAGTCTTTAAACACCTCAGCGAACTCGGCTTTTTGTGCTGCTGTCGAGCTTCGAGCGTAGGTTTTCCCTAGAATTTGATTCGCCATCCGAGACATATGTATTGAAGGAATTAAGGTATCTTCCAACATTTTATACAATTTAGTCTCGTCGGCTTTGTATGCGTCACGGTTGGCCTGAATCTTGGCAACCATGGTATCAACCGTGGATCGAACAACTTGATCAGGCGATTGCATTGCCGAGACCGTAGCCGCTGAGGTCGCGACGAGCGCAACGACCAACACTTGAAACATTGAAAATAGCTTACTTTTCAAAGGCGTAACAACACCGCTAAGGGGTCGTTTAACAATTATCGGATTCATAAATAAGGATCTCCTGGGAGCATGTAACCGCGTATTCTGAGTTCATATTATAGCTGGTGGGCACCATAGCACACCAAGCTGAACCGAAAGTTAATTGAACGTAGTGTCAAAACCTTCTTATTCAAGACCGGTATAATGGTTTTTTCTATTACATTGTTTGAGTTGCATTTTGAGTTCGAAACCAAGACACTAGCCGTTTTCGATGAACCTTATTGGCCAGACGAGCTATAATCTGGCGCTGATTTCAATCTCATTTCACCTAAATAACCACGTCTCTTTCTTCCTATGAGTATATTTGTTGCCGTAGCCTTGGTACTGGTCGGCTTTGTTTTATTAATCTGGAGTGCGGATGTCTTAGTCGACAACGCGTCAGAACTCGCCAGTAACTTAGGCGTCTCCACCTTTCTAATTGGCATTGTCATCGTCGGTTTTGGCACGTCTGCTCCAGAACTGTTTGTGTCAGCAATGGCCGCGATGGAAGATAAAGGGAACTTAGCTCTAGGAAACGCCTTGGGCTCCAACATCACAAATATAGGCCTCGTTCTGGGCGCAGCAGCCGTGGTTGGGTTTCTTAGCGTGGATAAGATCGTAGCAAAACGTGATATTCCAATGGTCATTGTCGCCGGCATAGTCTCAGTCGCGCTGCTAATTGATGGCACTTTGAGTGGAATCGATGGACTAGTGCTGCTGGCGCTCTTGGTTGCTTACCTTGTCTACTCGGCCAAGGCGGCTGGCGGTAGCACAGAAGAAGTGATACCCGAAAAAAGCACGGCCTTGAGTGCCGCTTGGACCATCGGCAGCATTATTGTATTAATGGGAGCCTCTCGAATTTTGGTTGAGGGCGCCGTGACCATTGCGACATTCTTTAATGTTAGTGAGTTGCTTATTGGCCTTACTATTGTGGCTATCGGCACCAGCCTGCCAGAACTCGCGGCCGCCATCGCAGCTGCGAAAAAAGGCGTACACGAAATGATTATCGGCAACATAATCGGTTCCAACGTATTCAACACTCTTGGTGTGCTCGGATTGACTGGCGCTCTAAGAGAAACGGGCATTGATACGGGCGTGCTTTGGCGAGATTTCCCCGTCATGTTCGCATTTACTATTTTCATGCTCATCGTTGGCCTTTATAAGGGCGGCTTTGGTCGACGAGAAGGCATCCTTCTGCTGATTGGTTACTTCAGCTACCTTGGGTTCTTAATAATCAGTGCTACATAAACTGATAAGAACCATTTTAACTCGTGCCACTTATAACTCGTACCACTTACTTCATCTGTTTGGTTTACTAAAATTATGACGAAAACTGAGAAAATGAACGATTTTATCGCTTCGGCCCACAAAGTTCTCCAAGTAGAAGCGGATGCTATCAGCTCGCAAATCAAACACGTCGATCAATCATTTATCGATGCCTGTGAAAAGATTTTAGATTGCGACGGTAGAATCGTGGTTACAGGAATGGGGAAATCAGGGCACATAGCGAACAAAATAGCCGCCACCCTGGCCAGCACCGGCACACCAGCCTTTTTTGTGCACCCAGGTGAAGCAAGTCATGGCGATTTAGGCATGATTACACCGAAAGATTTAGTATTGGCAATCTCCAACTCAGGTGAAACAGCGGAAGTGTTGTCCATTCTACCAATTATTAAACGTATGGGCGTTCCATTAATAGGCCTTGCTAGCGCTCCTGAATCAACACTGGCAAGACTGTCGTCGGTCTATATCAACATACCCGTAACTCAAGAAGCTTGCCCAATGAACTTAGCGCCGACAGCCAGCACCACGGCCACACTGGCAATTGGTGACGCGTTAGCGATTGCGGTGTTAAACGCACGTGACTTTGATGAAAAAGACTTCGCGCGATCACATCCTGGAGGATCCCTTGGCCGCCGCTTACTTCTGTACGTCGAGGACATTATGCACAAGGGCGACAGTATCCCGCTGGTAACAGAATCAGCGACGTTATCCGATGCTTTGGTTGAAATGACCACAAAAGGCCTTGGTATGACCGGCATCATCGACAGCGAAGGCAAATTGAGCGGTATCTATACCGACGGAGATTTACGCCGCACACTTGCTGACCGCGTCAGTGTAGACATTCCAATTACCGAAATCATGACCAAGGCCCCTGTCACCGCTAAAGCAGATATACTGGCTGCCGAACTTGTTACGATCATGAAAGCAAAGCGCATTGGCGCATTGATTGTTACCGACGACGCTGGCGTGGTTGGTGCTCTGAATATGCAGGACCTCTTGAAGGCAGGTGTTTTATGAACCAACTCCCTCCACTTCCCTACGATGTGCCAGACCAAGCGTTCAAAAAAGCCGCCCAAATAAAGCTGGCGCTTTTTGACGTTGATGGTGTCTTAACCGATGGCAAGCTACACTACAGTAAAAAGGGAGAACAATTAAAAGTTTTCCATGCCCTAGATGGTCACGGCCTAAAAATGTTACAAATGGCTGGGATAGATGTAGGGGTAATCTCCGCTCGAAAATCTAAGGCATTGCAAACAAGGCTCAGTGATTTAGGCATTAAACATTGCCACCTTGGAGTGAATGACAAGTTAAGCGTTTTTGAACAATTACGAACAACACTGGGTCTGAAGCCTGAGCACTGCGCTTTTACGGGCGACGATGTAATTGATCTAGCCGTGATGCAAGCCTGTGGCTTGAAATTTTCCGTGGAGAACGGTCATTTTATTGTTAAGCACCTAGCCGATTGGGTGGCCCCGTTACTCGGCGGGAACGGCGCAGTAAGAGCTATCTGCGATGTTCTTTTATACAGCCAAAATAACTACCCATTAGGTTCTAACCAGTTAGGCCAATAAGTGGCACAGCATTTAGCAAACGAAACTAATAAGACGCAATGAAGCAACTCGAAACAATTCTATACATCGCTGTTTTGGGCCTAATAGGTTTGTTTGGCATCTATTTGCAAAGCACCATGCTCGAAGAGGACGTGGTTGAAGAAAACATATCCGAACGTCACGACCCAGACTATTACGTACTTAATTTTATAGCGACAGGCCTCGATAAAAACGGACAACGTCGATATGTGCTGAAGGCCGACCGCATGGTTCATTTTCCTGATGATGACACGGCTGTGTTTGATAACCCTCATGTCATCGAGTACGAAGAGGGCTTAGCCCCCAGACACACCAAAGCCGACTCGGGCTGGATGAATTCCACAGGGGACGAAATACTAATGACAGGAAATGTCGTTGTAACAGCCGAAGCTGACGAACGCGGCCCGGGTGTCACGCTCAAGTCTAACCGAATGCGAATACTGTTAGACAAGTCAAAAAAAGGTGACATTCTTTAGCCATAAGTGACGCCTCGTTCAGCCTACGCTCAGCTACTGTGGTATATTTTGTTGCTGAACATGGGTCAGCTCAAAAGCCACCTAAGCCTCAATACGAAATACAATAAAAATCATGAAATCACTTAAAAATCGATTATTTTCGTCTCGACCTAACCGTTTTCTAGGGTTAATGGCATCAGTGATGGCCTTGCTGATATCGAGTTCGGCTTTGGCACTTAAATCTGACCGCGACCAACCTGCCGATATTGAAGCCGAAGACACCCTATTTGACTTCAAAACAGGAAAACGCACCTTTACTGGCAATGTGATTGTCATACAAGGCACGTTGCGCATCAAAGCCGACAAGGTAGTAGCAAACTACAAAGACGGGGAACTGCAAAATGCCACCGCCTGGGGTAAACCAGCTCGTTTCAAACAGCGCCCAGATGGTAAGCCAGACGATGTTGAAGGCAGGGCTAGAAAAATATACGTCAACTCTCTGGCAAACACTTTGCTACTTACAACAAGAGCAAACCTGACGCAGGGTGGTACCAGCGTAAACGGCGAGTCCATCTTATATAACATGGCCAATGACACACTTAAAGTTCAGGGCTCGGACAATAAGCCTTCAAGTATTGGAACCGGTGGAAAATCTGGTAAAGCACGACCGCAGCGTAAACTTGAAGACCCATTCAAAGATGACCCGCTGCCTAGCACCAAGAAAACCAAAAAGAAGAAATCTAAGAAATCAACTCAGTCAAAGAAAGGCATGACTGACGCAGAAGACGCAGTGGAAGCCACGGTTGAAGACACCGCTCCACCCGTACCTGTTGGGCGCTCACGATTAATCATACAGCCGAAACCAAAGCCTAAACCTGAAGTCGATAGCAAGAAAAAGAACAAAGACGACGATGCTGAAGAAACCACTAACGAAGACGATAGCAAATAACACGAATGAGTATTCTTGAGACCAAAGATCTCTGTAAGAGCTATCGCGGCTTAGAGGTAGTAAAGAAGATCAACATTTCCGTTGAAAGCGGCCAAGTCGTTGGATTACTTGGCCCAAATGGAGCAGGTAAAACGACCAGTTTCTATATGGTGGTGGGCTTAGTCCGTAGCGACAGTGGGCGTATTTCGCTTAACGGCCAGGATATCAGCCACTTACCTATGCACTCTCGCGCAAAGTTGGGCATCGGTTATTTACCTCAAGAGCCATCAATTTTTCGAAAACTCACGGTTGCTGAAAACCTCATGGCGGTGCTTGAAACTGACAAGAGCCTATCGCCTCAGCAACGCGGTTTGCGAGTCGAACAGTTGCTGGAGGAGTTTAACATTGGTCACAAGCGAGACACGCTGGGCATATCATTGTCTGGCGGTGAACGGCGTCGAGCGGAAATCGCACGATGCATCGCACTTAAACCGTATTTCATTTTGCTCGACGAACCATTCGCAGGTATCGACCCTATTTCGGTAGGAGACATTCAGCAAATTATCGACTATTTACGAAACTCAGGCATTGGCATAATCATTACAGACCACAATGTGCGCGAAACCTTAGATATTTGTGACCATTCTTACATCTTGACCGAAGGCAAGGTCTTGACTGAGGGCACTGCCAAACAAATATTAAGTCATCAAGGTGTCCGAGATGTTTACCTAGGATCGAAGTTTAAGATTTAAGTATTGAGAAGTTTTGACACTCGTACACGACAACACCATTAAGAGACTAAAGAAAAACGCCCTACACAAGCACAAACTACTGAGATTTGCATGATTACCAAAATTTGATGGTAAAGAAATCTCGATAAGCATAGAATGATCCCATGATTGTGATGGTTTGCGGCTTGTTTTTTTCTATTCCATACCCAACTTCTTATTATGGAGTTAGTCAAATCAGTACTCACATCACAGACGTCAAATCTCAGCCAAATAGCGCGCATAATGCCCTATTTTCGATGGTGATATGAAGCAGTCCTTGCATCTAAAGCTGTCTCAGCAGCTCACTCTTACGCCGCAGTTGAAGCAATCGCTGAAGCTGCTACAACTCCCATCGCTGGACTTAGAGAATGAGATTCAAATTGCACTGGACAATAACCCCTTATTAGAACGTGTTGAATCCGAAACCATTGAAAATGAGCAAATACAAACGGTCAGCCTTGCGCAAGACAATGGCATTCCGCAGCCAATAGCCGAGTCATCCGATCCTGGCTACGAAATGGAGCGGACAGATAATCTCGCCCCAGAACAGGACTTGTCGGCAAATTGGGATGAATCCTTTGAACCTCAACGGGCCTCACAGGTAGTCAACCACAGTGGCGCCAACGACAGCGAATTCACTCAATTTGCGGTCAAACAAGAATCGCTGTTCGAACACGTTGAATGGCAGGTTAAAATGACCTCTCTTTCTGATAAGGATCAGCTGATTGCAACAACAATTTTACATTGCCTAAATGACGACGGCTATGTAACCGCGGAAACCGAGGATATCGCCAGATTACTTCCTGCTGGAATGGAAATTGAAGCGGATGAGGTAAACGCCGTTTTAAGTCTAATTAAGACACTTGACCCACTCGGCGTCGGGGCAAGAAACCTCCAAGAACGACTATTAATATTACTGAACAGCCTTAACGCCGACGCCGCAGCCCTTGAATTGGCAAAGCAAATAGTAAGCCATCATTTGGATCTGGTTGGTAGCCACAACCTTGCGAAGTTAAAAAAGTCTCTAGGGGTCTCAGGTGATGAACTGTCGCAGTCCCTCGCCTTAATTACGTCACTAAACCCCGTGATTGCACCACAGTTTTCATCCGACAATGAGAATTACGTAATCCCAGACGTGGTCGTTAAGAAGATCGGAGACACTTGGTTAGCACAACTAAACTCTGAAAATCACTCGAAGCTTAGAGTTAATGACACTTACGCTGAGCTACTGCACTCGTCGTCCAAACTGGATAAAGAAGGCAACGACTATATTCAACACAATCTAAATGAAGCGAAAAACTTTATCAAAGGACTAATGAGTCGGTACGACACATTAATTCTTGTTTCACAAGAAATAGTAAAACGCCAGCAACGGTTTTTTGAAGAGGGCGAGACGGGAATGCAACCTATGGTCCTTCACGATATAGCCAATGCACTGGAAATGCATGAATCGACAATATCGCGAGCCACCTCTGGTAAATACCTGCATTCACCTAAGGGGGTTTTCGAACTCAAATACTTTTTTTCGAGCGCCGTCAGCAATACCGACGGCGCCACCTCTAGTTCAACAGCCATTAGGTCACTGATACGAACAATGGTGGAAGCTGAATCAAAAGCAAAACCATTAAGTGACAATAAAATTGCTAAGGAACTGGAGAAACAAGGGCACATTGTTGCCAGACGCACCGTGGCTAAATACCGCGAAAGCATGCAGATAGCACCTTCTAGCCAACGAAAATCGTTGGTGGGTTAATGGTCTCATTGAAAATCACCCTTACCACACGATGAAACCATTCCGCACGCAAGCCGTATTAGACGCACGGCGCCCTAACAATGCGCTAAAGTTAACGACGCAAACCGACTTCCACGCGTCATTTACAGGAGACAACTATGCAGTTAACCATCTCAGGACATCAAATCGATCTAACTGACTCAATGAAACACTATATTGGTGAAAAGATGCAGCGTATTGAACGCCACTTTGATCACGTAAACAGTATCGATGTGGTCCTGCATGTTGAAAAAATTCATCATAAGGCTGAGGCCACGGTTAATGCGAAAGGAATCACCATGCACGCGCACGCGGACTCTGAAAATATGTATGCCACAATTGATACCTTAGCTGATAAACTCGACTCACAAGTGAGAAAACACAAAGAAAAGATCACCAATCACCACCGAGCCGGTGGGGCATTGAAAGATCAGAACTTTGAGTCAGATATTCCGGAATAATCAGCGCTTTCTAAGTTTGCACTGAGAAATTCCCGTTCAAGTAACCACACTAAATCAGTCCACCGCTACTCACGTAGCGGTGGATTTTTTAATCAAATGAATTCAACCAATTTTTTATTCGCCAGCCTCGATAGAGAACGAATCCAAGTTCAAAGCGAGGTCAGTAGTAGCAAACGTCTACTCCAAGCCATGTCACACTTATTGATGACAGGCCTTGATGAAGAAGCTAAAGAAAAAGACGTTTATCACCTTCTCCTAGAACGAGAAAAGATCGGCAATACTGGTGTTGGAAATGGCGTGGCCATCCCTCATTCGCGCTGTGATTTCACTGATGAGGCCGTAGTGGCAATCATGACCATGGAAAACGCAGTCGACTATGATAGCTTGGATAAACAGCCTGTTGACATTGCATTTGGTTTACTCGTACCCACTGAAGCGACGCAAAACCACTTAAATCTGCTGGCAGACATAGCCAAACTTATGTCAAATGATAGTCACAAAAAAACGTTAGCATCAGCAAAAACAAGCGACGAAGTTCTCAACCTTATTAACCACTGGACCACAACCTGACCTTCTCATCATGAGCACACCAAAGTTCTTTATCATCAGTGGTACCTCTGGCTCTGGGAAGACTATTGCCCTACAAGTGTTAGAAGACTTGGGCTTTTACTGCATCGATAACTTACCCGCCTCACTGGTCCCAGAGATGGCCGCACGGGTGTTGGGCAATAACACCAAAGACCATAACTGTGCATTCAGCATTGATTCACGCAACCAGGATATCATTGGTGACTTAGAAGACAGCTTTAATAGTTTGAAAGCGTTCAATATCGAAACAAGGATTATTTTTCTTGATGCAGACGACGACACACTGCTAAAGCGATACAGTGAAACTCGGCGCAAACACCCATTGAGTGACGAAAATACATCACTCAGCGAAGCCATTCATAAAGAACGAGACTTATTAAAGTACCTTCAACGTTCAGCAGATTGCCGTATCGACACAGCCTCGACCACCCCACATGAACTGCGCAAGCTAATCAAAGATGAAACAGCGGTTATTAGCGAACGTGGTTTAACATTGCTGTTTCAATCATTTGGCTTTAAGTACGGCGGCCCCACCGATGCCGATTTCATTTTTGATGTGCGCTGCCTGCCTAACCCTCATTGGCAACCGGAACTTAAGGCATTAACTGGATTGGATAGACCAGTCGCTGACTTTTTGGACACCCAACCGTTGTGTACTGACATGTATCTTGACATAAAGAATTTTGTGGAAACTTGGCTTCCCCACTTCATTCAAGACAATAGAAATTACATTACCGTTGGGATTGGTTGTACTGGCGGCCAGCATAGATCGGTATACCTAACTCAAAAACTCAAGCAACATTTTGCCAACAACGAAGCCATACACACCCTGGCTCGACACCGCGAGATGAGCGTCTAAGAAACATGATTGAAGAACACCTTTCTATTATAAATAAGCTCGGTTTGCACGCGCGCGCGTCCGCAAAATTGGTAAATACGGCCAGTAAGTTTGAAAGCCGCGTCGAAATCGACTTCGCAGGGCAAACCGCCGACGCCAAAAGTATCATGCAAGTCATGATGCTGGCTGCATCGATAGGCAGTAACATGACGGTCCGAACTGATGGCGCTGATGAAACGGCCGCGTTGAAGGCCGTGTCAGATCTAATAAATAACTATTTCGACGAAGAGGAATGATTAGATGCTGAGTGTTTTTGGGTCTGGAATTGGGCGTGGAATTGCAATTGGCAAGGCCTATGTATTGCGTCAAAGCGACATTCAAACACCTCACTATCAGATTGATAAAAAGGACATCACTAAAGAAGCTACCAGACTCAGAAATGCCGTTTTAGACACCAAATCCAAGTACAAAAGTCTACTCAAGAGTTTACCGAGTTCGGCACCTAAAGAAAGTGCGGCATTTATCGATGCTCACATGATGATGTTAAGCGATCCATTGCTCATCGACGAGTCCATTAAAATCATCAAGTCCGAGTTCATCAACGCCGAACACGCCCTTATGCAGCAATCAGGGAATCTGGTCAAAGTTTTCGAACAGATGCAAGACCCCTATTTGAGAGCAAAAAAGACCGACGTTGAGCACGTCACTAACCGCCTTTTACGAAGCTTGATGGGCATTGTTTCGCACAGCTTAGATGAGTTCAATGATGAAGACCTAAAGGGTAAAATTGTCATCAGCAAGGACCTGACTCCCGCTGAAACGATGTTTGTCAAAGAGAGAAAAATTGTTTCGTTTGTTACCGACCTAGGATCGCAAATATCACATACAGCGATCGTTGCACGGAGCCTTAAAATGCCGGCCGTAGTAGGGCTTCATGGCGCAACGAAGTACATCAGTGATGATGACCTGCTGGTGGTTGATGGATTGAGAGGAACCATACTCATCAACCCAAGTGAAGGCGTTTTAAAAGAATACAAACAACGTTTAAGCAAAATCCGACTGCGCGAAAAACAGCTTTCAACATTAACCAAAAAAACCAGTAAAACCGTCGATGGTAAACGCATTCAATTGATGGCTAATGTGGAAACATCTAAAGAGCTTCCGGCGGTTAAAAAATCCAACGCCGCAGGCATAGGGCTGTACCGAACAGAATACTTGTTCATGAACCGCAGCAAAGCTCCCACTGAACAAGAACAGTTCAGAGCATACAAACGAATCGTTACGGCCGTCGAACGACCCGTAATAATCCGCACCTTGGATATCGGGGGTGACAAACGGCTTGATTTTAACTACCCCAATAAGAAATCAAGCGAGTCGCCACTCGGGCTCAGGGCAGTGCGGCTTTGCCTTAACCACGTTGAAGTTTTCAAACCTCAATTGCGGGCAATTCTTAGGGCATCCGCGTTTGGGAAAGTGTCAATTATGATTCCCATGATCAGTAATATTGATGAAGTTGATCAGGTGCTCAGTCTAATTAAGCAGACTAAAGCAGAACTTCGCTCAGAGAATATTGACTACGACAGCCGTGTGAAAGTCGGAGGAATGATTGAGGTGCCAGCCGCCGCAATCATGTCTGATATTTTGGCTAAAAAATTGGATTTTTTATCTATCGGCACCAACGATCTGATTCAGTACACTCTGGCGATAGATCGCGTGGACGATGCCGTAAATTACTTGTACGACCCAATACACCCCGCTGTATTGCAACTGATCAGGCTTGTAATAAAGGCTGGGAACCGAGCACAAATACCTGTTTCGTTATGCGGAGAAATGGCCGGTAATGTGAAATACACGCGATTACTACTGGCGCTGGGCTTACGCAACTTCAGTATGGACGCAAACTATGTTTTGGATGTAAAAGAACAAATCATGGGCGTTAATACCGATGACCTAAAAGGACTGGCCAAAAAAGTCATTTCAGCAAATTCGCCCATCGAAGCCAAAGAACGGCTCGCGGTACTAAACGGGGCAATGCGGGTTAACTAGGTTCGCTGTTTGACCCTAGGCAACCTTGGCGCTTAGTTAACTCATAAAGCACTTACAGTCAGCGTTTTACCACCTGCTTTAGGGGCGTTTCTAAAGGCACTGGGCGTTACGTCCATGTATTTTTTAAAGGCACTATTAAACGATGATTTTGAGCTAAAGCCGCATTCAAAGGCAATGTCCAACACGGTTGTCTCCGGCTTTGCCATCAATAACTCAGAAGCTAACTGGACGCGACGACGGTTGATCATGTCATAAAAGTTGCCGTACTCGCTCTCATTGATTACCTGAGACAGCGCGTGTGGTCCTACGTCAACGTATTCACAGAGTTCGCGCAAACTCAAACTTGCCCGTTGATAAATCTTGTCCTGATCTACCGCGCGATTAAGCTTTTCCACTATTTCTTTATATCGAGCTCTCGAAATGGGGGAATGGCCATACTTCGCTTTTTGCGCACCACCTGCCTCATCATTACCAAACACAGCTTCTCTGAAATGTTCCAAGCCCATTCGTTGAGAATTGATATGCCAAACAATCAGCAAACAAAACCAAACTACCCACGCACTTTGAAAAAGCGAAATCATCATATTCACGAATCCGAATTCATCAAACAAAGCGCAATAAACGACTCTTATCAACGAAATGGCCGCACAAACCAAAACAGCCACCAATAATAGCCGCAGCAGCTCGACCCCTCGGTCTGAAGACGTCGATAAGAGCACTCTATTCTGCGACATCCTTTCCTGCAAAAAGCGTTTACAAGTAGAGTACACCCACCATGTCTGCAGCAGAAAAACGCCGACCGACAATAACATGCTTGTATGCACAATTAACGTGAAGCTCTCTGACAACGTACCACTGGCGAAGGCTAATCTAAGACTCTCATCAACCGTGACAGCTAACGGAATCAGTAAAACCCATCCGATCAATACCAACAGCACGTGGCCTCGGACATTTATCTCCGCTCCTTTCAATCCAATGGATTTGGCGAGCACCAATGCACTTGGCGCCACACACAACGACATCATCATCAGCAATAGCAACCAAAACGATCTGGCGGGAGCAAACGGATTGGTCATCAACCATTCGCAGGCAAACAAACAGGCCAGCAAAGATAAAAAACACACGATGAATGGATAGGAATTTTGGTTCTTATGGGGCACCAGCGCAATGGCCGTAAAACAACATAAACCCACGTTTAGCGCAAACAGTGACAATTGAAATTCGAGCATCATTAAATACCGTCAGAAGTAACAACATGATTCAAGTGCAAACCAACGCCTGAGTAGATCATCTGCAAGCACTTTAAATCCCAAATATTGATCAAAAATAATACACCGCTGACGGCCAGTCATTCGTCCAATCCTATCGGTTTGCACCAATGGTTTTAGGTCTATGTCATGACGGTATGGGCAACCTATGATCTATTTCTACTTCGCTTAATATGATGGTTGACTCTATCGTCTTCACGTTAGGTATGTCGGCCAGTTCACCTTTAATCAACTTTTCATAGTCACGCAGGTCGCGGGCTACCACGCGCAAAACATAATCAAACCTTCCAGCCATGACGAAACACCCTTGAATACGCTCGATACCCCGAATTGATTTTTCAAACAACTCTGCGTTAGCCGTACTATTAAGAGTTAGCTGGACGAACACCAAAGCTGAAATAGCCAGCCCGACTTGATCAAGATCCAAGCGTGTTAAGTATCCGCGAATCATACCTTGGTCTTCAAGACGTCGTACACGCCGCAAACAGGGGGTTGGCGATAAACTGACCTTTTCCGCCAATTCAGCGTTGGTGATTCGAGCATTACCTTGAAGCTCGCTCAAAATTGCTCGATCTACTTTATCCATTACCATAAACTTAATTTAAATATCAAAATTGAAACCTATATTAGCAGAATATATCAATTTAGATTCTGAACATGACTAATTTGGCCAATTACACTCCCAAAGCTCTGTTACAGTTAATTTCGTCAATAACACTAAATCCCTTAAAGATAACGCAATGAGCACAGTCAAAGCTGAAAACTTAGACCACTGGATCCGAAACGGGTTCAGAGATCTAAATACGGATCTCGAAGCGCTTTATAACCAACAACCCAACCCAAACGCGGTTGTTGGCATTGGCCACGAACTCAAGAGGCAGCTTGTCCGCGACGGGACGAAGTTAGTCAGCGACTTATTAAACGAGGGTAACACCGACGAAGGATTCGACAATGGGTTTAATCTCCTAGGAAATGTGGGCTTTTTCATGGCGGCTTGTCGACGCCACGAGGTGTCTGAACTTAATTTACCTGACATTGATGCCGCTTTAAAGAAAGCCGCCGCGCTCTCTCTTCAATTAGGCGCGTCGCTTGGCGTGGTGCCACGTTTCGCCTCGGCGCATTTGGAGACGCATAATCAGGCGATCAACGGTATTAGTAAGTCGTTTACTCATTTAGCCGATGAATCACTTTTTATTGAATACAATACTCGCGGGGTCTTGGCGTTTATCCGAGCCTCCGAGGCGCTGCTTAATATTCTTCCCTTGGGCGTATCGCACCCCATAACGCACGACTTACTGGTTGTTGCTAAAAGAGCTCTGGATGACGTTGTCAAAAACAATCAAGCTTTGTTCGATCAATTAGACACTGATCGGTTTTTCTTCAACATTAGGCCATATTACAAGCCTCACTATGTTGGTTTACGCGAATACAGGGGCGCAAACGCAGGCGATTTTTCTGGAATTAACGTGATCGACTTGCTGCTTGGCCTTTGCAGGGCAGATGACGCTTACTACTCTCAACTTTTAGTGGATAAATTCCTTTTTATGCGACCT
This sequence comes from Arenicella sp. 4NH20-0111, assembly GCF_040366405.1. NCBI lineage: Bacteria > Pseudomonadati > Pseudomonadota > Gammaproteobacteria > Arenicellales > Arenicellaceae > Arenicella > Arenicella sp. 4NH20-0111. The sequence continues at coordinate 192,507 of NZ_BAABWF010000007.1, forward strand.
GAGGATCAACTGGTTCTTCGTGATTGCATGCGCCGAACGAGCCTCTTAGATGAGTTTCTAGTGAGCCTAAATGAAGGAAAAAGTGATACCGATTGGTATCAACGCAACCTATCGGAGTTCCTAAAGGTTTGTAAAGCACACGGAGATACAGCCATTCAGCACCACACCATGCTTATTGAAAAATTCATTGAAAAACCGGCGGAAAAAGCCTCTCTCACAGACCAGCAAGACCTCACAGCAAGCGGCCCTCCTCTGCCGATCATGCTTAAAGGTCTAAAAAAGCTTTGCGATCTCCGGTCTGCCGCCAACGTGGATGGCTTGAATACACGTCATGATGACCTCATGACCCTGCAACGGAGTATTGAGGAGCGGAACTATGCACGGTAATATTTCCACTCTCTTCCACAAGCCAGCGGATAGTCACTACTTTTTAACCCACTCAATTGGGTTGCAGCCAAAACAAACATCATCCGAACTGCAGAACCAATATTTACATCCTTGGCAAACCGGGTCAGAAGATATTTGGCCACAATGGTTGGAGACTATCGACGCGTTTAAAGCCGCGCTTGCTAAACTCCTGAATACGTCAGCGCATTTACTTTGTCCACAAACTAATGTCTCAAGTGGATTATCGAAAATTGTATCTTCCCTCCCGAAAAAACCGGGAAAGTCAGTGATCGTCGCGAGCGAAACCGACTTCCCTTCTACCGGTTTCGTTTTAAAGCAAGCTGAAAAAATGGGGTATACGCTACGAATTATAAGCAAAGATCAAGACTTACAAAGCCCTGAAGTGTGGTCTGAACACTTGAGAGGCGACACAATCATGGCATTGATAACACACGCCCAATACAGCTCTAATCGCCTAAACCCCATCTCGGAAATAGGATCGCTCTGCCGTGAAAAAGACATTATCAGTGTGGTCGACGCGGCTCAATCGATCGGGATTTCAAACATCGATTTAACGTCATTGAAAATCGATGTTTTACTTGGCTCATCAATCAAATGGTTATGCGGTGGCCCTGGCGCTGGATTCTTATGGGTCAATCAATCCACTTTAGAGCGATTAGAACCGTCAGATGTTGGCTGGTTTTCTCATCTCAATCCATTCGAATTCGATATAAACAGCTTTATCTACGCTGACGATGCATCGCGGTTCTGGGGTGGCACGCCATCAATTGCTCCGTATATCTGCGCAACCACCAGCCTAAATCTACTATTAAAGTTAGGCCTCGACCACATCATCGATCACAATAGGCAGCTCTGCCAAACAATAATGGATAATGTTCCTGCACGCTTCATCGCCAGCCCACTAGACCTTAGCAAGAAAGGTGGCACCGTCGTATTATCACTGCCCGACAGCAACGCGTTTCAAGAGCGCCTATCTAATCGGAAAATTCTGCATGATTGCCGTGAATATGGTGTCCGAGTATCGCCGCATATCTATACCACATCGGCCGATATTGAACGCTTGCTGAATTGCGTTTAGCCAATTTTCTTTCCAAAGCGCTCCCCACAATTCAGGCGAGCGCATTGCCCTAGCGCCCATACTGATAGCCGCATCTGATGCCGCTTAAGCGCCTCCATGGATTGGAGGTAAGCAGATCTCAGAATGTCACCCATGTGAGTATTCAAAATAAAAGACACACAAGTTTGCATTGATATGAGTCAGCGAGTCTAGCATTTAACATCGCGTATCAATTCGGCCACAGTGTTTAACAATTTCCTCCTCGCCTCCTCCCTATACTGCGTGTACCACTTCACCAACACGTGAGAACACTATGAATCAAATGTTACAGACGATCCAAGATGCGCTAGGCCCCGTGGCCTCCAGCACACTTGGGCACGCCTTGATAGGCGTTGCAATTCTGCTTATCGGACTCTTTGTGGTCAAATTGATTACAGGAGTATTCGAAAAACTATTGACTAGCGTTGCGTTTTTCAAAGAACACAACTTGCTAGGACCAATAGTGTCGTTAGCAAGAGCGATACTGACCATCTTTGTACTCATGGCCGTACTTCAACATTTTGGCCTGACGGACGTGTTATCGCCGTTAAAGAATATGGTTGATCAATTCTTAGCCGCGGTACCTCGTATCATCGGTGCGTCAGTCGTCGCCTATGCCGGTTGGGTCATCGCCAAGATTGTTTCTGAACTTGTTGGCGTTGGTCTTTCTCGAGTCGATGAGCAACTTGCCTTGAAGTCAGGCAACGAAGATCTGAAGGTTTCAGGGTTCGGCAGCGCATTTATCTTCGGCGGCATACTATTGCCCATTATCGTAGCGGCGCTCGGTGTTCTTAATATCCCGTCAATCACGGTACCTGCCAGTGGCATGATCAACGAATTAATGGCAGCGGTACCGAACATTGTTGGTGCAGGAATCATCCTACTGGTCACCTATTTCGTTGCCAAATTCGTTGTCTACATGCTCACCGGTTTACTCGACGGAATGGGGGTTAACGAACTGCCATCGAAGATGGGTATAGACAGCCTGTTCTCTGACACATTTACCGCCAATAAACTGGTAGGGTCATCGGTCATGTTCTTTTCAATGTTGACTGCGACAACCGCGGCCATCAACACACTTGGCATCGAAGTTATCTCCAACATCTTCGCCAAAGTACTCGAATTTGGTGGCGGAATCTTGGTCGGTGGCGTGATTTTGGTTATCGGCAACTTCCTCAGTAATCTTGCCCACCAAAAGCTCACTGAATCAGGGAGCGCTGGAATTGCAAACATTGCCAGAGTTGCGATTTTAGGATTGGTACTTGCCATGGGACTAAGATCCATGGGCCTCGCCGATAACATAGTCAATATGGCGTTCGGATTTACCATTGGCGCTGTTGCCGTCGCCACGGCCCTAGCTTTTGGCCTTGGTGGTCGTGATGCCGCTAAGTCGGTGGCCGACAACTGGGCGTCAAAGATCACAAAAAAATAGACTGAAACTCTCGAGCGCGTGCGCAAAATCGGGCGCGCTTGCATTTAAATTTATCTCAATAGGGGAAAAAATATGATTGAACTCATTATTTCATTGGCTAGTGGAGCTTTAGGCGGAAACGTTGCAGGCAAGGTACTAAGCAAGTTTGACCAAGGCACGTTACTCAACTCGATTTTAGGAATTCTAGGGGGCGGCGTTGGCGGCAGCATCCTGTCTTCATTAACCGGCGGCGCAGTGGATGCTGGCAGCGCAGCAAGCATTGGTGGAATATTAAGTAGTATTGCCTCTGGTGGCGTGGGCGGCGGTGTTCTGATCGCAATCGTTGGCGTCATTAGGAACGCCTTAGGAAAATAATAGTTTAAGACCTGAAGCCGTGTTGAGTAGCCTGCGGTTATTCAACACGGTGCTGTTACCCCCCCCTCCTTCGTCTGACTTAAAACTCAGAGTAATTCTTTAACTCGGGTTTTTAGCGCCGGAAGCACCTCTTTATCAAACCAAGGGTTTCGACTAAGCCAACGATTGTTTCGAGGGCTTGGATGTGGGAGCGGCATATTTTCTGGCCAATGGTCTCGCCAACCTTCGACGATGGATGTTAGGGTTTGATTCTTCAAGGTCGGCAAATGCCATTTCATCGCATATTGCCCAATGATTAGCGTCAATTGAATGTTAGGCATCCGCGCTAACACGTCAGTTCGCCATTGATCCGCGCACTCCGCTCTCGGAGCTAAATCGCCCGATCTGCCTTTTCCAGGATAACAAAACCCCATAGGCAAAATCGCGATCTGTTGAGGGTCATAAAACACCTCCTTAGTCACCCCAAGCCAATCCCTTAATCGCTCTCCACTCGGGTCATCAAATGGAATTCCGGTACGATGGACCTTAGACCCTGGTGCTTGACCAGCAATCAAAATTCTTGCGTTCTTTCCTACCTGCAGAACCGGGCGAACACCATGGTCCAATTGATCAGCACAAATATCACATTTTCTCACGCGCTGAAGCAATGCTTGTGTGCTTAAGTTAGCTAGATCGCTCATTACGGACTTCCTCTCTGTATTTTTTCGGTGGCATACCAAACCTACCTTGAAACGCTCGAGTGAACGAGGACGGAGACCGATAACCCGCTAGGTTGGCTACTTGTTGAATCGAACACTGAGTATCGCCCACTAATGCCAGCGCCTTTTGCAAACGCCATTCTGACAAATACAGCATTGGCGACTTACCAACCAACCCTTTAAACCGCTCGGCAAAACGGCTTCTGGACATCGCCACCTCACTGGCCAATGCATCGAGAGACCAGGGATACTCAGGGCTAGAATGGATTAAGCTCAACGCACGCCCTACACTCCGGTCATTTAATGCATGAATAAGCGATTTTTTCGGCCCGTTTTCGTCAATCCCTAGGCGCAACAGCTCAATGAACACCACCTCAGATAATCGCTTGATGGCGGCATTAGATCCAATCGATGATTCATACGTAATCCGACTGATCATCCGTAAAGCATTATCTAACAACGGATTTTGAGCTCGCATACCGGACCGCACCACCACGTAACTTGGGAGTGCGTTTATCAACGGATGTTCAGCTTTCGAGCGAAAGTTAAAGTGTCCGCACACCATCTGGGTGCTGTGATCCTGACGCCCATTTCCGAGCACCAGCACACCCTCACCTCGATAGCCGCTATCCGTCAACACGGTTTCTAATGCGGGCGCTTTTTCTTTAGGGCTGTCCGCAATCACGTGGGAACTCCCATAGGGAATCAGGATTAAATCGCCCGCATTTAACTCAACCTTATGGTGTGAATCGACGCAAATAAAACTTTGACCTTGAATCACAAAATGGAACCTGGCGGCTTGACTGTGCTTTGGCACAGTAACCGCCCACGGCGCTGAAAATTCAGTACGAAAATACAAACTACCTTTGAGGTCAATCGTATCTAAAATATCATCCAATATATCCATCCAGCCCTCAATCCAAACTGTCAGTTAATGAGCCTTTTTCCTATCGCGAGCTCACGCTCGTTGACAAAACGAAGACAACCCTAGCTAGACAACACTTAAACCAGCAAATCGACCAATAAGAAAAATTGCACAAACAATATCCAGTATAAATCACCGCTAAATCAACGTGCTCAGCACGACAGAACACGTAATACCTACTCTAACATTAACCATGTAAAACAGTTTCAAACGCATGAGCATAGCGCTTAAAGTTTAACAAGGTATTGGCGTCTCCAACAGTGGGTAGCATGCACACAGCGTAGTTGACATGCCACCCAGAGGCCTATCGCCAAGCGGCGACTGAATACTTATTGACGAAACACTGGCTCTCTAATTTAAACCAAGATTCGCTTGATTCCGATAGAATGTAAACAATCGATTACTAGAGCTCAGACACAGCCGTGTGTTTGATTTTAGACCAGTTTTTCTCCGCTTTTTGTATGGTTCCGGCCACGTCTTTCTGAAATGCATTAAAAATATCTTCGTTGAGAAAAACGTAAAGCTTGTTATCTATAACTGCCGAAAATTTAGGATCTCCATCGAACTTTTTACCAACCGAGGTACCGTACGTGCAAAAGCCGCCGTATTGAGGAATAAACGCCTCAGGGTTTTTCTTAAATAACTTCGCGTTAGCCTTTGAAGAGAAATAATAGGCCACCCCGTCGTGGACTTCGGTAAATTCGGCACGCCCTAGCGCGCGATTGCCAATGATATTGAACGCCACGGGATCCACACCATGTAAACCCAAAGGCTTTCCAGCGGCCGTTAATCCAGTTGACGCATTGTATTCATCGGCAGCTCCAACTAAAGCAGGAGAACTCGCCAAACTAATCGCAGTGCAAAGTGAGGCTAAATTTTGTTGAAACAATGTCATATTGATACCCTAGAATGTATTTAGTTATATGTTTGCCCAAGTGACAAACACAACTCCATTTTGGTTTTCTTGGGATGTTATGACAATAGCCTGACAGTGAGACCGGATCTAGTGCACGAAACTTGGGACGATACGCATAAATTTGAATTAAAGAACGCTTTTTCTAGAGCTCTCGATAAAGCGACGCTAACCGTTGCTTAACTTTGAAGAGTTCTTTTCCAACCATAATATGGTTTCGATGTATCCAGTAAAACGACGAAGATATTGTGGCGAAAGATCTCGCATCTGAATCAACGATTTTATCGCCAACATCTTAGGGTTATGAGGACCAGGATTTTCCGGGCTATCATTGATCGCTTTGTCGATAATTTGATCAACATTGAAGTACTTCATAGATTCACGAAAATACTTCATTGATTGTAATTCTAGTTGCTCTCCACTTCCGTCTGTTTTCGTCGGCAAATCAAATCCTGAATCTTTCCTAATTTTTAGCTCTTGCTCATCAAGAAGTTCGTCAAACGTAAGGCTTTTATGCGTGCTCTCACTTTTTTCCAAACGCGCATTCATTTGGTTTTTCAGTTGCGCAAGCGCGTGAACGTGTCTCAATCCTTTTCGACGCTCCTCCAGGCGTAAGCCCATCAGCGAAAGCTGATTGAATTTACACTCATCAAACAATATTTTTGCTGACTCCTGATGATCTGGAAAGTCGTCGGCTATCTCTGAGAGGATCTTTTGAGCTGACTTTCGGCAAGTGCTTAAGTCTTCTCTATACGCCTCGATCTTGCATTTTAGTGTTTCAAACTCCACCGATTGAGACGCACTTGAATCCGATTCCAATCGCCTACGCAAACGTGAGATCGCGGCAAACCGAATGGGGGCAAAGTTGTCGGCTGACTGCGAGAGCAAGTCGGTCATAGCTTCATCTAATACGGATATGTTCATTGCCTAATCGACGTCTTAAGATCCCCGTCGGTCAACACAGGTTCGTTGGCGCCCGTTTTGTTTTTTGGTACTGGCGCCATCTCCACACGCCTGTTTCTGGAACGCCCCATTTCATCGGCATTATCTGCTACGGGGCTCTGCGCACCAAAGGCCGCCGCAAACACCATATCAGCCGGCATACCCTCGTCGATCAATGCTCGAGTCACGGTTAATGCCCGTTGCGCTGAGAGCTCCCAATTATCCGAAAACGCGCGATTACTGCCACGTATTGGGCGATCATCAGTGAATCCACTCACCATTAGCATTTGCTCTCTATCTCCTAAAAATACCTGTAAGGGATCAACCAAACTACCCAGCAATGCCAAGCCTTCAGCTTGCAACTGATCGGAGTTAACCGCGAAAAGTACGCTGCCGCTTATGGCGATGCGCCCATTTTCAAGCGTTACGCGGCCGTTCTGAAGAGGGTCTGCCAACGCCTCTTCCAATGCCATTCTGCGCTGCTCTTCGGCTTGTCGCTTTGCGGTTTCAACTTTAAGGGACTGAGCCAGTTCCAGTTGGAAGCCAAGTGCCCAAATTAACAACAGCACAAAAACCCCGACCAAACCAGACATGAGGTCGCCAAAGATTGCCCAAATGGGAGGTGCGTGCGAAGAACCGTCGTCTAAGTCATGCATTAGCCTGCCTCTTTAACCACGGTCTGGACTCGTCGCTGGGCTCGCAAAGCGTCTATTATTTCCTTTTGAGATAATAGATTGTGATCAATGATTTCCCGCGCTTGCGCTACGTAGTACCCTAACTGCTCATCACTTCGGCTACTGGATTTTTCAAGCGACAGTTCAATCCGAGTAAGGTTTTCAATCAGTTGACTGTTAGACTCACTGAACAATTCCACCGCCGCATTAAAGGCATCACCTAACCCTGATATCTCATTGCTACTAACAGCAAAATGGTGCGCTACATCGGCCAGCCTTGAGGTTTCACTCTCCACTTTTTCACCAAACTTGTTGCCGACCTTATCTAACGTCGTCATTGAACGATCTATCAGGGTATCAACCGCTTCACGTTGTCCCGTTGCACTGGCTTCTAAGGTGTCAGAAAGCGCCCCTAGTTGCTGCATCAACGTGGCCCTTTCGGTTAATAATTCATTGTCGCGAGCCAAATTCTTCGTCATTTCACCACGCAGCTTTTCAATGACGTCAGCGGCCGCTTTTGGCGTTTGAGAAGCGGTTTCAATCAATCGACCCAACGGCTCTTCTAGCCCGGCTCCCAACGAGATTAAGTGCTTGGTGACCACCTCTTGCAGCTCACTCAGGCGATCAATAGCGATGTCATTACGCCGGCCTTCATCAGCCCTTAACTCGGCCAGCTCCTCACGAATAGTCACGCCTAATTGAAGAGCACTATCTGACTGTTGCTTAGCCCAATTGTCACTGGTTTTCTCAAAACTACTAATCAAGCCCTGGCTACGCTCCCTGAATTCCACGACCGAGGTATCCACCGAGGACTTAACGGCATCAGTCAGCATCTGCGTGGCCTCACTCTGTGCCACAATATTAGCGTCCAGAGCTTGACGCAAGATGGAGCTGTTGTGTTGAGCTGAATCGGTCAGCGCAGAGAGCTGACTCTCGCCGATCATTTCAAGTTTTGCTTGTGTGGATAGAGCAACATCACTCATATGAGATAACGTTGTTTCGGCCAAAGGTTGAATATTTGAGGATAAAAGCTCTGCGTTCTGCTTTAGGCTTTCCTTTAAGGAGTTTCCGACTAATGAGCTCAATTCTCTATGCGTTTCCAACACCGAAGCTTGGAAGCGCTCTTGGTTTTCAAAAAGACGATCTCCTATCCGATCTCCCATCGCCCCCAGACTTCCGGCAAGATCAGTCAATTGTTGCGCTACCAAAGGCAAGGCTTGGGCTTGGTCTTGAATCGCCTGAAACGCAAGCTTTTGATGGTGGATGCTTGAGAACTGCGCCAACTCACTCACAAGCTTAGTATCTAAGTGTTGACTGGCTTGCAAACGCTCTCTGCGACTAATGGTGGACAACAGGCCCAACATAGCCGACGCCGCCACACCGGCAACCGAGGTACCGAAAGCTAACCCCAATCCTTCAATCGGCGCGGCTAAACCCGCACGTATTGCTTCAAGCTCACTCGTACCTTCCAACGCCACCACCGCGCCCTTTAACGTGTCAACCATACCAATAAAAGTGCCCAGTAAGCCCAGCATCACCAAGAGCCCCACCAAGTATGGGGTTGCAACCGGGCCCGGCAACGGGTTTCGTTGGCCCTCCACGCGAATACGCACTGCATTTTGCAAACTAAGCTCTATGGTCGACAACCAAGTGGCTAGGTCATCCACTGGTTCTTGCAGATTTTGTAAGGCGTTCAATAGTGAGCCCGTTGACCGTCGATAAACAGCAAGCTCCCAGCTGCCAATAACAAACACGCCTCCGATCAGAAGTGTTACGCCAAACCCCAACAAATCAGTGCCCATAAAAAGACGGCCAATCCAAAGAATCGCCAACAATCCCAGCGCGAAAGCGCCTAAAAACAAATACCTAGTCATAATGAGATGTCTACTTGTTCGTTAAGTGCTTCCAGCAGGCCCAACACAGGCTGAAGGCGCACGTCAAATTCAGCGAGCAACAGTTCTCGCATTTCTTGATAAAAAAGATCGAGCCATTGCCCCTTCATGACCCAGTTTTTAGAAATATCGTCATAGTCATTTGCCTTGCCTTCATGGCCAGCCAACAACCGTTTAAATCGGTGTTCAAGCAGTTTGGTGGTGGTGCTGAACAAGTTCCGTGATTCCACTTCAAAGCTCTGTTCGAATAGGCTGTCAAGCTCAGCCAACTGAGCTAGCGACGGCGAAAAACCGGCCAATCCAGCTCGAACGCGCACCCTAAGGTTATCAATATTGGCCGACATTTCGACCTGATGCGCAATGTAGAATCGACGATAGGGCTCATAGGTTTTAAGTACTTCTTCGCGAGTCCCAATCACATTGCTCGGGACCGTCAATTGGCCTTCGATCACTTTTCCATCAAAACTATACGCAATACTCTTCAAACACTTCTCGCGTATATCCAGCACATCGGCTTGTAACGTTTTGACGTTATCAACTGAAGACCCGACCGCACCCTTTGCTAAGTTTCGCAATGCGCCGGCCAGTGTTATCGAACCGGAAAAACCCAAGAGGCTACCTAGGCGATCGGCTAAATTGAACTCTGCTGAATTCAGCTTAGCTTCAGATAACTCGCTTAGCAGCCCCACATAGCGAGATCGCTCAGGCAGTGTCGATGAATGTAATGGAATCATAAAGAAGGGCAAGACCGATAGTTAGCCCGTAAGCTAAATCGCAGTCAGACAGTGACCTGAGGCCAAACTAGACATACTTGAACGCGTAAAATAAGAATGACGCGGGATTATACAAGAATTCAACGCAGGTATTTACCCCCCTACACTCAATACCCTCGGTTAAAGATTGCAAATTTGACTAACACAGCACCAAATCCGGCTCCTTTACGGCCAAACCTGTCAAACCAATAAGATACGAGCGGTTGTCTTGCAGACAACTAACCGCAAATTTCATAGCTAACACCATCGCAATTATTCGATATTTTGAACCTGCTCTCGCATTTGCTCTATCAACACTTTTAAATCAACACTCGCCTTAGTTAGGCGAGGATCATGAGCCTTAGAGCCCAATGTATTCGCTTCTCTATTTAGCTCCTGCATCAAAAAGTCTAAACGTCTACCCGCTGGTTCCGGCTTATCTAAGACGGCCGTCACTTCTTCGACATGCACTTTTAGCCTGTCCAACTCCTCAGCAACGTCGGTTTTTTGTAGAAAAATCACCATCTCCTGCTCGAGGCGGCTAGGGTCTAGCTGATCCTTGATGTCGGCCAACTTTTCATCTAGGCGTGTCCGATAGCCTTGTGCTATCTCTGGCAAAAACTCAACAACCTCTTCGATTACATCGGCAATTCCAGCTAACCGTTGATGAATTAACGCCGCCATTTTGCGCCCTTCTGTACCACGCGCGTGCTTCATACCCTCAAGCGCCTCTCCAAGCACCGCCATCAAACTGCTTTTCATCAACTCAGGAGCAACCTTTTTTGCCTGTAACACGCCAGGCCAGCGCAAAACGTCGACAGCACGTATGGCGGACATTTCGGGTACCGTCTTGCGCATCTGCAACAAAAGAGCATTTAGATTAGAGGCCGCTTCATGATTTGGCTCAAGACCACTGGACTCACTTTCCTTTAAGCGAATAAAAACATCGACGCGCCCGCGAGCCAGTTTTTCACCAATTAACTCTCTAACCGCGCCTTCATGCAGCCGCAATTCTTCTGGCATTCTGGGTGCAACTTCTAAGTAGCGATGATTCACACTGCGAAGTTCGCAGCTCAGTTCCCCAAGTTCAGTTGTCACTGATGCTTGAGCGTAGGCGGTCATACTTTGTGTCATAGTGTATACAAATGCTCGCAATGATTGATGATTTAGCGTGAAGGTCTATAATAACCGAATGAGCTTATTAAAACCCAAAACTCAGAACATTCCTGCCATGCCGTTAAAAGCGGATACAATGGTGGAACATTATAAGATTGGACGAGTCATCGGAGTCGGTGGTTTCAGTGTGGTTTACAGTGCACTAGACACGAAAACCAACACGATTGTAGCCGTCAAGGAATTCTACGCTACTAACTGTATGCGTCGAGCACGTGATGGTTCGTTACATATTTTCCCTAAAGACCAAGAGCACAAATACCATATCGGGCTGAAGCGATTCTTCGATGAAGGATTAACGCTTTCTCAAATTGACCACCCCAATATAGTCAATGTTTCCAATTTTTTCCGCGCCAACAATACCGCCTACCTAGTCATGCGTTACGAAAATGGCAAGGATCTAAGATGGTTTATCAAAAACACCGACTATGTTCCTGATGAGGAATTCATCTTAAGCGTGTTCAGTATGACCTTAGCTGGATTGAAGGAAGTCCACAAAAACAGCTTTTTACATCTGGACATCAAGCCGTCTAATATTTTGTTAAGGGCAAGTGGCGTTCCTTTGATCTTGGATTTAGGGGCGGCTTACAAGTTTCCCTCGGCAGAAAAACATAAGGTTCATACCTTGACGCATGGATACTCAGCGCCTGAGCAGCATGAAAAAACAGATCTCGATCTGTGTTCAGATCTGTACGCAATCGCAATGACAATGAGAGCCTGCATCACACATAAGTCGCCGCCAAGCGCCGTTAAGCGACTAAAAAAAGACACGTTAAGGCCATTGAAAGATACTCACGGCCAGTACTACAGACCCAAACTGATCGAAGCAATAGATCGGGCTAGCAGCTTGGATGCGTCCAAACGCCCTCAGTCAGTGGACGAGTTTGTAGACATCATGACCACACGATAGCAGGACGCAATTAAATGGAAATGCATTATTCCGTCGGACAACAAAGCCACCAAGGTGGCCGGGATTATAATGAGGACAGCACCGCTATTTTTGAGCGTGAAAATGCGGTTCTGTTGGTGGTGGCAGACGGACTGGGTGGCCATGAAGGTGGTGAAGTAGCATCTCAATGCTTTGTTGAGGCGATGGGCGACTCTTTTAAAAAAGCGACGCCAGCTCAACTGGAAAAAGCACAGAGCTTTCTCACTTTATCTATTAACTTTGCGCACCACTCAATTCACCGTAGAGCGGTTGCTCAAGGTCTACCCGTTGAATCACCCAAAACAACCTGTGTCGTTTGCTTGATATACAAAGGCATTGCGCATTGGGCACATTCAGGTGATAGTCGACTTTACTTAATTCGAAGGCGACAATCACGCTTCATTACCGAAGATCATGTTTCACAAAAAGCAGGAAGGAAGGGCAACGCGCCGATCAATCGATGCGTCGGGGGTCTAGAAGCGCCAAGGCCCGAGGTAAGTGAGCCTCGAAAGATGCGAGAAGGTGATGTTTTCTTTTTAGCCACTGACGGTGCTTGGGCTTGTTTTGACCCTGAAGATCTCAGTGAGTACGTCGACCCACAACACCCAAGCTTGGGACTAGACAGTTTGCTACAAACGCTCGAGAACCGAAACAAAGCCCCCAGCGACAACCTGTCGGTGGTGGTGTTATTTTGGGCGGTTAAACAACTAGACAACCCTGAATTTAATGAATTTGATGAGCCAGACACGGTTGAGCTGTTAGACCAATCGATTCAGGCATCGCGAGCAAAAGAAGCGCCAACAACCGAAGCAAAGCCCGGCGAGAAAAAATTCGATATGAAGGACTTAAATGAAGCCATCAATGAAATAGAGAGCTTCATTTCTGACCTTGACGACCAACTTTAAAACCCAAAATTTCAGCAGTTAGAAGGATCATGTAACGCCTTCGCCTGCTCATTGCCCCTCGTGGCAGCTCTAATTAAAATACCAACGGATAACAATGAGTAATAACCAAACTATTTCTCGCCCCAGCGGCCGTGAAACTGACCAATTACGCGACATCAAAATTGAACGAAACTACACGGCTCATGCGGAAGGGTCCGTGTTAATTAGCTGTGGCAATACCAAAGTACTTTGCAACGCCAGCGTGGAAACCAAAGTACCTCATTTTCTAAAGGGCCAAGGGAAAGGCTGGATTACTGCGGAATACGGCATGCTTCCTAGGTCAACCAACTCTCGCATGGGGCGAGAGGCCGCAAGAGGTAAACAATCGGGGCGCACTCAAGAAATTCAGCGCCTGATTGGACGCTCATTACGCGCAGCTGTGGATCTAAAAAAACTCGGCGAACACTCAATCACTCTTGATTGCGATGTTATTCAGGCAGACGGTGGAACTCGGACCGCATCAATTACCGGTGCCTACGTCGCTTTGACGGACGCAATTCAATACATGCTCGATCAAAAATTGATTAAGAAAAACCCTCTGCAAAGGCAAGTCGCGTCGGTATCCGTTGGTATTTACAAAGGAGCACCAGTGCTTGATCTAGATTACCCTGAAGACAGCAATGCAGAGACAGACATGAACGTCATCATGGACGATAATGGCGATTTCATCGAAGTACAGGGCACTGCTGAAGGTGCGCCATTTAGCGGGCAGGAAATGCAAGCTATGCTGATGTTGGCAGAACAAGGAATAGCCCAGCTTATTGATGCTCAAAACGCGGCGCTTGAATCCTGAAAATCACAACGAAAATGAGTAAAAAAATTGTTCTAGCTACCGGCAATGCGGGCAAAGTAGCGGAAATGCAAAGCCAGCTTTCAGAGCTGGGTGTTGACGTAATCCCCCAGAGCCAGTTTGACTTTCCAGAAGCCATCGAAGATGGCTTAAGCTTTGTCGAAAATGCGCTTATTAAAGCCCGGCATGCATGTAAGCATACAGGGCTAGCAGCCATCGCGGATGATTCGGGACTAGAGGTTGACGCTCTGGACGGACAGCCTGGAATATACTCCAGTCGGTACTCAGACGGCCCAACCCCAGCCGACCGAGGAGACGAAGCAAATAACGTAAAATTACTTAATGCACTTGAAAAGCATGGTAATAGATCCGCTCGTTTCCAATGCGTGCTGGTTTACATGCAGCACGAGCTCGACCCGACGCCCATTATCTGCCAAGGAACGTGGAACGGAGAAATTGCGCGAAGCCACCAAGGGAAGAATGGATTTGGTTACGACCCTATATTTTACGTTCCTGAACTATCGTGTCACGCAGCCGAGCTAACGCCTGAACAAAAAAAACAATTCAGTCATCGAGGAAACGCGATGACTGAACTTAAACACAAACTTATATCTTCACTAAGCTTTGATAGTAAAACCCCTTAGATTAAAATTTAACGCCAGCCTTTTTATCGTCAACTTTGTACTGATTTAGAACATTATGAGCCTCAAGTTAACTAAGCATCCGTCTTTTTCCGGCCGTAAAGGCCCCGTTGTTATTCTTGTTGCCGATGGTGTCGGTGTGGCTCCTGACTCGCCCAGTAATGCCGTATCAGAAGCGAATACGCCAACACTTGATATGTTGGCCAACCAAGAGCTGTACACTGAAATCGCGGCACATGGCACGGCGGTCGGACTGCCAAGTGACGACGACATGGGTAACAGCGAGGTAGGACACAACGCGATTGGCGCTGGAAGAATATTTGCGCAGGGTGCAAAGCTTGTTAATCAAGCCTTGGCCAGCGGCGAAGTTTTCGAAACGGATGTTTGGGGAGACGCTATTAAACACGGCAAAGAAAACACCCTTCACTTATTGGGCCTTCATTCAGACGGCAATATACATGCCCACACCAAGCACCTTTATGGCTTGATGAGTAAGGCGGCTGACCAAGGCGTTAAAGAATGCTGTTTACATGTCCTACTCGACGGTCGGGATGTGGACGCTCGCTCCGCCCTGATTTACATTGAGCAGACCGAAGCGCTTATCGATAAAATCAACGAGCAATATGAAGCCAACTTTCGAATCGCTAGTGGCGGCGGTCGAATGGAGATAACGATGGACCGCTACGAAGCTGACTGGGAAATGGTCCGCCGTGGCTACAACTGTCACACTCACGGCGTGGGCACACAGTTTGAATCTGCCGCCGACGCCGTTGAGGCTATGTATGAATCTACAGGCAAAGATGACCAATACCTTCCCGCGTTTGTTATCGGTAAGGACGGCGCACCAGTAGGCAAGATGAAGGACAATGACGCCGTCATTCTGTTCAACTTTAGAGGCGACCGTGCCATTGAAATCTCACTAGCTTACGAACGTGACGATTTCGATAAATTTGATCGATCTGAGTTTGGAGTGCATCCAAGCTTGTTTTACGCAGGAATGCTTCAGTATGATGGCGATGACTTCATTCCCAATCAATACTTGGTTAACCCACCTCAAATAGACCGAACATTAGGCGAATACTTGTGCGCTGATGGGGTTAAATCGTTCGCCATATCAGAAACGCAAAAGTACGGACACGTTACTTATTTTTGGAACGGCAATAGTTCCGGTTACATAGACGAGTCGCTGGAAACTTACATCGAGATTCCATCCGATAATATTGAATTTAACGAAGCGCCAGCGATGAAGGCGCGAGAAATAACTGACGCTACGATTAAATTAATTGAAAGCGGCGAGTATCGATTCGGTCGTCTCAATATCGCCAATGGCGATATGGTGGGACACACAGGAGACTTGGGTGCGGCCATCGAAGCGATGGAGGTCGTGGATGAATGTGTTGCCAAGTTAATCCAAACCATAAAGGAGCATGATGGGATCCTCATCTATACGGCTGATCATGGCAATGCCGACATTATGTACACTGAAAAAAACGGAGTTAGAGTCCCCAAAACCAGCCATACATTAAGTCCTGTACCGCTGGCGATTGTCGACCCAAACTACGCTGGTGAATACCAGCTTGCGCCTCCCACTGACGCAGGTTTAACTCACATCGCCGCAACCACATTAAACTTACTTGGGTATGAAGCACCAGAGGGCTATCAACCCAGTCTAATTAAGTTTTAGCCCGTTAATCGCGGCCGCATAACTCAAATGATCAACTAGATCCTACGTCATGTCCAACAGCACCATTCACAAAGGAAAACTCATATCGGTTCACAAGGAACGCGTTGATCTGCCAAATGACAATCACACGTATTTCGATATCGTCAAACACCCGGGCGGAGCCGTAATAGTGGCAATTGATGAACGAAATCGGCTTTGCCTATTGAAACAATGGCGTCACGCCGTTGGTGAGTTTATTTGGGAATTACCAGCTGGCTGTTTAGAACCTGGAGAGCCGCCACTTGAAACCGCCAAAAGAGAACTGGAGGAAGAGGCGGCAATAAAGGCCGAGTGCTGGCGCGACCTTGGCACCATAATCCCCAGCCCAGGGTTTAGTAATGAAGTACTCTATCTTTTTGAAGCAAAAAAACTGAGCCCAGGCAAACTAAACCTTGATGACGCCGAGCAACTCGAAGCTCATTGGATGGCTATTGATGACGTAAAAGGCATGGCGATGAGAGGTGACATCAAGGACGCCAAAACGCTGGCTGCGTTATTTAAAATAGGCGCTTAAATCAACCACAAAGCAAGAGCAACTCCCGCACCAATCCCAGCGGCGAACCCACCGATAAAAATAAGTCCGCCAAGGCGCGACATTAATGCACTGTCCGAATCTGACCGATTCGTATTATCAAACTCTTCAATGGTAATCAAAAAATCAGACGCGGGCATTTCGAATACAGCCGCATACGAGGCAACCGTTTCGTTTGAAGCAACACCGTCTTTTTCGACTCGCTGAATCGTCCGCATACTGACCCCACACACTTCGGCCAAGTGTTGTTGAGTCCAATTTTTGGAGAGCCTCATGTGCTTCATTTTATTAGAGTCTACTAACATGACCGCTCCAAACTAAAATATCAGGGCTGAAAGCATGCCAACCACCGCACCCAGGCCTAGTGCACCGAAAGCCGCGTGAAATTTTTGTTTTAGAGCAAGTGCCGCGTAAAAAGGGTCGATTTTACGGCCAGCCTCAACACCATTAACCCAGACCGTAACGTCCTGTTTCATCGAGAGAAAGTTAAGTGTCCTAGTGATCACTCGATAATGATTTCCGAGATAACTGAAATCGGAGTCGGTCAGAAACCCAAGGCAATTCGAATGCCGGCTGAATACTTGCTCTCCATCTATGTAAATTCGGCGTTTTAAAATAAAAAAGTCATGAATAAACACGATTTCCGTACCTTCGTGTTCGAAAGCGACACGAGAGATATGAAGGTCATAGCCAATAAATTCTTTAAATGTCATTAGGTAAATACAGTAAGACTTAAGTTAAGCTTATTAGACATGATCTGGAAATAGAGGGTGAGGACACAAAGGTAACACTAAAGAGGAGTTAAACGACAGTTTTATGACACTAGAGAACGTCGCGCGACTAAAGGCGCTCAATAAGGTCATAATTCTTCTTCAAGGCCCCTCGATGTGCATCAATAAACGCCATGCCCTTACTGCCCATTTCATCTCGCAAGCTAGGGTTAGCTAGCAACTCAGCCACAACGTCAGTCAACTCATCAACATCCTTCACCATTTTTCCTGCACCCTCTTTAATCGTCCAGCGACTAATATCTGGAAAATTAAACATGTGCGGACCGAAAACAACCGGCACTCCCAATGCACATGGCTCCAATATGTTCTGCCCGCCCAATGGTTCTAAACTGCCTCCCACGAAAGCGACATCCGAACACGCATACATCAACGTAAGTTCGCCCATCGTGTCCCCTAAATAAACATCCACGTCTGCCGACAACTCGGCCACGTCCTCGGTACGTCTAACACACACAAGCTCACGTCTTTGAATCTTTCGAGCCATGTAATCAAACCGCTCCGGGTGTCTGGGCACCAGTATCAACAAGAGGCTAGGAAACTTTTCTTTTAAAGATTTGTACGCCGCCAAAATCTTACTTTCTTCCCCATCGCGTGTACTCCCTGCGATCCAGATCAGTCTATCTTGACCTAGCTGTCGACGCATGACCTCAGCGGATTCTCGAAGGCTAGGGGCAATATTTACGTCGAATTTAATACTGCCTGTCTCAGCAATTTTTTCAGCAGGAACTCCCAATAGCTGCAAATGCTTTCGATCGTTCTTACCTTGAACTGCAAAGAAATCAACTTGCTCAAGAATGCTTTGCACGAAGTTCGGAAACCTAGCGTAACCAGCGTAAGATCGCTCAGACAAACGAACGTTGGTATAGAATAATTTAGCGCCCGACTGCTTTACCGCCGATATTAAGTTAGGCCAAATTTCGGTCTCCATGACAAGCACGGCCTTCGCGTTGACTGTGGCGACAAATCGCTTAATGGCCCAATTAAGATCATACGGAAAATAACAATGAGACACTTTACCTTGGAGCATCATGTCAACCATGGCCGACCCAGTCGGTGTAGTTGTGGTCACCAATATGTTAATTCCCGGCTTTTCTTTGATCAGCCGTTGAATCAACGGCGCTGACGCTCTCGCTTCACCCACCGAAACAGCATGAACCCATAAATCGTACGGAGCATTTGACCTAACCTCTTCACTGGCCGAGCCAAATCGCTCTGACCAACGAGACCAATAATCAGGATTTTTAAACCCTCGTAAGCACAAGCTTATTAAGCCGAATGGAATGGCCAGGTTCAATAAAGTTCGATAGATATAGATCATCAAACCCAGTCCTTTGGAACGATAAACTCCTCAAGCAAATTTGCTTCTGGTGTACCTTCTTCGGGCTCTGCACGGTACTCCCAAGCCACCTTTGGAGGCATGGACATTAAAATTGACTCTGTTCTTCCGCCCGACTGCAAACCGAATAAAGTACCACGATCATAAACAAGGTTAAATTCGACATACCGCCCCCGCCTAAGCAATTGCCAATCACGCTGAGACTGTTCATACGGGGTTGCTTTACGCCGATTTAAAATAGGCAAGTACGCTTTGAGATAATGATCCCCGACGCTTTGCATTAGCTCAAAACTTGATTCAAACCCAGATTCATTAAGGTCATCGAAAAACAATCCGCCAATGCCTCGTTGCTCTTCACGGTGGGGGAGATAAAAATAATCATCACACCACTTTTTAAATTTTGGGTAAATATCTCCACCAAAAGGCGCACACGCATCTTTCGCAGTCTGATGCCAATGCACCGCATCGGCTTCAAACCCATAGTAGGGCGTCATATCAAAACCACCACCAAACCACCACACAGGCTCTTCGGTGTCCGCTCCGGCAATGAAGAACCGAACATTCATATGAGACGTAGGAGCGAAAGGGTTCAAGGGATGAACGACGAGAGACACCCCCATGGCTTCAAATCGCTTACCCGCAAGCTCAGGACGCTTATTCGTTGCCGCAGGTGGCAGCTTATCCCCAACCACATGAGAAAAATTAACGCCACCTTTCTCAATCACATTGCCGCCAGAAAGCACTCGTGTCCGGCCTCCTCCTGTACCACTGTTGTGTTTCCATTGATCTTCCACAAACTTAACTCCATCAACATCTGATAGAGATTGGCATAGGGAGTCTTGCAATGATTTCAGGTAAGTTGCAACACGATCACGTTGCTTAAGCGTCACGGACATTTTTTAGATTCTATCTCAGGGTGGTACCGGTTATTGCATCACGTATTGTCGACGCGCGTTGCGCGCCCCCAACGGGCAAATCGATTATGTAATCGCATTCTACACCGATATCCTGTTTAACGGTGCTTGCTAATAGATGTTCTTTTTCACCACTTCTGTTGGCACTGGTCGACACAATGGGGTGTCCATATTGAGTCAAAAGAGTCAAGCAGAAGTCGTGTTGAGGAATTCTCATCGCGATGGATTCATGCTTGCCACGAACCATGGGAGAAACGCTCTCGTGTGCAGGCATTACCCACGTATTAGGGCCAGGCCAACTATCCATGATGGCATCGGGGTCTGAGATTTCAGACCAATTGGCGTAGAGCTTGACTTGATCTAAGCTCGCTGCGATCAAAATGACACCCTGCTCTGCTGATCGAGCCTTAATATCCAGTAGCCTTTGAACAGCCGTCTCATCACGAGGATCACACCCTAAACCGAAGCAATATTCAGTCGGATACGCAATGACTCCCCCAGAATCGAGTACACGACATGCGCTATCTAGTTCTCGTTTAATCTTATTTGAAATTTTTAACATCGACTACTATCGTTCACAACCGGGCAAGCACATCATAGGCCACTCGAATAATAATGTGAAACGTCCGAGTACCGATAACCTTAGTCGAGCCCGATCCTCGATCGCAATTTTCCTAAAACGATCGACGAATAAACTATAGAACGCGCTTAAGGAGTATTAATTCCCCAATCGTATTCGTATCGTGTGTCGGAAATGTTCGGAAAAGCAGCGGAAATCTCTTCGGGAACATGTTGCGCGATGTATTGCAGAAGTGAATCGAAATCATCAGCAAAGTCAGTATCGTAAGTCTCAAACAATCCGGACAAGACCAGCTCACTCCCGTTCAAACGCGCTGCGCGATAATGTGACATGTAGTTCTTTTCCAAGGCATTCAAGACTTCTTCGTTATTTTCGCCTTCCAGAATAGTAGCCGATACATCCGGCCCCCCTAAGGAGAAAAAGAACAGCGCAAAATGGATGCGATGGTCTTTGTACATTGGCCTGAGAACACCATTGTGAATGTCATCAAGCGACATCTTTTGTTGGGATATGGTTACCAGCTTTCGCTTCCAAGGTCTGGCCGAAAACACACCAGTTCTAGCATCGCGAATACTCGACACACGATCGTCCTCATAGGCATCGAGCATCATCTTTAGAGTGGCCGCATTATAGATATTTACCCAATAGGCTTTAGCTTGGCCTTCGTTGAGTTGGCGCGGCTCAAGAAGCTGGAGGTAGTCAAGATAACTTTCTAATTTGGTTCGATCAGACGCCGAAACAGCGTTGAAATTAAACCTAGCGATCCCACTTGGATGCTGATCAGAAATGTACGCGGTTAACACTTCTTTAAAAGCACTGTGATCAACATTAATCAAACTTTCAGGTTCAACATCATTCCAAAACTTAATTAATTTCATCGGCACTGCCGCCATGGTGGCAACAGTAAAAAAACTAACTACTCCTAACATGACCAAACTAACAATACTTCGTGTACGAGCCACTATTTTCCACCTCTTTATTAACACAACTCATCGGGGGATGTGTGCGCCAACGCGCCCACCCACAACCGTGTGTACTTCATTCTATTTTTTAACGAGGCTTAATTAGACCAAAAAGACTCAATACCCGAACTAAGTAGTTGACCTAACACTGACACCACTCCCTCTGCACTAGGCCATATTTTTAGCCTATTTAAAGATTCACGTGTTCTGCTTTACCCAATAAATGCAGCGAATACGCTCTGCGCAACCTCTTTTTATTTACCGTACAAACGGTCTATAACCAACCTTACCCGACAATTGTAAGGGGACGCAATACCTATGCGCATATTTTTACTTGATCACGGGGCAAAAGGATCTATTCGCTTGTGGTTTTTGACTAAACATGGGTCGCTCTGCATCTCTCAATCCGCTCTACCAGTGTCGAACTAAAAAATTTGCTGATTAACTTTATGATAAGTAAGTTCCACTTTCCGCCTCCCCAATCCCCGGGTGACTTCAAAACGGACCGACCTTACTCAGCGTTTAAAGACCAGTCATATTGAAAGTAGATTTGTTCAATTGAATCGAGTTGAGTTAATTTATCGGCGTCTAAGAAGTCACTCAAATACTCCAATAGTTCTTCCTCTGTCGCACCAAAGTCCACTCCATACCAATCAAATATACTCGATAACACCAACACATCACCTTCTCTGGACAGACCTCTCGGATGATTGATAAATTGCTGGGCACCCAGTTCCAGCAATTCATCAGTATTCAGTGCGGTAAATACTCTTTCCTGCAGATTCGGACAACCCACACTCGCACAATTCACAGCGAAATGAATTCTCGCGTCCTGCCAAATCGGTCGCAAAATTCGATGCTCTATGTCGTTAAGACTGAGCTCCTGACCGGCGATTGAAATTAATGATTTATCCCACGGGCCAAATAAAGAAGTAAAAAAGCGTATTTTCCTAATTGATTCCACCGGGTACTTGTCAAGTACCACATCAACGGTAAGAGCATTGTACAAATTAATCCAGAATGCCTGCTGCTCAGCACGTCTCAGTTTTCTAGGGTCTAACCGACTCAATCCACTTAGGTAAGTCTTGAGACGTTTTTTGTCCTCAGATGTAACCGCTTTATAGTTGAACCGACTTACGCCATCTTGAGTCTTTGCATTCAAATACCGATCCAAAATAACTTGCCAATCATCATGCTCAACAACAAACAATGACTCGTCATCGTACTCCGCCCAAAAACTCCAAGCTTCCGAGGAAGGCGCGGCCCAACTAACATTGATCAGACACACTAAAACAACACAAAGAAACAATAATTTAAGCCTGGTCACAGCAATTACCCTCGACGCCAGCTATGAAACTTTTCTACCCATTTGAGCAGGCCATGAGGTTGATTCTCTCGCTTCCAAACACCAGCGACAAACTTATTAGACTCGGCCAAGCTAGGATATAAGTGAATCGTTCCCAGTATTTTATTCAGTCCAAGGTTATATTTCATCGCAAGTACGTATTCAGCTATCAGATCACCCGCATGATGACCAACGATGGTCACACCGAGAATCTTATCCTTGCCGCGCGGCGTTATCACCTTGACAAAACCATGAGCCTCTCCGTCAGCAATGGCTCGATCTAGATCATCAATTCCATATTTAGTAACCTGATAATCAAGCTTCTGTTCTTTCGCTTCTCTTTCGCTCATACCCACTCGTGCAACCTCAGGCATGGTAAAGGTCGCCCAAGGAATCACTCGGTAATCTACCTTAAACTTTTTAGCGAAACCGAACAGAGCATTAACTGTCGCAAACCACGCTTGATGCGATGCCGTATGTGTAAATTGATATGGCCCGGTCACGTCTCCACAAGCAAAAATATTCGGCACTTCAGTCCTCAGGTATTCATCGGTTTCTATGGTGCCATTGCGACGCAGCTTAATCCCATGTTTCGCTAAGTCCATTTGGTCCGTATTCGGCTTTCTTCCTACTGCAACAAGCACTTGATCAAACGGAACCTCTACCGCGCCTTGAGGAGACTCGCAATGCAAAATATTTTGTCCTTCTCGCTCCTCAAACTTCACCGCTTTATGTTGCGTCAATACCGAAATTCCTTCGCTCTCAAATTTCTTAGTAATGTGTGTGGCAACATCATCGTCTTCACGACCCATTAATTGGTCCATCATTTCGACAATCGTTACCTCAGAACCGAGTTTAGAAAAAGCTTGGCTCAACTCACACCCTATGGGGCCACCACCTAGCACAACCATTCGCTTTGGCAGGTCTTCGAGATCCCATACATTATCTGACGTTAAGTAGCTCATCGAATCCAACCCGGTGATAGGCGGCACGAAAGGTCTGGCTCCCGTCGAAATGATAATGCTTTTAGTCGTTATTAATCGCTCCCCAACTCGTACCGTATGTGGATCTACGATCTCCCCTTCACCTTGAACACATTCGACACCTAAATCAGTAAAACGTTCAACCGAATCGTGTGGCTCTATTGCCTTGATGACATCCTGCACCCGCTGCATGACTTTTTTAAACACGGGCTTGACTTCAACGGACTCCAAACCAAACTCCTCGGCCCGATGCATGTAATTTGCTATTTTCGCCGACCTCAGAAGCGCCTTACTTGGCACACAGCCAGTGTTTAAACAATCGCCGCCCATTTTTTCTCGTTCTATCAAAACCACTTTTGATTTAACCGCTGCCGCTATTAACGACGCAACAAGCCCACCAGAACCAGCCCCAATCACCACTAAGTTAGCTTCGTATTTCGCCATAATTAACTCTCCTCAACCTGTTTACGCCCACGTAATATATTAAGTATGTATTTAGATGCGATGGGCAGAAGGCCTAACGCCACAAAAGATGCTATCAGCCCTGGTGAGGCGATATCCCCCAGAGAGTCGATTTCCGCTAACTGACTACCAGCATTTACGTAAACGATTGTTCCGGCAACCATGCCCAGCTGGCTAGCCCAGTAAAATGTCCAGGTCTTAATTTTGGTAAGTCCAAGCAAAGAATTGAGCATAACAAACGGAAAAAGAGGCACCAGCCGCAAACCGAACACGTAAAACGCCCCTTCTCGCTCAATACCATCCTGTATCTTAGCTAAACGATCGCCAAATTTAGATTCGACGGCATCACGAAACAAAAAGCGCGACACCAAAAACGCAATCGTTGCACCAATTGAACTTGCAAACGACACAATCACTGAGCCAACAGCGGTTCCAAAAATTGCGCCAGCCAAAACCGTTAATGTCGTTGCCGCAGGCACTGAGGCACCCGTTAACGCAACGTAGCCGAGAAAGAAGACCGCGACAACAAGCAATGGGTTACGTTGATAATACTCATTAAACGTAGCCTGCTGCGCCTTAAAGTAATCTAGAGAGAGATACTGCCCCAACTCAAAAAAGTAAACCGCAGCGGCAATGCCTATGATTAAGGCAATTATGATTATTTTTGCTTTCATACTATTATTCAGATTGTTCTTTTTACTCGCGCAAGCCCGTTGGCGCCATTACTCTAAAGAGTCATGCTTACAAGACCCACACATACTAAAATATATTACCCACCTTTGATAAACCTCTTTCGACGCTACCTCACTAAAGACATCATCGACGCGCATCAGAGACCCTCATGACACTCGGGCTTACTCCAGATTGGCACACTGCCTCACTGCAGAACATTCCTGTACTAAATGACCAGGAATTGCACGTATGGTGCCTACCTCTGAAGATAAATGCCAATCAAAAATCCATCGCACTGAAGATGTTGAGTGATATACAACGAGAGCGATATCACCGTCGGCATATCGCTGGTCAATCGAGCTACCTGGCAGGCAGGTACTATTTATTACAGTTATTAGCAGCATATACCAAGCAAGACCCTGCCGCCGTAAAACTAAGCTACACACGCCTAAACAAGCCTTACCTGAGCTTTCATGAAGGTGGGATTACATTCAACTTCACCGACACAGACAGTGCAGAAGGACCAATCGCCCTATTTGCTTTCTGCCGAGATCGCGAGGTGGGCGTTGATATCGAAGCAATCTCAAGAAAAAGTAATTTTCGCGCTATTGTCAAAAAGAGATTTACGGAATCTGAACAAGCGTTCGTCACAGACAGTTCCGGCAATGTCATACCCGAGCGCTTTTTAGCCATATGGACAAGAAAAGAAGCATCCGGTAAAGCAACCGGGCAAGGGATCAACTTCAAAATGAATTCGAGGGAGCTATTAAGCTTCGACAAAGCTGGCCTTGCTTGCTCAAACCACAATTACTTTGACGAACAGGGGCTTCCTTGGCGCCTGAGCCAACTGAACCTGAAAAGCCAACACATCGGCTGTGTTGTTCACGCTTCGCACGAACCCTTACGACTTCGGGCGTTTGATGAATTGCTAATTTAGATTTTTTGCGCCTACAAGAAACAGCCTCGCAATGACAGGTCACGTAAAAATCATCTACCCCATGTACGATTGACGATGATGTTATCTACCTAAAACTATTAACTAGACGTAACGCAAATGTTACGATAGAACCACACTTCATTAGTAAACACTCCCATGGATTTATTTAACTTTGCCAATGGCCGAGAAGGCTATTACGGTGAGTATGGCGGTACTTTTTTGCCAGAAATACTTCACACCACAATCGAAGAATTAAAAACCGAGTTTCGCAAGGCAAAAGACGACCCAACTTTTTGGAACGACTTTATGGCCCTGATGCAAAGTTATTCGGGGCGCCCAACGCCGGTCACTCATTTAGCTAACTTATCCAAGAAACTCGGCGGCGCGCAAATATACGTAAAGCGTGAGGACCTAAACCACACTGGATCGCATAAGATCAACAATGTGATGGGACAAGGCTTATTAGTCAAACGCATGGGTAAAACCAGAGTCATTGCAGAGACAGGAGCAGGACAGCATGGTTACGCCACGGCCACAATGGCTGCGCGTTTTGGGTTTGAAAGTAAAATATACATGGGAGCCGTGGATGTTGCCCGCCAACGACCAAACGTTTTCTGGATGGAAAACATGGGCTCAGAGGTTGTCGCAGTCCAAGACGGCCAACAAACGCTCAAAGACGCGATTAATGAGTGCTTACGAGACTGGGTCACCAACATGGACAGCACTCACTACGTACTTGGCACGGCGTGTGGCCCCCACCCTTTTCCGGAAATGGTGAGTTGGTTTCAATCGATCATTGGCCGCGAAGCAAGGGAACAAATGATCAGCTCCGCTGGCAAGTTACCCGATCGCGTGTACGCCTGTGTCGGCGGCGGCTCTAATGCCATCGGACTTTTTCAAGGCTTCATGGATGACTTAGACACCCAACTTATAGGCTGTGAGGCTGGCGGTTTTGGACCAGGAAAGGGTAATCATGCCGCAAGACTAGCTTACAAAGACGCATCAGTCGGTGTGGCGCAAGGGATGAAAACGTATTTCTTACAAAACGACGATGGCAATATGCTACACACCCACTCCGTAGCTGCAGGTCTCGACTATATTGGGGTTAATCCAGTTTTGGTGCATTTGTGGGAACAGAATAGGGTTCGATTTGAAGCGGTCACTGATGCCCAAGTTACCGAAGCTCTCAAGCTCGCAATGCGCACAGAAGGGGTCATTCCAGCACTGGAAAGTTCGCATGGTTTCGCTCAGGCGATTGCAGAGGCTGAACAAATGTCTAAAGATGAGGTCATCCTAATTAATATGAGCGGCCGCGGCGACAAAGACATTTTCACCATTGCTGACGCACTCGGCGATGAACACTGGAAGACATTCATTCGACAAAAGGCAGACGAATATGGCCCTGAATAACTACATATCTGAACGTAAAAAAGCGCTTTCCGACAGCAAGCGACAAGCCCTGATAATGACCCACGTGGTCTGTGGCTACCCGTCATTTGAAGATAATTGGAAAGAACTTGAGATTATGGACGAGTTTGGGGTCGATTTAGTCGAACTGCAATTCCCATTCTCTGAACCGTCGGCCGACGGTCCGTTATTTGTCAAAGCTAATCAAGCCGCTGTAGAAAGCGGCGTGCACGTGCAAGATTGCTTTGACTTTATGGCAAAAGTAAGCAAACGCTTTTCATTCAAAGTTGTCATGATGGGCTACTTCAACACGGTATTCAAAACTGGACAACGCGCGTTTCTTGAACGTTTAAAAGAAGCGGGAGGTCATGGATTTATTGTTCCTGACTTGCCCATCGAAGAGGCCACCGAGTTGCATGATATTGCTCGCGAGCTTGATCTGTCGCCAATTGTTTTAATGACACCCACAAACAGCGACGCCAGGCTAGCCGAATTAGCGCAATCGGCTGACGGGTTTGTATACACAGTAGCCAGAAAAGGCGTCACTGGCAGTAACACCGACATGAACCAAGAAGTGGCCAGTTTTATCCAACGTTGCAAACGGTTTACGAACATTCCATTGGCCGTGGGGTTTGGCGTTAGCAAGTCTAAAGATGTGGATTTCATCGGCCAACATGCCGACATCGCGGTTATTGGAACTGCGGCGTTAAAGGCCTGGGAATCTGGTAAGGAAACCGCATTGAGAGAATTCTTCGAACAATTGCTACCAGCCGCTTAGACAATTTGGCGAAAGAATGCCACGAAAATAAACATCCTTTATGAACACCGTATCGAGTTTAGATCGGACTCGGTACGATGTTCATTAACGTAAAATTGCACTTAAATATCGACCTGCTTATTTTGCGCTCATCTTGATTTTTCAATCAACAAACAGCAATACAGAAACGATTGTTGCATCCCGCCTAACCCACCCCTCAAATCTTGCAAAGCCCAGCAACTCAGGCAGAATCGATGAAAACGTCCCTTCATAGCGCCAGTTGTAACACTTGATCACAATTACAGGATGGAAATTTCACATTCGACTTGCCATACTGTCGCTTGCTTCGCGGCAGGCCGAGGTTACCTCTGTCGAAGTCACGAAGCCAGCCCATAGATAATATTATGGGTCGGTAGGGGGCAACACTTTAGGCAACACCATTTCTTTTTCACCTAGAAAATTCCCCAAGGATGTTTCGACTACCGACTTAATTTTTAACGGAGGATCGGAAGAATAGATGCGAGATAGTAAATTTTTATGCATTGGCTTACTGCCATTTTTACTGTGCTCTCTTTTGCTTTTGGCGTTAACGATGGCGTTCAAATGGCGCGAAATTGAACGTGAAGTAGCTGAGTCGACTAGGTCAAGCCTCGGCGATGCTGGTCATGATTGGGCAAAAGTTGAAACATTTAATCGTGGACGTAACGTTCTACTCACCGGGGTAGCACCGAGCGAAATAGCTAAGGCTGACGCTCTCTCAATCGCTGAAAATGCTTACGGCGTTAGGTCAGCGTCGTATGCTGGTGAAATTGCCACAAACACAACCACCAGAACGACTGGCGAAAGCACAAACAAACTCTCCGATGAATCAACCTCTACTCTCATCGCTGAGGAGTCTAAAACTAACTTAGCGCCCGCTGAGCTGGACATTCTATCTGACGGCAGCAAAGTGACACTGACCGGAAGGTTAGCAACCCAGCGCGAAGCCGACACTCTAATCGCCCACGCAACACGAGTGTTCGGAGCAGGAAACGTGGCCAACAACCTTACCGTTGCTGAATCTACTGAACCGCTAACTGATATTCTCTTCCTGCAGTCCCTCAAATTTGAAGGCGATCAATCTTCCAATATTGTGGCGTCATTAAACGACGATCAACTGACTCTGACTGGCGCAGTGCCAAATCCAGCACTGAGCCAATCCATAGAACAATCTGCCGCTAGCAAATTCAACGGAAAAATCAGCAATCAACTCGTGGTATCTGTCCCGATCATCGAACGAGACGTTTGCCAAGACAAAGTAAATGAGGTCCTAGCAAAGGGAAAGATCAATTTCCAGACTGCGAAGGCCGACATATCAATCGACAGTTATGAGTTACTGAATCGAGTGTATGACGTCGCGAGAGGTTGCCCTAACGCCTCGTTTGAGATTGCCGGCCACACTGACAATACCGGCAATTTTGATTTCAATATGACACTCAGCAAACAAAGGGCACAATCAGTATTAGATTATTTAGTCGAGAAAGGCCTCTCAAGTTCTCGTTTGAACGCGGCTGGCTATGGCCCAGAGAGGCCCGTGGCAGACAATTCAACTGATGAAGGCCGAGCTAAAAACAGGCGAATTGAACTTAAATTAAGTAACTAACATACACAAGTAACTAAGAAAATTAGATACGGAGAACAATCATGGAATATTTACTTTTAGAAATCTGGATCTTTCTGGCACTCGCGTTTTTCCTAGGCATGTTCGTGCAATGGTTTTTTTGTTGCCGAAGAAAAGAATCTGAAACGCCGAAATACGAAGAAAACTCCAGTATTGATGTCACCGGCAAAGCTGAAGATTTGACAGCACTGGCGCTGACTGAGAGCGCAGAAGCCAACGAAACAGTTGAGTCTGCAATCAGCATTTCCAATGACTGGCGACCCATGGGGTTCAGTAGCGCCCCTGAAAGTGTGGACGATATTAAACGCATTAAGGGTATAGGCGCGGTGATAGAGAAAACTCTTAATGAACTGGGTATTTATCAGTTTTCTCAAATAGCCGAATGGACTGAGGACAATATCAGTTGGGTTGAGAATTCACTGGCCTTTCCAGGTAGAATTGCACGCGAAAACTGGATAGAACAAGCAAGAACTCTCGCCGATGGCGGCACAACCGACTTTGCAAAAAGAGTCGATAAAGGCGACGTAGAATACTAGCCTTAAGAACCAATAACCCCGCGTCCCAGCGGCATGTGTTGTTACTCAACACATGCCGCTTTTTTGTTGTCTTCACCTATTTAGTGACGTACCGTCAAAACAACCATGACTACCTGCCAATTGCTTTCTATGTCCGTACGCACAATCTGAGCCTTTCCTTCGTCAAAATCGAAAAAAATGATCAAGATTGCGTAATTTTAAGAAACTTTTTGAGAATTTACTTGATTATGGATTCAGCATTCAGTTAGACTTAAGTCTGAGCATTGGAGTTGCGTAGCAGCTATGGCCCCTACCCAACCCAATACCCAACCATGGTTATTACGTAACTTCAATTGCTCCTATTCCTACCTCAAATGGATTTTCAGCTCCCTACAGCCGAAGACCGCAGTACCAAAAAAGCCGCCCATCCTACCTAACGGCGCTATAAAGAAAAATAATTTATTTTATAATTCAACAACTTAGATGATCTAAGTTGTTTTTCTTTATTCCATAATTTAATCTCAAGGAACGACTCCCTCTCCCGTTGTTCTAGAGTAATCGATTATCCCCAAAGGAAAAAACATTCTGTTTCAGGCCAACAAATCCATCAGACTTTAGTCTGATGGATTTAGCAAAGGGCCGTCGTTTTAACCGACTGTGTAACCATTAGGGTTTTTACGTTGCCAATTCCATTGATCACGCATAATTTCACTAATTCCACGTTTCGCATGCCAACCCAATTCTCGATGGCATAACTCAGGATCAGCGTAACTGCTCGCTATGTCGCCAGACCTTCGCGGTTCTATCGAATAAGGAATCTCACAATTGCTCGCCTTTTCGAACGCGCGAATCATCTCCAAAACAGAATACCCGCCTCCAGTACCAACATTGTAAGCCCGACAACCATGATTAGGCTTAAAACTCTTCACGGCTTCAATATGAGCCTCAGCTAGATCCATTACGTGAATGTAGTCTCTAACCCCAGTACCATCTGGCGTATCGTAATCACCACCCCAAACGCTTAATTTTTCCAAACGTCCTACGGCAACTTGAGCGATAAAGGGCATCAAGTTATTCGGAATCCCATTAGGCTCCTCGCCAATCAACCCCGATTCGTGAGCCCCAACTGGGTTGAAATAGCGAAGCAATGTGAACTCCCAGCGCTCATCCGCAGCCGCCAAATCTCGAAGCATTGTTTCAACTGTCAATTTACTTTGACCGTAAGGATTAGTCGCACTCAGAGCAAAGCCTTCTTTAATTGGCACGCTGACAGGATCCCCGTAAACAGTTGCAGACGAACTAAACACAAGGCGTCGACAATCATAGCGGTCCATCGCCTTCAAGAGCTGAATAGAGCCTTCTACATTGTTACTGTAGTAGCGCATTGGTTTCTCCACCGATTCGCCCACTGCTTTCAATCCGGCAAAATGCACAACAGCCTCAAAACGATGCTTCGCAAACAATTCGTTTAACGTATTTTCACTGCGAATATCACCACGAATGAATTCTGCTCTAGCACCACTAATTGACTCAATTCGATCCAAAACTAAATCGCTACTATTATCCAGGTTATCGATAATAACTGGGGTGTAGCCAGCCTCTATCAGTGATACCACTGTGTGGCTACCAATGAACCCGGTGCCGCCTGTCACTAGAATTTTCTTCATCAAGATTAAAAACTGCCTAACTCTATGGGTTGGGTTAACTTGGACTGAGTTTAAGTATTGCCTATACTCCCCGACTGCTATATCGTCCAAGCTTAATAATTAGGGTTGATCATCTCAGAAATAGAATCGCTTTTGTAGGTCTAAATTTGGATGAGACCTGCGAAATAAAAAATATCAAAACCGTAAAACATCGTCACGTTTACTGTTGAAATTAGAGTCATCGGTCACTAACACATAAATACACACGAATTTAAGAATGTATCAGCTCTATCGAGACAGACCTAGATTTATACTGGCGATCGTCCTAGCCAACATCGCTCTCTCGTTGTGGAGCATTTCGCTTGACTCCATAGTAAACAACGACGGGATAACCTACTTAACCATGGCGGAGCTGTTCGCTAATGGAGACTGGCAAACAGCTCAAGGCTACTATAACTGGCCCTTTTACCCACTCTTTATCGCCGGCATATCGAAGGTCTTTTTTATCGATGTATCGAGCGCGGCATACGCATTAAATACGTTTTTAGCCACTTCAATGACGTTAGCGTTTATCGCCATAGTAGGAGAGCTATCTAATAACGACCGAAAAATTCTAGTTATTGCAGCAATTGTTATTCTGCTATTCCCGAGCATAACTAAATACAGACCCTACATCATCCGCGATTTCGGGTACCTGAGCTGCTACCTATGGTCTTTGTATTTCATCTTCAGATTTTGCAATAGCCTCCATAAAAAGCATTTAATCGGCTGGATTTTGGCTGCTGGCTTAAGTTGCCTATTTAGGTTCGAAGGAATCGTATTGCTCCTTGTAGCGCCTTACTTTTTACTCGTTTTTTCTGCCAAGAAGATTCCTCATCGAAAAAAAATACTGACCTCTCTTTCAGTCACGCTCATTGCTTTCTCAGCGGTAGTGATCTCGTGGTACCTGAAAAACAAATACGCGGCTAATATTCAAATAGCGCAACAATCAGGTCAAGATATTAACAACGTGTTTGAATTATTTTTAAATAATATAAACCAGCAGTTTAATAACCACCGCAGCGGTCTATTTGCCTATCTTACTGCGGCTTCAAACAATGTAGGTGGCGTGCTGTATGACCTCGTTCGACGTATGGCGGTGTTCTATTTTTTCATCTGCCTCTTTGCCTATTATAAAGGCTATGGGTTACACAATCGCTTAATCAAGAGAGTTTGGCTAGTCTACTTATTCACAAACTTTTTTGTTCTAGTCGGGTTTAGCTACATTAACAACCTATTGGTAAGTCGATACAGCATGGCTACCGCGCTTACCTTGCTCCTACTGGCCCCGTTTGCTCTTGAGAAACTGTTAACGCAAATGAAGAGCTTTACTAAATCAGGTCGTATTGCGAGCGCGTTTTTAATTGTATTATTGATCTATGTCTCCATTGATGGGCTTAACGTCAGAACCAAAAAGGCTCATTTTCGCACGGCAGGAGATTGGCTAAACGCCAACCTGCATAAAGGTGAGACCGTATTCAGCAACGACCGTCTGCTTGTGTTCTACGCCAAACAAGGCCCAAAGAGCAACTTTATTGACCAGTTTACAAACCCACAACTTTGGTCTCACATCAAAACAGGCGCTATCCGACGATACGATTACATCGCCTTGTCGCTGACGCCCAACAGTAAGCTCGAAGATGATTTTAGGCAAACGCTCTGGTACCACTTTGGTCGCCCGGTAAACATCATTGAAGGCCGCAAGGGGCGTACTGTTTTTATTTACCGAACAGCAAAAAACTAACAAACTCTCGCAGACTTTAAACACCGGCTAACATAATGACATGAGCAGTAATTCTAGGCGCAGATTCATACAAGGCCTTGGCCTTTCAGCCATAGCCGCTGGCAGCATTTACAGTTGCCGTCGAGGAATTCGATACCCAACGCTTGGACTAGAACCCAACGCGCTAGCGAGCACGTTCGTCAACAGGGGAGGCAGCATTGAGGTGGATAGCGCGGATGTCATTGAAACAACGCAAACTAACAATGATAGACTAACGTTTCGAGCTTTCTCAGCGGAACCAAGGCTTAAGGTTACTGCTAAAGAAGACGGCCAAGCTTTTATCGAATTAGGCAACGTCGCAACAGACGCCTCTCTCTCATGGGACGGATCTCAAAATGACATTGAAGAACGTGTATCTGGGATTCGACGCAGTCTAACCATTTCAATGAAAAAAGGCGACGTGCAGCAACTTAGCTGGAAATTGCCCTATGAGTCAGACTTCACCTTTGCGTCCATTGGAGACTCCGGAGGAGACAAAGAATTAGCTTGGTGTATCCAACGAGCACACGAATTAGGTGCGAAATTCTTACTTCACTTAGGCGACTTTAATTACCAACCGGGTGACTATCAACGATCCATTGACCTTTTCAATAACAGCCCTATTCCTTGTTACGTTAGCATTGGCAATCACGACTTTCATGAGAATGGAGCGATCTATCAACAATTCTTAGAACAGATCGGACCGCTAAACCACTCTTTCACTATTGGTAAAACGCGCTTTCTAAACTTAGATACAGCCGCCAACACGCTTCCATATTCGTCGGGATTACGAGGCAAATTAGTCAAAGAAATTCAAGCTCAGAATAGCCTAGTAACTGACACAGTATCATTTACTCACCGCCCGTTACACGATCCATTACACAATAGCACGCACGACATCGGCAGTGAAGGCGAGCGAGATTGGCTAATTAGCGCTCTAAAAATGACGGGTTCCTCAACATTGCTCAGTGGTCATATCCACATTTACGACCGCACGGAGTTTCACGGGATCGACAATATTATTGCCGGTCAAGGGCTCGGGCATCAGGACCTGATCACGCGTTCAGACTACTCCAAAATCGTCATTGGTCGAGTGTCCAACGACGGCTCAGTTAACTATACAGCCGAACCATTGAGCATGCCGATGGAACTACATTGCCACCCTCGCTCTCAACCGGTAATTGACAGCTTACGACAATCGAATAGCGCCGATGAATACGAAGAGCTGCTAAACATGATAGAAACATCTTGTGCGAGCACACAAACAACGAGTTAGTATTCCTGAACCTGGCTAGGTCGCAAACTCAAGCCAACAGCGTTGTGCCTCCTCAACCACAATGGCATGCCTAGTCGCCAACGCGCTCTGATCATGATCATACCCCCCGCCAATCACCGTTGCGATTGGAATACCTTGTGATAGCGCGGTTTCTAACACTAAGGATTCTCGAGCTCGCAACCCCGACAGACTTATATTTAGCAACCCCAGAGGGTCATGTTCGTAGACATCCACGCCAGCATCGTAAAGGATTAGATCAGGATCAGATTCTGAAATGGCTTTATCCAGTGTCTTCTTCACCACCATTAAATACGCTGTATCACTTAACCCTTCAGCAACGCCCACATCAATATCACTGCGCTGCTTTCTTGCAGGGAAGTTTTTTTCGCAGTGAATGGAGCATGTGGTAATCGAAGGCTCATTGTTCAATATCGCAGCGGTACCGTCACCCTGGTGCACATCACAGTCGAAAATCAATATTCGTTTGGCCTTCCCTTGCGCCAAAATTGTTTTGCTGGCGACAGCAAGATCATTAAGTATGCAATAACCCGAAGCGAAGTCGTAATGAGCATGATGAGTCCCTCCGGCCAAGTGACAGGCCACACCATATTTAAGTGCTAACTGAGCCGTCAATAACGTCCCATTAGGGGAAATTAACGTTCGCGTGACTAATTCATTAGACCAAGGCAAACCAAGTCGACGTATCTCTTTTGGCGAAAGAGCTCCGGATATAAAGCGTTCTAAGTAAGCTGCGCTATGCGCTAGACCGAGCACATCTGAGCGCGCTTTACCGGGTCGAATAAGGTTACTTGAATTCACTATCCCTTTGTGTCGCAAAAACTCGACCAACAAACGAAACTTTTGCATAGGAAAGCGATGTTTTTGTGGAAACGGGTAACTGTATAATGGACTTGAGACGAGCGGCAGCATGAAAGTGGACAATTAGGAACTAGACAGCTCGCATCTTACGTTAATTCATCACCTTTTATGTGGTATCACTGAATTGTTACTCAATGGCAAAAAGCAAATATGGAACTTGTCCGACTTGCAATCGGCGCACGCATCTTACTTTTCACCACCTAATTCCTCGTAAAGTACATAAGCGCA
Source organism: Arenicella sp. 4NH20-0111 (assembly GCF_040366405.1). Classification (NCBI taxonomy): domain Bacteria; kingdom Pseudomonadati; phylum Pseudomonadota; class Gammaproteobacteria; order Arenicellales; family Arenicellaceae; genus Arenicella; species Arenicella sp. 4NH20-0111. Next base: position 228,475 of record NZ_BAABWF010000007.1, read on the forward strand.
CGCACTTTAAAAAGAAGTTTTCCAAAGATCAGCTGAACCAAGGTGTCAACCTGTGCAGAACGTGCCATAGCGGGATCCACACACGGTTTAGTGAAATCACCCTCGCCAAGGACCTCAATACCCTAACGGCCCTACAAAAAAACGAAGAATGTATTAAGTTCTTTAGCTGGGTCTCCAAACAACGTATCCGTTAGACACAACCTATACAGGCCTTAATGTAAGGTTCTTGAGCCTCAACGTCCAATAAAACAACAGTATGTCACACACTATCGAAATGCATGAAGAATTCAGGTGCAGTCGCTCACCCATTGACGTCTTCACATACATAACGGATTTTTCGAGAATAGATGAATGGGACCAAACCATAAGCTCAGCGCAAAAAAGAAGCCCAGGCGCAATCACGCTCGGCACCCAGTTTTCTCTCATTTACACGCTCGGCCCTAAACGAATTCCCATCGAGTATGAAATCACGAAATTTGAACCAAATCATAGTGCTGTGCTAGTGGGTAAGGCTAAGAACTTTACAGCAACAGACACGATCCGAATTACGCCTATGGAGCAAGGCTGTCATGTTTCTTGGCAGGCGGTAGTTCAGTTCACCGGCGCTTCATCGAGCTTCGCGCCTCTCGTTAAAAAGAAAATAATAACGTCGGGCAGACAAACTATTCGCAACCTTGCAAACGCTCTTGAGGATAATTATCCACTGCCGAGACTCAGCATTTTAAAGTCGATTGCCGATACTCTTGTCATACCTGGTGTAGCCACGTTCACTAAATATGGCTATACCTTTTCTAAGAAAAACTGGAATCCAGTCACCAACAACGTGCAAGGCCAGCACATGGTGATCACCGGAGCCACCTCCGGTTTAGGGCTTGTAACCGCTTACGCCTTAGCCCACAGAGGAGCCACACTGACCTTAGTGGCAAGAGACAAGTTGAAAGCTGAATCGGTGAAGTCTGAAATCGTAAAACAGACAGGCAACGGCAACATCAATCTTGAAATCGCGGATTTGTCAGAAATTGGCCAGACCATAGACTTAGCGAAGCGGCTCAATTCCTCAGGCACCCCAATTGATGTTCTCATCAACAACGCAGGTGCGTTGCTAAATCGACGTTTAGAAAACTCCGAAGGCATCGAAACTTCGTTTTCGTTGCTGCTCTTAAGCCCTGTTATATTGACGGAACTGCTGAAACCCTTATTGGGCAAACGGAACGTTAGTCGAGTAATCAATGTTTCATCTGGCGGCATGTACGCTAAGGGCATAGAGCTCGACAACCTAGAATCGACTCAAGGCAGCTATTCAGGAGCGGCAGCGTATGCTCGAAGCAAAAGAGGCCTTGTGTTGGCTGGCCAATATTGGGCTAAACATTGGAGCAAAGACAGCATTATCGTTCACAATATGCATCCGGGTTGGGCGCAAACACCTGGCGTAGAGAAGAGCTTACCTGAATTCAATAAAAAGATGCAGCGCACCTTACGCACTCCTGAGCAAGGCGCAGACACCATAATATGGCTTGCCTGTGCCAGTGAAGTGGTTAAAAAAAGTGGCTTATTCTGGTTAGACCGGCAACCCCACTCCATTCATCTGACAAAAAGAACACAAGAAAGTGCGGCTACTCGCCAACAGCTCTTTATAAAGTTGCGTGAATACGGCGATCGATTTAGTGTTAAATTAGAGTTGGGGGATGAATCAAGAGGAGAAATCGATGACTGAAAGCAACCGACAGCTTAGCCCGTTCGAGCAAACATTCGAGCAACTTCCGACGACGCTCCCAATTTTCCCCTTACCCAATGCTCTGCTGGTTCCTGGCGGCAAGCTCCCGTTGAATATATTCGAGACTCGGTACCTGAATATGATCAATGATGCTTTAAGAGGCGATCGGCTTGTGGGCATGGTTCAACCGCGCCCAGAGCCGAAAAACATTAAGGATGCCGCCACGCCGAGTGTGTTTGAAATCGGCTGTGCAGGCAGAATAATTGACTATTCAGAGACTCAAGACGGTCGAATTGAAATCGTATTAAATGGAATTTGCCGGTTCTCCATCACAGAGGAAGTATCTAGCATAAGAGGCTACAGAATGGTTTTACCTGACTGGGATCCCTTTAAAAATGACTACTTGGCGGATAAAGAACCAGCAAAAGCGACGGTGGAAATTTTCATTAATGCCCTGAGGAGCTTCTTAGATGGCCACGATATGCCCGCGGATTGGGAACTTTTTGAGAAGCTCAGCACCAACGATTTGGTAAACAGCTTGATGAATGTACTTCCAATCGAGACCGGAGAAAGGCAAATACTTTTAGAGTCCAGCTCGCTGGACACGCGTATACGTACATTTACCGCGATTCTAGCGGGAACCGTTTCTGATTCCCAAACGCGTCACTGATGCTACCTTAATTGGGCACTCAGGCCGACAGGCCCTATATGGCCCGCTAGTCGTTCAGGCCGATCCGCTCGATTTTCCAATGCGCTCTTTCTCGCACGTATCTATGCCTTTGGTGTGGATTAAGATTAAGGTCTAAGTGATCAACCTCAGTTACCACCAACTTCAACATCACAAAACTCTCAGGCGCACCGTCACTTAGGACTTTCGCGTTTACATCCCCTTCGAGCTCTCCTAACGTATTGGCAAAGAACGAAGACCTCGTTGCGTAAGACAATGAACGCCATAACGCCAGGCGCTCAACCTGATCTCTTGTAGCATGCCCCACGGAGACGAGTTCACCCGAAAAGCGAAACTGTTGCCGAGCATCAACCAGATACCAAACTATTTGCGAACGCTTGTCGTGTCGAACTTGCTTAAGTTTTGCACTTTGCCCATCGGTTGCCATCAATAAGCTTTCGCCATCGTCCGCAAACCCACGGAAAACTAGTGTTCTGACTTGAGCACCCAGCTTAGGGTCAAACGTGGCTAGTTGAACGAAGCTGGCGGTATTATGATTTACAGCCTTGTCTCTAGCCCGCTCCAAGATTAATCGCCATCCTACGGTGTCCACAATCTCGCCCATATCAAGCAGTCTCTAAGCGCCACTTCCGATAGCGCTTGGCTTGCTTGGATACCTTCAGTCGATCACGCAGAACAGCCACTATCGGGCTCGCATTTCTATCACTCTTTTGACCTTTCGATACTCGGCTCAGTTGATGCTTTGTTAAAGCCATCGTAGCCAAAGCTCCTAATGTTCGGTTCTTCCATTCAACCCTTGGCAAATCGACCTCCTGTAGCCGGCCGTCTCGCCACTCGTTTGGCAAATCTGAGTGATAGGCTAGCGCGGTAGCGATTCCTAACATCTGCACCGCTGGCAATGCACCGCTTTCAGCCAGCGCCTGCTCGGCTACCTGTTTCCGTGTAATACCTCCGGTAACCATGATCGGCACGTCCACGACAGCAGCGATCTCACGAGCGAAGTCGATAAAGTATGCCTCTCTCTTACCGCGGCTGTTGTCGGCAGGGTTTCCCTGCATCGCAGGACTCTCATACGAGCCTCCGGACAGCTCTATCAGATCGACACCCATGTGGTTAAGCTCCGATACGACCCATTTAGCATCATGTGCATCAAATCCACCTTTCTGAAAATCCGCCGAATTCAACTTCACACTCACGCAAAATGTCGGAGCCACTGTCGCTCGCACCGCGTTGACGATCTCAAATAGAAACCGTGCTCGGTTTTCCAATGAACCACCCCACTTATCCTCTCTTCTGTTTACCAAAGGGGATAAGAATTGACTAATCAAATACCCATGCGCGCCATGAATTTGAACTCCGGTAAAGCCCGAACGTTCAGCAAGACTCGCGGTCCTGGCAAAGCGCTGGATAATATCGGTAATTTCATCGTCTAGTAGAGCTCGCGGTTGCGCAAACATTTTCGAAAAATTGCCCAGATCTAACGCAACATCAGAAGGAGACAGTCCTTGTTCATCCAAATTTGCGTAAATCTGACGTCCTGGATGACTGATTTGCATCCAGAAATGGTTGCCGTTCTGAGTTCCGGCCTTGGCCCAAGCCTCGAACAAACGAATATGTTCATCATTCTGCAATACCACGCCCCCAGCGCCAGTCAGCGCATTCGGAGAGACCATCACGTTGCCGGTCAGTAACAAGCCCGCGCCTCCCTCTGACCATTGCCTGTACAGAGCACAAAGCTGCTGCCCAGGTAACTGGCCATACTCAGCCATATTTTCTTCCATGGCAGCTTTGCACAAACGATTCTTAATTGTCGCCCCGTTCGGTAACGCAAGTGTTGAAAAGAGTTGGCTATTCGTCATTTACATTTCTCATTAATGGCTGTCTCGATGAAGTTGCGCCTAAGTGTAGGCAAGACTGAAGCATATAGAAATACCAATGATAACGACAACACGCCATAGACGACGTGAAATGCACTTTTCACTACCCAGCGAAATCAATTGAAGTTAGGATATCGTCTTTACTATTAACTCTATACGTGGTCCTTAAAATGCGAACTGCCCTCACTATCCTGTTGAGTTTATTATTATTGAGCTCGAACACCCTTTTTGCCGAAGGCAAACAAAAAGCAGTGCTAATCACAGGCGCCAGTTCAGGACTGGGTCTTAAAATGACTGAGCTGTTAAGTACAAGTGGTTTTTTTGTTTACGCCACCGCGCGAAAAGACGCTGACTTAAAACGTCTAGACAGCATGAAAAACGTTGAAGCGATAAAACTAGATGTATTAAAGCCCGACCAAATTGAAGCAGCCGTGACTCAGGTTTCCAACGCAGGGCGCGGCCTGTACGGTTTAATCAATAATGCTGGAGTGGCCATATTCGGCCCGATGATTGAAGTACCCGTAGAGGAGCTCGATTACCAACTTGACGTTAACGTTCTAGGGCCATACAGAGTTTTGCAAGCTTTCGCTCCGATGATCATCGAGAGCAAAGGTAGAATCGCCACAACCGGCTCCATCGCCGGCACGCTAGCCAGTTCCATGTTCGGTCACTACAGCATGAGCAAACATGCAATTGAAGCTTATACCGACAGTTTAGCGTCTGAGATGGAACGGTTTGGCGTTCACGTTAGCGTCATCGAACCCGGTAATTACGCTTCAAACATCGGGCAGACCGCCAAGCAACGAATACTGAAAAGCAACTATTGGACCAATGAGAGCCGATATAAGCAAGACAGAGATGGCATGCTGGCTGGATTAGATCAGGTTCTTAAGGGAGCTGACCCCCTACCCGTAGCCGAAGCTGCTTTGGCCATAATGCAAAGCGATAATCCAAAACGCCGCTACATGGTGGTGCCGAATGAAGGCCAGGCGCAACTAACGCTCAGACGAAGCATGCGAAAGCTGCTTGAACAAAATCAAAATCAGCAATTCAAGTTTACAAATGCAGAGTTACGAACAATGTTCGAGGAAGAAGTCAATAAAATCGAACAATGATAAGAGTATTTTAGAATGAGCGAATTCATCTCTTTTCTACATGAAGTCTTCGCCGACTTTGGAGAAATAAGTACGCGAAAAATGTTTGGTGGTTACGGCGTCTACCATCAAGGACTTATGTTTGGGTTGGTAGCAGACGATGAGCTTTATCTTAAAAATGACGCCCAGACATCTGCTATTTTTGATCAACACAATCTAGAAGCATTCGAATATTCTAAGAATGATAAAACAGTCAAGATGTCCTACAGCCAAGCCCCTGAAGCGATCTTTGATGATCCGATTGAAGCTAATAAGTGGGCAACCTTGGCGTTTGAAGCTGCACTTAGGTCAGCGTCAAACAAGAAGCAAAAGAAGAAATGATTTACTAATTAACCCCAATTCCCGCTTGGAATTGGGGTTTGGTATTGTCTAATACCCTACTCCAATGTCCCTATCTAAACCATCAGAAACTTTCTAGACCTTATCCCCAGTGCGTAACTCAAAGTCTGACGCATCATGCCGTTCAGCGAGTTGACCACTTAGATCGCCCCACACACGGTTTACCATCTTGCCTCTTTGAACCGCCGGCCTTGCTTCAATTTCTCTCGCCCAACGCATTACATTGGTATAGGAATCTGTGTCCAAAAACTCAGCTGCGCTATAAACAACATTTAGCACTAACGCGCCGTACCAAGGCCATATCGCCATATCTGCGATCGTGTATTCATCTCCAGCGATAAAGCGATTGGTCGCTAACTGCTTATCTAAAACATCCAACTGTCGTTTCACCTCCATGCTAAAACGGTCGATGCAATACTCGATTTTCATCGGTGCATAGGCGTAAAAATGCCCAAACCCACCGCCCAAATAGGGCGCAGACCCCATCTGCCAAAACAGCCAATTTAATGTTTCAATTCGCTCTCGCGAAGCCGTAGGTAAAAAAGCGCCAAATTTTTCAGCTAGATGAAGCAAAATAGAACCTGACTCAAATACACGCAGCGGCTCTTCCTCACTTCGGTCAACTAGAGCAGGTATTTTTGAGTTAGGATTTATGTCGACAAACCCGCTGCCAAACTGGTCCCCGTCGGTAATCCGTATTAAATGAGCGTCATACTCCGCACCAGTGAATCCCGCCTCAAGCAGTTCTTCAAACATCACGGTTACCTTAACGCCATTGGGGGTGGCCAATGAATAGAGTTGAAATGGATGCTTACCTACGGGCAATTCTTTCTCATGCGTTGAGCCAGACATTGGACGATTTATCTTAGCGAACTCGCCGCCGTTCTCAGCGTCCCAGCTCCAAACTTTAGGGGGAGTATAGTCTGCAGGTTGATTAGATGTGCTCATGATAGTTTCAGGGTCTTTGTGAATTTCGATTAGTGGTCAACTAGTTGACCGTATAAGTAGGATATATCTGGCAAAAGGCTTGTATTTCAAGCATTACCTGACGCAAAAGTAATAATTCAATACGTGCTTTATCAATTACAATTAAGGCTTAAGATAAATAAAAACAATACAGACCCTACCCATGACGAACAAAGTAATCTCCTCCGTACTTTCCCTATTGCTAATAACGCTTCTTGTCCACTCAACAGCACATGCACAAAAAGTCATGAGCAAAGAAGAGTTTGTCAATATGCAGCTAAAAATGATAGAAGGTGCGCAACAAATGCAAGAAGAATTAGGCGAGCGCAATAGAAAGATGTTGAAAGAAGCGCTCCCCAAAGAAGACTTCGAAAAACTTATGGCTGAAGATCAAGAGTACGAAGCTCAAGCAAAAGCGCAAACAGCAGAATGTCTAGGCATCAGCGAACAAGAACTAGAATTATATGAAAATTCTTTCAACGAAGAATTTCAGCTTGAGCTCGTTAAGTCCTGTTCGTCAGAACTGCCCGAATCAATAACGGTAAAGAGCATGAATTGGTCCGATAACACTGACTTAGAAGCCTTTCAAGCGTGCACCGAAGCTGAAGTGGCAAAGCGAACTAAAATTCCACAGAAGAAATTAAAGGAATGCAGTGAATCAAACGAAGACCGTTCTTACTGATTCATCGAAGTAAGTTTGGAATTAGCAGACGGCACTCAATTTGTCGATCTGTCTTTAGACAGGTCGGTTCATGCGCGAATCAACGGCATAGGAACTTTCGCCTAAATAGTTATACAACGTAGAGTGGAATCTAACATAGAAGATTCAAAGACAATAGCGCCTGTTAAATCAATGATGTTTGCTATCACAGAGAGGGAAGAACGGCGAACGCTCAATATCAAAATGAGCCCCCGTTAATCCGACTGCCTCTGCAAAAGCTGGGCAGCCACGCCAGACCTATTATGGACCGTCTGCCTAAATATGTGTAAACGTTGGGATTTGACCTGATAGCTAAAAAGATGAGGCTCGAAAAGGTCTGACAATGGCTGTAAGATATTCAAAGCGGTCAAAAGTAAACTAAACTACATCTTTGATCCCTTTAGTTTATTCAGAGCGAAATGGAAAACCTACTCAACAAGATCAAAAATAAACTCGGCGAAAGCAGTGTATTGCCATTCTCTGTTTATTCATCTACCTTCGAGCAAAAGCTATTAAATGTACCTATTGCCAAGCCCCTTTTAATAATCGTGATTAGTGGTGATAAAGAGTTGGGCAAGACTAACGATATTCATTGTGCCGCAGGTCAATTCGTCTTCTTATCGGATAGCCCTGCGATTGATATGCGAAATATTCCAAAAAATGCGGAGTATTTCGCACTGCTGATTGAATTTGAGCACAATGATTTTAGCGGCATGCCAATTGAATACGCTAATCCGTTGGACTATTTCATAGGCGATATGGCTCCTGAACTGGAAAATTGCATTGGACAGTTTGTGGATTGTGTCTCGTGGGCAACCGCAGATATTTTGATCTCTAGGAAACGAGAGATACTTAACTTGCTCTATAGTCTTGGACACAAAGAAGTATTGTCCATAATGACTGGTGCGAAAATTAGCCACCGATTACATGACTTGTTTCATCATAAAAATTTTCAAGATATCACTGCTAGTTCCATTTGTGATCGTTTCGCTATGAGTGAATCTACATTGCGTAGAAAGTTAAGAGCCGAAGGAACAAGCATCCAAGATATAAAAGATCGAGCCCGACTAGGACATGCTTTACATTTGTTACAAACAACTAATGACCCTATTGGTATCGTCTCAGATAAATGCGGCTATCACTCACAATCTCGATTTACTGAACGGTTTAAAGGCCATTTTGGCTTGACGCCCACCGAGCTCAAAAAAACTAAGTTGACCGAATAAGGCGAAATAGTGGCTGCTTTGAATCTAATTTGAGAGAGGTCTAGTGCGTACTATGCATTTTCAACTAACAATGCATATATGAGGTTTCTCATGCACACTATACTTAAACTATTCGTTTCTTTAACACTTACGCTACCATTGCTCGCACAGGCTGGCTCATTTGCTCTACACAGTAACGATATCCGTAAAGGAGAATTTATGGATAATAAACATGAGTTCAATGGCTTCGGTTGTACTGGTGGTGACTTGTCCCCCCATTTGAAGTGGGAGAATGCGCCAGAGGGTACGAAGAGCTTTGCGATTACAGTCTACGACCCCGATGCGCCGACTGGCAGTGGTTGGTGGCATTGGCAAGTAGTTAACGTGCCAACCTCAGTGACAGAGCTCGAAACTGGCGCGGGCTCGACAAACACAAACCTCTCATTTAAAGGAAGCCGGCAAATCAGTAATGACTATGGTATTGAAGGCTTTGGTGGAGCTTGTCCGCCAGAAGGTCATGGAGTACATCGTTACCGTTTTACTGTACACGCTCTATCGGTGAATAAACTTGAGCTACCAGAAAATGCATCTGGCGCTCTTACTGGTTATATGATCAACCAACATACAATCGAATCTAGTTCAATCGAATCGTTGTATGAAAGGAAATAACTTTGCCGCTAGTCTCGTTGAGCTTTTATTGCTCGGCGAGACCTGCTTTATTTAGAATATGAAAAACTTGATAATTCAACTCATTCTTCATATTAAGCGCCTAGGAGAAAACTTTGGAATCTTACCTTAGGTTAGTACGACTTTACTCGTGCACCGCGATTGAGTAAATATTTGTTGCAGAAAAGATATAGACGAACGCAATAATGTTGCGATACTGATTTGATGAAAAACCTGACATTACCTTTAGATGTTGATGCTCCAGATTTTGGTGTATTACCGGCCTTGGTGGTACCTTGTGCCCAAGACTCAATTCCCAATTTTAATCAAAAACTGTATCGACTCTACTATGTACTTGGTGAGCAAATTTTAGCTAACGTCGACGGTCGTAAAAGGAAACTCGTTAGCGGAGACCTGATTGCTCTGGCACCAGATGAATTGATTATTTTTGAACACGAAGTTGATCTTTTATCTGTCGCATTTCATTATCATTTTTTCTGTATCCATATTCGCAAAGATGAGTTTTTTTGTGACGGTATTGTGTTTAATAGGCCAAAGCATTCTCCAGTATGTAACGTGCCTGATACCACGCGCGAACTTATAGAGAACTCCTTTAATGAAATCCGTCAATCGCTTAGTAAGCCTTCTCCCCTTACAAATTCTCGTGCTCTTTCTGCGCTGCATACTCTATTACTACAAGCGGCAGAATTTATGCTTCAGGAAAAAAATAGTGGCGAAACGAAAGATATCTCGGTGAGAAAGTCGGACTTAACGAAAAGGTTCGAGAACATTTTGGAGATCCACTTTCATTTACGACATGATGTAGAATTCTACACCGATGCTCTCAATGTTACACAGGCAACTTTGAATAGGCGATTGAAGAAAGAGTTGGGCAAAACGACATCAACTCTTATTCAAGAGCGTGTTGCAATAGAGGCGCGCCGTAAACTCAGTAGCGGGCAAACATCAATCAAGGAAGTTGCATTTATGTTGGGTTTTGGTGATCAACTCTATTTTTCTAGATTTTTTAAAAAGCATTTCGGAGTGTCGCCGTCGGAGTATTTTCAGTAAAGATAGCCTTTTGGTGCCCATGTTTAATTTATTGTCGTGAAGGTTAACATCAAGCTCTTAAATAAATTATCACTTCTCTGGGTCTGATATCATCAAACGAAGCGTGACCATCTATTTCTCTGTTAGATAAACCCTATGGAATTATCGTAGTTCACCCAGCGAATGTTTAATCTTCCCGCTCACGTCTTAAAGGCCAGCCTTTTACGCAAACATAAATCGCTTCTTTGCGAATAAAGACAATTAAATCTCTCCTGTCTATCTTGTTTCATGCCGATAAATTATCGGTCGCACCAGTATGGTGAATAATAATTAGTACGCGTAATTTTTGTCGATTTTGTCCATGCTTTTGATGGTTCTTGAAATTCAAAACTTAGCGAATGGAAACTAATATTGATTCATCGAAATAATTCATGCACCGAGAAAAAATATGTCTCAAGAAAATGTAGCGATGATTAAAGACACAGTCTTAAATTACCTAGAAGGAATTCGCTCTGCCAATGCAGAACGTATTAACGACGCGTTTTACTCTAGCGTAAATCTGAGTTCAGTAGACGAGTCAGGCAATCTGGTTCTGACTCCGAAAGACTCATTAATCGCTTATGCCACAGGTCCGGATATTCCCAAAAATACAAGCGAAATTATGAACGTTGAAGTCATCAACGATATGGCGTTTGTTAAAGCAAGAATCGATTTGCCCGAGTATCAGTTTTATGACTTTCTGACCTTACTCAAACTCAACACCGGTTGGAAAATTGTCAGCAAGACCTACACGACAGTCTATCCATAGCTTGCATTATCAAATTACATCTATTCAACCAGTTTGGAGAACTTCTATGAAGAAACCATCTTTAGTTAAATACACCATCCTACTCGCATTTTTTCTTATCTCTGCTTCTCAGTACCTCACGGCACAAGAATCAGAGTCTGAACTTGAGCTGGCGATAGCTATTACCCCAGATAATAAAGGCTTAGAATGGTTGGCTTGCCCAGACTTTCTACCCTGTACCTTCGCAATTTTACGCGGCGAACTTGGAGGCAATGACATGGATATCTACCTCAAATTTCCAAGCAAAGCAGATATTCCTTTTCACACCCACACTTCAACAGAACGGATGATTATGATTGAGGGGGAATTTGAAACAACCTATGTAGGCCAAGACAGAGTGACTCTAAAAAAAGGCGACTACGCGTTTGGCCCAGCTGGTTTGGCCCATGATGGTTATTGCGCTAGCGAAAAAGAATGCATCATGTACGTTGGTTACGATAGTCCTCTTGACGCTGTCCCATATGAAAAATGACTCGGTAGTTGCCGATACTTGAACGCCGTAGCGTAACAATGCTTCTTAAAAATGGCGCTGTGTACAGAAAGACTACCCTAATTGTCCAATCAATATTATTGCTAGTTCTTCACAGTTAATTGTTAATCCATTTCTTTGTGAACCCTTTAGTTCAAAAGCTTGTGTATGAAATCTACCACTCTTTCGAAGTGGGAAACTGCTAGTAAGATTTATATCTTGGCCCATCAACAGCGTGTAGTTTATTCAATATTACTTGAACGGAAACTAAATATGCCTACTTTTAAAACTAGCCCCCTTGTCTCTTGCGAATTATTACGCCCTCAATTGGGTTCCTCAAATTTGAAAATATTCGATGTTAGAGGTGGCTGGGGGTCGGATAGCGAAACCGCTAAGGCGGCCTATCGACAAGGACATGTTTCAGGCGCCTCATTTATTGATTGGCGACACGACTTTGTTCAAGATGATACGCCTATAAATTTGGCCTCTGTGGCAACACGAGATCAGGCTAAAGCGGCTTTTAGTCGACTTAATATTAGTTATAGTGACACGGTTGTTCTCTATGATGACTATCATCATATGCAAGCTGGACGGATCTGGTGGGCTATGAAGTATTGGGGGTTCTCAAATGTGAAGATTCTCAATGGGGGGTGGAAGCGTTGGGTTGAGCTAGGACTTGAAACGACCACTGATATACCTGAAATTTCGTCTGGTAACTTTCAGCCAGAGTTAAAATCTGATTATCGAGTGTCACTGCAAAGCCTCGTCTCCAATCTTAATGATGTAAACCTTATAGATGCACGGGGCCCAGTTGGATATGCAGGTGACTTATCTGACCCACGCACAGGCCATATTCCATCAGCGGTGAACATACCGTATTCTTTGATGCTCGATAGCGAAACCGGATTATTCAAACCTGAAGCCGAACTTCGACGAGTCTTTTTAGAAAGTTATTCAAACATATTTGACGGTGACATCGTGTCGTCTTGTGGCTCTGGCTATGCTGGAACCGTTCTGATTCTAGCGTTGGCTCAAATCGGCATTCATGCGCCATTATTTGACGGTTCTTTCACTGTTTGGAAGCAAGATACACAGCGCGTCGTCGAACAGACCAAGTAATTAATAACCCGACTCGACCTAGAAGTAATCTAATGCCCAAAACTATCTTACATATTGATTCAAGCGTCCGAATTGACGGATCAGCATCTCGTTATCTAAGTCAGCACATCGTATCGCATCTTGCGATTGGGGATCCAAATGTCCAAATTATTCGCCGTGATACAAACAAAGCCGCTTGCTTCATTGATGGTGATTGGGCCGATGCGAGTTTGACATCGAATGATGATCGAAATACGAAAATGAACGAAACGCTGAAACTTTCTGATGGGATGGTGGCTGAACTGGTCAGTGCGAGTCATATAGTCATTGGCGCTCCGTTGTACAACTTTAGTATTCCTACAACCTTAAGAGCTTGGGTTGACCATATCGCTCGCCCAGGGCTCTCGTTCTTAGCTAAGAACGATGGGTTTGAAGGCTTGCTTAAAAATAAGCAAGCCTATTTGGCCATTGTGTCTGGTAGCACCGAAATTGGGGGGGAGATGGACTACGCAACACCTTACTTGAAACAAGTTCTCAGTTTTTTTGGTATTACTGAAGTAAGTGTATTTTCAGCGTCGAATCTAATGACTAAAAATCGGGAAAATGTTCTAGAAAGGACTATTGCTAACATTGATGCCGCCTTCCGCAGTGATGCAGGAAATTGGGATTGAAAATTATAGTCAGACTCATGCTAAATAAAGCGCAGGAAGTAGTGGCCTTTGGCTAGGTACTTGATAAATATTTCTACTTTGGTCCACACAATGTTGCTACGAACGTTGAAGTTGATGTCATGCATGGGTAAATTCGAGCCCTAAAATTTATTTCCTCTTGGCTGGTATCGCTCTTTCTGCTTGGCAAAGTTGCCCTATCTGAAATAGATAAATGCACCCCCAACTATCTAGGAGGCCAGTTAAGTGCGAAGTCTCGGCTTTTTATGCGATTTACTCTTCGCTAGCGAGCCTGCTTAGTGGAATCAGACTGGTTTCCAGTTGATCAATAACTGAGATCTCGAGAATCAGTGTTTTGGCTTAGTTCATTCCTCATATTGCTGTAATTTATTGAAGAGTTGAATCTAATTTAAAGTAATTAGAAGGGTAAGAACTGAATTTAGCCAGTTATAGTATTCCGTTCTAAATGACCGTTAAGGGCAAGTAACCGACATTGGCTGTAAGACGAAATTAAAACTAGCTTTCTCAATATGTCAGTTCAAGTCTAAATTTTTACAAATAACGCGCTCATTGACACATAGAGCACTCATTCTTAAGTCAGGCATCTCGTAATTACACCCAGTTAAACACTCAATGCATGAATACGTATTCATACGTCAATCAGCGGTTCAAGCCACTGAATACGTATTCATTGCCTTGTCGTGGAACCCACTCTTTATCTACCCTGATTCAACTCGTTATCATTTCTGGTGTTATTCACTGTATTGACTAATGAGACACTCTGCTTGTATCCCTGTCTTACGCAACGGAGTCTCGCACGATGGTTGACGTTAACTATCGTCATCGCTGAAGCTCCATCTATAAGGAGCTCGGCCCTAACCAATTTCTTACACACTTGGAGTATAACTGTGAAAAAGTTAACACTTGTGGCCTTGAGCACCGCTTTAACAGCCGGTCTTGCCGCCCCTTCGCATGCCGACTGGTTTATTCGCGGCTCTCAGAATGCCTGGTCTGCCGATGCAATGACCGACATCGGTAGCAACACCTTCCTCGCCGACGATGTAACGTTTAACACCGCCGGACAATTCAAATTCGATCGATTCGGGGACTGGTCAGAAAACTACGGAGTAGGCGGCCTTAACGGCAATAACATTCAGGTCGGAGCGGGCACGTTTGACATAGAATTTTATACGGATACGAAAGACTACGCTATCAAGCCATCGAACACACACACCAGTGGCGGTTCAGATAAACAATATCACTTTCGTGGCACGCCCAACGGTTGGGCCGAAGGCACGTTGCTAACGAAGATCGATGGCACCTCTGATTATGAAATTTGCGCCAACTTTACGTCAGGCGATGGAAACGGTGGGCCGCGCTTTAAGATCGATTTAAACGGTGGCTGGGGAGCAGATGCCTTTCCCGCACAGGACGTGGCCGTCGCAAGTGGGTACGCGAACATAGTGGTGGACGGTACAAATGACAGTATTAAGACCGTCGAGGATGGCCTCGGCGTCGACTGCGATGACACCGTGCAACCAATCACAACGGACTTTCGAAATCGGACCATATACTTCACGTTTGTGGATCGATTCGCAAACGGTGATACCAGTAATGATAACGGAAACAATGCGGCAGCGACATCGACTGCCAAATCAGCGGGTGGCCTACTTGACTGGAAGAAGTATTGGGGCGGAGACATTCAGGGGCTGATAGACAAACTAGACTACCTCGAGGCATTGGGCGTGACCGCTATTTGGGTTACTCCACTTAACGATAACATTGACTCAAGTGGCAATGAAGGCGCATACCATGGCTATTGGGGGCGAGACTTCTACGAAGTCGACGAGCACAACGGCAGCTGGGCATTGGTTGACCAACTTGACGCTGCAATGGAAGCACGTGGTATGAAACTGGTGTTGGACATCGCGTTAAACCACAGTAACCAAGACGACCAATACGAGTTCGGCGCACTGTATCAAGAAGGCACGTTCTTAGCAGACCAATCGAACAGCACTTGGTACCATCAAAACGGCGCAATTGCCGACTGTTATGACAACGACCCGAATACAACGTGCAATGACGAGTACGATGACCGTTTTGACACCGTCAATAAAACACTGTTTAACCTAACCGACTTCAATCATGGCGTTAATAGCAACAGCGTTGCTGACACTTACCTCATCAACGCAGCGAAAAAATGGTTAGATCACGGAGTTGATGCGTTCCGCATCGATGCTATCAAGCACATTGAACCAAACTTTATTAATCGTTTTAGTCAGGCTGTAAGAGCCCATAAATCGGATGTTTACATATTTGGAGAATGGTTTGACGCGGGCGTCGGCAATAGCGACAGCTTAACCTTTCTGAATGAAAATCGTGGCTCAGAGCTATTGGATTTCAAACTTCGAGACGCTCTAGAAAACGTAGTTGCTGACAACATCTCTATGGTCGAGCTCAATACATTAATTGAAGCCCGTGCGGGAGCCATGAATAATCGTGAAGATTGGCAGCCCATCTTTTTGGACAATCATGACGCCACACGCACAAGTGTGTACCTGCAAACCACAGGGTTGGTGAATAAGAAAAGGCCCGGTCTTGGATTTTCAAAGGCGTTCGCCGACGCACGTCAGAACCTGGCTATGGCACTGGTAATGACCTTGCCAGGCATCCCGACGGTTTACTACGGAAGCGAGCAGAACTCAACTTGGTTCACGGCAAATGGCGATGGTGAAGTTGGTCATGATCCGTACAACCGTGAGCAGATGCCTTCATTCTCTCAAACGACGGAGGCTTTCAATATTATTAGCAGTCTCGCAAACCTGAGAAAACTGAGCCCAGCTATCGCACGCGGCACATACCAAGAAAAGTGGTTAAACGGAGATGTACTGGTATTTGAGCGTAAAGAAGGCGATGACACCGTGGTGGTGGCAGTGAACAAAGGTCCATCCACTTCAATTACGGTAAGCGCTCTTGATCTAGACAACGGCACTTACAATAGTCTAGTCGGTTCGGACAGCGTGAATGTTAATGCTGGCCAAGCTACTCTCAACTTGAGCCAAAATGAAATCATAGTGCTAAGATAATCAGAGTGTAGCCATTAAAAAGCCGAGGTGTAAGCACCTCGGCTTTTTTTGTACTGGTAAAACCATACCCTGACTATACCGCTTTAATGTGCAGGCTAATTTTAGCTGCTCACTATTTCCTCAAACTTAGAGTAATAAATATGTTCGCTGTAGCCTTCGCAGACATACACTGTCTTGTTTGGCAATGGATCAAAAATCACATCCACTCCTTCGCGTGTAATACGCTTATCGTCAGTGCCATACCAAATATCAACAGGCAACGTCAGTTTGGATAAATCCAGATGCAGCGGCGTCATGCAATACGCCATCTCATTTAATATGCCATCCAGACTTTGACGCGCGCCCTCTTTAAACACATCCGTTAAAAGTTGAATGACGCCGTTCTGTTTGAACATCTCTCGTTCAGACTCTCCCACGCTCTCCTCTAACATTGAAGGGTAATGCGCGTCCAAATTAAGGGTGACAGCCTTTAGCCATAAGGTGTAAATTTCTTTAGCAAACTGAGGAGACAGTTTCACGTACTTTGCCGCAGGCGCTAGTATTTCCGTCAAGAAGTCAGCGTGGCTATCCTCATTGAGATAAACCGGGGAGGTTAAGATTAAACGCGTTAATCGCTGGTCAGCTTGCGCGGCAAAACTCATTGCCATTTGACACGCTATGATGCTTCCCAGCACCTCATACTCATTGATATTCAAGAGATCTATAAACTCTTGTAACTGTTCATTCCACTTTTCTGGATGCCCTTCGATGAACAACGTCCTTCCCAGACCTGGCCTGTCGGGAATGATTATTCGCCTGTTAGCCGCATCACAAATGTCCTTGTAATCGTTCGGAATCGCCAAACGAGAACCAAACCCACTGTGAAAAACAATCAAAGGTCGACCGTCAGGTGGGCCATAGTCGCCATAGCTAATCACGTGGCCTGACGCCAAAGTCAATTCCTTATCACAATGATGTTCATCTGCATGCTCTAGTGTGGTGATGTCGGTGTCGAAATACGAATCCAATACTTGAGATTCATGCGTAAGAATCAAGCTAATTAGGGCCCCTTGAGATTTTGTGTTGGTCTTTCGAAAGATTGCCTTTAAATGGCTTCTCACCGTATTTTCGGTGACGAACGAGGACACAGCTATATCCTTTATGCTCTCTCCATGAACCAATCGCATCAATACGTTTTGTTCTCTTTCCGTCAGTTGATATTGCGCCACGAGCTCGTGATTGAGTTGTGTCGTTCCATCTGCGCTATTGAGCACCATCAAAATATGAAAAAGCGTTGGCTGCCCAGCCCCCTTAACTTGGCTTTGTAGAGTACGAATGTAAACTTGCTCACCATTTTGATCAAAAAAATCGAGCGCATGCATCGAGTTAAGATGGTTCAACGCATTAGAGTTAGGCGCGCCTTTAATTTGATTAACCAATTCCGGCTTAAGTGCATTCGGTCGTTGAGGTATTTGTACAAACGCAAAAAGCGACTCAGCTATCTGGTTATGATAAAGAGGCTGAAGTTGATCATCCAAGATAATCATCTGAAAGCTGCTTTTATCCAATAAGGAGTTGAAGGCATTGATCGCAACGTTGCCTTGACTGAGTCTCGATAAGATCTGCTCACCAGCTTCAAGTTCTAACAAGTTTAGCGGATCATCGACAGAGTCGGCCTCATTCAAATATTGCTGCATCATCTCAACAATATAATCATCATGCCAGCTCTCAGGCTTACCGATAATTCGATAAATCAAACTACTAAAATTTGAATCACTCATGAAAAACTATTCTTATCAAGACAAGAATACCTCGGGCTTATTTACCTGCATAGGGCGACACAAACGTCGTTCACCCGGGAAAGAGTCAAATAAATAATAAAACGCGAACAAAGCTAACGCAAACAGTCGAAAAGACATTCTTAAGAAAATTCACACGAGTAACATCACCCAGCGCCTATGCTGGACAAATGGCCACCAAAGTATCAAAGACCTATTTCCGTTAGCTCCTGGACAACTCGTTGCGCAATCAACACGGTGTTTTCGAAACTCAATCGATCCAGTTCACCTTGTTCTAGCTGACGCGTCAAATTAGAAAGCCGAGTTAGCAGTTCCGCGATGGTTTCACGCTCCTGATCAAACAAGGGCTTGGCCTGCTGATACAGCACTTCTAAGTCGGCTCGGCTGCGCATCAACTCATAATTACCACCCAGCCATTGATCGTTGCCATTTTGAGCGTCTTTAGCTTGCTCAACGATGAGAGGAATCATTTGCTTTACTTTCGGAACGATTTTACGACGCAAAAATCGCGCACGAAGATCCCGCACTAATTCGGATTTATACAAATGTACTGAGCCCAACGCCAAAGCAAATAGAGACAGCGCAGAAATTAGCTTTATCCAAAAGTTAACAGACATTATTCGTAGGTACCTTAATAACAACCATGGTGGATTTTCACCTACCAATGAGGTTCATCACGGGTAAGTTAAGACAAGCCACTTATGTTAGCATTTTCATCAATAATTGAACCTTAATATGATCACTTGAAGGCCTCTTTGCATGCACATAAACTTCGATGAATTAAGCACAAACCAGCGATATCATCTGCTAACCCAGACCATCGTACCTCGCCCCATTGCTTGGGTATTATCTCGAAACTCAGACGAAACATTAAATTTGGCTCCATTTTCATTTTTTAATGCCATGTGCTCAGACCCTCCTCTGTTAGCACTGTCGATAGGTAATAAGGAAAAGGGCGCTCCTAAAGACACCGCGGTTAACTTACTCAGTGGGCGAGAGTTCGTTATCCATATTGCCAGCACGGAAATGGCGGCTGAATTGACCAAGACGGCGGCAACTCTAGAGTACGGGGTATCAGAACTGCAAATCAGTGATTTACAATTATCCGATGACAGCAAACAGTCTATGCCCAGACTGTCCGACTGTAGTATTGCCTACCACTGCAAACTCTACGATCATCACTCAATTGGGCCAAACGGCCAAACCATCATTTACGCAGAAGTAATCAGTTTGTATATGAATGATGCCATTTGTGAAATCGACGGAACTCGCATAACAGTTGATGCAAACAGGCTCAACCCTTTGTCAAGACTGGGTGCGGCTCAATACGCAGGGATTGAGGCGGCGTTTACGGTTAAAAGACCTAAGTAAAATTCTAACGACGGTTCTTGTAGAGGCGGCTACAACAGCAGCCTCTACTGAACGTGTTTGACCTTAAAAAAACAAGCGCTTCGAACCTAAATATCGTACAGAGAAATGGGCGGTAAAAACACGTCGGCTGATTTCAATTCATCAACCACTTTCACCAACGATTGGGTACTTGCCTTGCGTTGCACCTTTAGTGCGACAACGGCGTCAGGATCATCGATCATCATTCCGGTAATGACAGCCTGGATTGAGCGGTACTGTGTATTTTTTCCGTCGATCGTCACTGTTCCATTATCGGACAATTTTACCAAAATAGATTGCTTGGATTCCGCCTTTTCCGCCGACAGTGGTTTATGAATGCCAACCCCACTCTCTCTGACGAAGCTCGCGGTCACAATAAAAAATATCAACATAATAAAGACCACGTCTAACATCGGTGTGATATCGACTTCAGACTCCCCATCGAGAGTTGATTTAACAGTGTTGTTTGCTATGCGCATACGCATTTCTCCTAAGCTTGTTGAAGGTTAAGCCTAACAACTGTCAATCAAGCTGGAAAATCACGTAAGTTAGCTCACGTTTTTCAACACTAGTAGAAATTTTGCCTTTCAACTTTCGAATATTAGGATAAAATATGGGCAGTTGTTCAAATCACGCCCTACCAAAACTCGTGTTCGAAGCCATAAAACATATCGACGTTGATCGAAAGAATTCCTTGCCCGTATCGGACTTTACGTACCGCTACCTGCAGACGGGCACGCCCGTAGTTTTCGGCGACTTGACCCACAAGTGGGCGGCCTATCATCGCTGGGACATCCCTTACTTAAAGCGGCAGTTAAGCAATAAATTAGTAAGCGTATACAGCAATAAGGTGGGGGTGAACGGAGGGAACAGCCGTAAACCGGTGATGAACATGCCTGCCAATGACTATTTTGATTTGCTGTCTCACGATGAGGACGACTTACAAATCAGGAACTTAAGCGTAGGAGAAATAGCGCCACAGATTTACGACGACTTTGAGTATCCGAGACTGGGATTAAAATACAGGCACGGCACTGGGCAACTGAGTGTTGGCGGGAAAGGGTCGATAGAAAACATGCATTATCGACCTGATATAGCCGAATCTTTTTTAAGCAACTTTGGCGACAAAATAACCGTTCTGTTAGTACGATCTGAAGAAGCTAAATACACCTATGAACCGCCGTGGAGCTTTGAGTCAATTGTTACCGTAGACTATTCTGCTGAAGGATTAAAAAAGCACCCTGCTTTGTCTAAGCTAAATGCGTATATAGCAGACCTCGCTCATGGCGACACGCTGTATATTCCATCTGAATATCGATACGCCGTTTATTATCACGGTACTAGCATAGGCCTAACAATCGCCGCTAGACCAACCTCGCCGAGCCAAAGTTTACGCTCGCGTGGAAATCAGTTAATTGTGCAACCGCTTGATAGGCTTGCGCAAAGTTTACTGGGTGCACATTGGCAACGCCGTAAGGTCCGAAAGGCCGTTCGACGTTCCAAACGTTGATCGTCGCGCGAGAATAAGTCTATTCGGCGCTTAGCTCCAAATAACATTATCAGCCGCTTCGTGCCAATCTAAATATTGTTGGCCAAACGCTTTATCTAACTCCGTTCGCTTTACTTTCAAGGTCGGTGTAAGAAAGCCGTTTTGGTCGGTCCACTGCTCATTCTGCACGACCAACGTTGATACGTTTTCAAACTTCGCTCGGGTGGCATTTAAAGACTTCACTGTATCAACCAATGAGTCGGCAATTTCAGCTTCGGACCTCCCTTGCGCAGCCTCACCTAAATTGACCAAAGCAATGGGCTGAGGTATCCCTAAACCCACAACACAAACCTGTTCAACAAATTCATTTTCAGAAATCGCTTCCTCTAGAGGGTTAGGCGTAACGAAACTCCCCTTCGACGTCTTAAACGCATCCTTAACTCGTCCAGTAACCCGCAAAAAACCCTGCTCATCGATCTCTCCACAATCGCCACTGTGCAGCCAACCATCCTTGAGTACCTCAGCTGTTTTTTCAGGGTTCTTGTAGTAACCCGCCATCATATAGGGTGAGCTCATCATGATCTCTTCCGTCTCTTGATCTATTCGTAACTCAGCCCCTGGAATGGCTCTGCCCACTGAGTCACTAGGAGAATCCAAATCAGGTGTGTTGGCAATTGAGCCACAGGTTTCGGTCATCCCGTAGGCTTCAACTAAATGGATATCCAACTTATGAAAAAACTCCTTGATAAAGGCAGGTGTGATGGCAGCGCCTGTCGCGGCTATCTCAATATCTCTAAGCCCCATTGCCGTACGTAACTTTTTCTTTACAATGCCTGAGACTACCGGGATCTTTAAAAGAAAGTTGAGTTTCTTCTCAGGCATTTGGGCTGTTACGCCCTGATAAAATTTTGTCCAAATTCTTGGTACCGCAAACAATAGGCTCGGTTGCGAATCCTGAATATTCTTAGCGAATGAAGCAAGGTTCTGTGAAAACGAAATAGACCCACCGGTGGTTATTGCCGGCACTTCAACCGCCATTCTCTCACCTACGTGATTGAGCGGTAAAAATGAGAAAAACTTTCGTTCCTTCATCGTGAACAAACCGACCCAATTAAGGTCACGCTCGTTATCCATAATGAGCGCAGGATTTCTATGGGTATGCATTACACCCTTAGGGGTTCCCGTTGTCCCCGAGGTAAACTTAATGGTCCAATTGCTGTCCAAGTCAGGCACAAAATTATTCTCTATTGGCGAATGTGCAGCCAACAAATCCGCCCAGTCTTCACCCACCGTCGGTTCAGGGTCACCCTCGTAGTGAGGAAAACGAATAACTTGTAAGTCGTCCGAAAGAGCTTGGTCGCGATCCCCCCATTTATCAAGCCGACCAATGAAAAGGGCCTTAATATCACTTAATTCAATCACTTCCTTCAATTGATCTTTAGGCAAACTAGCGTAGTACGGCACGGACACAAGGCCAGCCATCATTATGGCTAAATCAGCGAGAACCCAATGCATACAATTTTTTGAGTAAATGCCCACATGATCGCCCACCTCAAGCCCTTTCGATTTGAGTGCCGAAGCCATTTTTCTTGCTTCTTGCCCGGCCTCACGATAGGTCATGACCTTCCACTGATCGCCAAACGGCTGACGCAAAAACTCTTTATCTGGAGTTTCTGATTCCCATTTATAAAAGTGCTCGATAATGCTGGTCAGCGATTCATTCATAAGGTTTGATTTTAGGTTGTTATTTTCCACTCCAAATTATCACAGCGGATTGCTTGAGAGTAGTGAAAATATTGAGAATTGCGCGCATCAATATCAAAATACCAAAGCGCGCGATTCAATCAGCTAACTGCGGCTATCCGCCATTGCTTAACTTTTTCGCGTAAGCCTCAACACTAAAATCTCTGCCTAAGAAATCTCTTACCAACTCAGCCGCTGGTTTGGTGCCAGTCTTCGCCAACACCATATTGCGATAATCAGCGGCGGTCTTTTTATTTCTAAGTCCTTCTTTCTTAAACCTCGAGAGCAACTCTTCTGCAATCGAATTAGACCATTGGTACGTGTAGTACTTTGCGCCGTACCCACTTAGATGACCGAACGACGCATGCATGTGGGTTCCTTCATCATAGCCATACGGTGAGTAACGAGAGAATACATCTTTTTCAAATTCATCAAGATCGAGTCCCTCAGGGTTTTGATTATACAAATCAAAAGAAAGCGCGGTGTACGTTAATTGACCAGCGACGCCCAATGCCTGCCCAAAATAGCGAGCTTTGTTCATCTTTTCTACCAGCGATTTAGGTATCACTTCGCCCTCAGAGTTTGTCGCAAATTGCCTCAAGGTCTCATAATCCCATACCCACTCTTCAAGCATCGTGGATGGGGCTTCGCCAAAATCCGATTCACTTTGAAAGCGGCTATATCCGATTTCGTTTTGCCCAGCGAATATAAAATGCAATAGATGCCCATACTCGTGCAAGAAAGTCTCAACTTGCCCGTGCTCCATCAAGCCTTTCGGAAAGTTCATCAATAATGCGGCTTCAGGCAACGTCTCTCCCTGTTTACCCAGGTGCAGGCCAAACTGTGCCGCGTGAGTAAACTTCCCGTCTCGAGGATGCGAGTCTAGGAAGAATCGACCAATCAACCGCTTGTCCTCATACACTTCGTAAGCCTCAACACTAGCATGCCATCTATCCGCTGTTGAGGGTTTAATTTCAAGACCGAATAAGTCTTCCGAGAGGCGCAAAATGCCATCTCTCACTTTGTCATAATCAAAATACTCCCTGACCAACTTAGCGTCTAACTTATACTCTTTCTCTCGGACGATATTCGCCAAGTAAGAAGCATCCCAACTTCTAAGTTCAGTTGCGTCTCCATCGATAGCCTTCAACTGTTTAAAAAGCTGCGCCTTTTCCTTAGCCACAGGCTCTTTGATAGCGGAGCTTAGGCGGCTGGTAAACTCAACAACCTTACTCGGCTTTTTCACCATTGTTCCGAGCATATTGGTGACGGCAAAATTATCGTGCCCAAGTAATTGCGCCAATTCAAACCGTTTAGTGAGCAGCTTCTTAAGCACGGGCTGATTTTCCTCGACCGCTCGATTGCGGCTCATTTTAGAAACGTCCTTTCTTAGCTGAGCATCGTGGGCATACTTGCTAATCGGCGTTGTATCAGAATAGGCTGTTGTGATTGTCACAAGACCGTCCTCATCGACAGGGTGGCTACTCAAATAATCTTCCGGCAACCCCGCTAAACGAGCAGGATCGACTTTCATGGAGTTCACGGCTTGATTAATATTCTGAGAAAATGTGTTTCCAATTTCCGAAATTTCATCGTTCAAGGCCTTAATTTTCTCTCGAGTGGCTTCATCACGCCCAATACCCGATGCCTCAAACTGTTCTTTCCAGTACGCCGCCGTATACGCTTGGTCGGTAGGTAACATTTTTGTTTTAACCAATGACATACGATCGTACAGTTCGCGGTTAGCATTCAATGCATTAAGAGAAGCGAAGCCTTTTAAGGCGCAATCTGTACTCGCCTTACGTACAGCCTCATCCGTGTGCGCATTCTGCATAAGATAATCTAACAACAATTCGTCGACAAACTCAGTCATCCGATCATCAAACGGTACAAATACACTCTGATACGTGGCTTCAGATTTATCCGACACCAAACCATCAATACTCTTATCGAAATCGGCCAAATAGCCACTGCAATGGCTGGTGATTTGCTCCGGAGTTCGATCAAACTGGTTTTCAGCAAACAACACAGGACTCGACGACAGTAAGATACCCGACACAAATACCTTGCTACATAAATGAAATATTTTCATGGATAGAACCTATTAGAGTTGAAACAGAAGTGTGTGTGCAACAAAGTGTGTGCGCACACCGGTACGTCACTCAATTGTGATACACCTTATTAGATGCGCAAACACAAAAAAAGGATTCAAATTGATTTACTAAGCGTATCAGCACAACGCTTTATCATCGTTGAAATCGACCAACCTGTTGAACACTAGACTTAAGCGTCATCTGAGTCCGATTCCTGCCACACCATGTCCAGAGCTTGTTCTAGTCGTTCGATTCTCGCTTCAAGCTCCGCCACCTTGCTACTTTGAGATCGGCTGGTGGCTTTGGTAGGCTTGACAGCAATCTCACTTAAATCTGGCTCGCCTGCTAACAGATGAGTGTAACGTTCTTCACGCTGGCCAACCGCAACGGGAAGCTCCATCACTAAGGCTGGGGTTCGTGACATCAATTGAGATACTGATTCTTTGACCCTTTCAATCGATTCAAAGCCAACCATTTTCTCTGTCCGAGCTTTTATATCGCTTAACGTTAATGGCTCTCGCAGCATCAACATTGCGAGCACCGCCTGTTCTTCACGCGTCACTTTCAACATTCCAGGAGCACGGTGAGAAAACTTAACTATTCGCTCTCCATAATCGATGCTCGCGAAGCCCAATTCCTTGAGCTGTTGCATGGTACCCACCACTTTGCCTTCTTCCAAAGACATTACAGGCGATCTATTAGATTTCTGATTGCAGGCCAACGTCAGTGAATTTGGTGTCAATGGGTAATTTTTTGGGGTTGCCAGGTGCTTTTCCATTAAGCAAGCTAATACTCTCACTTGCTCTTTAGTCATCGGCTTATTGTTTACGTCGCTCATCATTTACTTAGGCAGTAATTTAAATACCCGAGCATAACAAGAAAAATACAATCTGGTTTCTTACTCTGACGGAAATACATCATCCAATCGATAAATGTTCACGCCATCACCGTCCGTCCGGCTTACCTGAACCATCTTTCTAGCGACCTCTGCTGCGTGAATTGGACGATACTTCGACAAGGCCGGAATTTTACACAGCAGAGGCAGCATGGCGCTGGCAATACGCTCACCTGCGCGAAACTCTTTGCGCTCGCCCAATAACAAAGACGGTTGAAAGATATTAAGAGTGTTGAAACCCAAGTCCCCAATTTTTTCTTCAAGCTCACCTTTCATTTGTAGGTAAGCGTTCTGACTTTCAGAGTTTGCTCCACTGGACGAAACCAAAAACAATTCGCTTACACCCTGGTTAAACGCTATTTGGGCGCATTGATACTGGAGATCCAGATCAACTTTCCTTTGAGCCGCTATCGAACCTGCTTTGTTGCGAGTGGTACCGAGACATGAAAAAAGGATGTCGCCCGCAAACCTGTTTCCATACTCATTTATAGTGTCAAAATTGAGTTGATAGACAACTAATTTATCAGAAGATAATGCTATGGGCCTCCGCGTAATTATGATTACCTTAGAAATATGCGGGGCATCAACAAGTTGTGCAACGAGATGACGCCCAACCAGGCCTGTAGCCCCAAGTACAATCGCGGTTTTAGTTTCCATGCGGCTTAAGTGGTTTTTCAGTTCTATTGGAAGGTTTTACGCCGTCTGTCAGTGGGCCATTTTCACGCTCCCACTTATCCAGTTGATCATAATAATAATCATAGATACACGGTACGCATCCACTCGCACAGCACTCGTTTGGGTCGGGCTTTTGAGGAGGATCACTACGGCTCTTTTCTTTAGTCATGAGAATTAACTGCGCCCTGCCCTGGCAATATGTTTGCGGGAGACATCAGCGTACTCGTTTCTTTAAGAGTTTGCCTTCAGCCCAATAACACAGCGCTCGCCATTGCTGTAAATCCTTATGCACGGTATTTTCCGGCATTTCAAAGATGCTTGTTCCCTCATTGGCCGCCGTCACGTAATTTTGAGAATTACGCAGTGAAGTCACTATCGGAACCTTCATCAGCTCAGAGAATTTCTCAAGCTCCTTAAATGACCGGTAGGCTTGATTGGTTCGGTTCGCCACAAAACCAATTTTGATACGTTTACACAGATCAGCTCGCATCATTGCCCGCACGTCGAAAATGAATTTAAATGCCGCACGATGATCAATAATAGAAGGGTTGATAGGCATCACAATCACGTCCGAACGATTAATTAGATCAGTCGTTAAACCGATATGTATTTGCGCGGGGCAATCATAAATAACGCGGCGAGTGTTGTACTCAGCCTCTTCAAAACGGGCTTCAATTGGTGCTGCTGTTACCGGACGACTCACTGCCCATTGATAACTGGAGCGTTGTTGATCAATATCAGCCAGCGTGACCGAAACGCCTTTGCTTGCATAGTAACCGGCTAAATTAGTCGCAATTGTTGTTTTCCCACAACCACCTTTGGGGTTAACGACCAAGATTGTTCTCATCTTCTGCCTCTAACCATATCAACATCATCCTTTACGGAGAGTAGAGAGAACAACAAGTCACCCTTAATTAACGCGAGCTTACAATCGTTCATGATCGACCTAACCGACCACACCAACGTCTTTCAACTGCTGCCGCAATTGTTCAACACGTTTTCGGTTTACCCCAAGATCTGAGTAACCTACGCGAGATTCAGAACGCACATCAATACGAGATCGATCCACGTCTAAGAACAGCTCCAAGTCATCGGTAAACCTGAAAAAACGGCTCTTATATTCCGCACGAAGATAATTGCCAGACTCTTCAGCGATGGTCACACCCGAGCTGTTCAAAATTACCTCTTTGACTTTATCCCAGGCGGAATCTTTGTTGGCACACAAGTCGAACGCCGCAACGTGATGGCTTTGCCTCTCATCACAACTGCTGACACAGTTAGGCTTACTGCCACACACTTTTAACGCATCGGAGCGCTTATCTTGATCAGAACTCATTTCTACTCCACAGTCGCGCTATTCTGGCTTGAGGTGGTTCAAACACAATAACGACAAAAAATCACATTAAATCTTTATAGTCTTCTACGCTGTACTCGATTTCAAAACTCAAGGCTACGTTATTGGCCTCACACACTTCAATATAATGGTTCAAGCGCTCTTCGATGCCAGTTGCTAACAGCAAAATTCGATAAAACAACTCACTGTATGGCTCGTGCTTATGGCTTTCGAGAACATCAATCAAGTCAGCATGCATTAAAAATAACGAGTCCCCCTGAATCACGGCCCCCAATTGCTTTCTACCGGGCATACGAACTACCGCATTATCGACAAGTTCAGAATAAATTTCGATGTCTTTTACGTCCATCTGCTCCTATGTTGACCCCTACCAAAAGATATTCATTTGAACATAAAGCCTATCACACCGTTTTACTCTAAGCATCACCTCACTCAGCATACAAAGTTGAGTTTAGAGTTGTCTAGGCAGTTTGTCTTATTTCGGATATCGACGTAACTAATCTATAGTATGAGGACAAAGCCAACTAGAAAGGACCGTCTATTGTGTCAATAAACAAACTTTTGATCTCAGTTTTCACGCTACTGATATTTCTCTTAGGAAGTTTATTTGGGGCACTAATGTGGCTATCTGACACTCGAGAAAAAATCGCAGCCACGGAACATAGACGATACGCGTCGTTCATTCTTGCCGATGAATTGCGACAAAGCTCAGATGACCTCACAAAAATGGCGAGACTCTACGTATCGACAGGAGAAGAGCAGTACGCTGACTACTTCGAGGAAATTGCGCAGGTTAGATCTGGAGCCACTGAACGACCGATTGATTATTCCTTGGTTTACTGGGATCTGGTCATTGGAGAAGGCGGTGAACGACCTCGCCCTGATGGCGGAATAGTCTCACTGAAAGATTTAATGATTCAACAGGGATTTTCATTATTGGAGTTCAGTAAACTGACCGAGGCGGAAAACCACTCCGACAAATTAGTACGTATGGAATTAATCGCGATTAATGCCGTTAAGGGTCGCTTTGAAGATGGCCGAGGCGGATTCTCACGAACCGGAAAGCCAAACCTAGAGCTCGCGCAAAGCATCATGTTTGGGAACGATTACCTCAAAGCGAAAGCCAGAATCATGCGACCGATTAATGATTTTTTCATATTACTCGACGCTCGAACCACTCAAGAAGTTGAGACCCTAAGGCACTTGGGGCATCGATTGATGATGGCCTCTCTTCTCATCAGTTTAGCGGCCTTAATACTTAGTATTACCTCCATATTCATCATGCGCCGAAAAATTCTAAAGCCGCTCAGTTTGGTATCACACGCAACCAAGAAGGTAGGCAATGGCAACTATGAACACCGGATAGATCACAAATCAGAAGACGAAGTAGGACAACTGGTAACCGCCTTCAACGATATGGTCACAAGCACTCGTGTTTCAGTTGAAAATTTGAATGCCAGCAACAAAGCACTTACCGAAAATCAAGAAGAGCTAGAGCGAGAAAAATTGCTGTCCGAAAACCTGTTATTAAACATACTGCCTTCGGTCATTGCGCAGAGGCTACGCAATGGAGAAACCACCATCGCTGATGAATTTCAAGAAGTCAGCGTAATGTTTGCTGATCTTGTAAAGTTTACCCAATTATCTGAACAGCTTGGCCCGCGTGAACTAGTCAGCCTGCTTAATGATATATTTGCACTGTTTGATCAACGCCTTGATGAATTTGGGTTGGAGAAGATAAAGACAATCGGAGATTGTTATATGGTGGTCTCAGGGATTCCCGAGCCAGTTGCAGACCATGCTCAAAGAATTGGCAGTTTTGCGCTCGCTGCCCGTGATGATTTCTCGCGGTTTGTCACAACACGTGGCCTTGATATCAATATCAGAATAGGTATTCACTCGGGTACTGCCGTGGCCGGCGTGGTTGGCACAAAGAAATTTGCCTACGACCTTTGGGGCGACGTAGTAAACGTGGCTAGCCGCATGGAGTCCAGTGGCACACCCGGAAAAATCCATGTGTCCGATGCTTTTAAGACTCGACTGCAGGACTCATATACCTTCGACTCGCAAGGGGAAATTGAGATCAAAGGCAAAGGAGCTATGCACACGCATTTCCTAAAAGGAACGCGCTACCAGCAACACGATTCTTAGCCAGCCAAAACAAGCACGAAGCCTAAAGTGAAAGCTCCTTAATAAACGCCTCTGCTTCAGCTATAGACAACTCCATGTCCTGAATTAGGGCAGATACATCCTGTTCAATCTCGACACTATTCTGTTTAAGAGAGCTAATAGCTTGCGTATTTAAGTTGTGCTTCAAAAAGAGTACTTGATCACGAAAAACGGCCAATACAGGTTCCGTTTTTTGCTCAGCCTTTCGCATGGAGGCAATCATTTTTTCAGCCTGAGCACGGGTTGTATCAAATTGAAGCTGCGCACGCTGCTTTATCGAAGCATCGTGGTATTGCGATAATTCATCACGCCACTCCTCCAGTAATCGATTACTGGCATCAACGACTCTGTCCACGCGAGAACGCACCTCTTGTGCGGCATCCTCACTGCTTTCAAAGGCGGCGTTTAAGGTAGTGTATTTTTTTTCCAAATCACCGCCATTGAAGCCAGTCACGGCCTTGAATTCTTCTAACGCTGACCTAAATTCTTTGGCTGTTTCCTGCTGTGCATCACTGGCTGCTTCGACTCGTGTAATTAAGACATCGCGTGGCTCTTTATAAAACGTATCAACGCTCGGAATTCCCCATTCAGCACCGATGCCATTTGGACTAAAGGTCTGATAGACGCTGAATAAGATGGCGGCGACCCCCAGCCAACGCTTCTTACCCTTTAAGACTTTACCGTTGAGCAGCAATGGAAGAAAACGCAATAATGAATTCATATGAAATAATTGAGTCGGACAGAATCAGTCGAAAATTTAACACGTTTTTGCCATCCTAAGAGCCCGTTTTTGTTAACATCTGTATCGATTTCAAGTTATCCGTAGACCAATATGAAAAACCTAGCCATTCTTTTCTTAGCTATTACTCTAAGCGCCTGTGGTGTCGCGCAGAAAGCTCAGTACTCCGCCCTAGAAAAAGTAGGTGTACATAAACGCGACATACTCGTTGATCGAATCGAAAAAACAACGGAAACTCAAGAAGAGACCAAAGAACAGTTCAAATCAGCTTACGAAGAACTCGCCGAGCTCATTAAAGTGGACGATAAAGGGCTTGAAAAGAAATACAAAAAGATGGCCAAGGCCGTCGAGAAAAGTGAGGAAAAAGCCGAAGAACTCGAACAAAGAATACAGTCTGTGGATAGCGTGGCTAACGCTTTATTCGACGAATGGCAAGAAGAGTTGAGCCAATATCAAAGTACCAGTTTGAGAAAAACCAGTGAAGCGAACCTCCTTACTACCAAAAAGCGCTACGCGAAAATTCATCGAACAATGACCGAATCTCATGCAAAGGTTGAACCCGTCCTTAAGGTCCTGCAGGACAACACCCTGTACCTGAAACACAATTTGAACGCGCGAGCAGTGACCAGCCTCTCTAACGAAGTGATTGTTATCGAAGACAAAGTCAAAAACCTGATTCAGCAAATGGAAGCGTCGATTAATGAATCAAAGACTTTCGTCTCGGCAATGCAAAATAAATAACCTAAGGTTGCTTGGCTATCGTTACTAACTAATCGTTAAAAAAACACTAACCTTTAACAAACCTCGGTAGCGATAAGAAATATAGTGCGTTTCGTTTCAGTTCAGCCAAAAAGAAACCGAGCCTGAAGACAAATGAAAACATCGCAATTGTTCAATCATCAAGCAAAAGACTGATCTGAGATAAAGAAACCTTTTTCGCTGACAACACTGGCGTTACCTTGGGCTTTAATTTCCATTTAATCCTCGGGCAAGTACCGTTTGGTATTTCTGGATCAAGATCTAGATAACTCTCATAAAAATATATCCTCACACTTCCATTGAAGCCGTTATTGCATACATGGGTGTTTTTTTCATCCCAGTTTTTAATAGCCCAATTCCTTACTTGTACTCCTCTAGGGTGATACCACAACGCCCTTGTCGAGGGAACCATCAATAGACTCGGACCAACGTTGTCAAAAAAACTATCAGGGGCAATACCTTTGACTCCATGATGGGGGACCTTAAGAATATCGGCTTGATATTCAGGGTTATGGGCGAGTTTAGAGCCAAGATTATTATTCAAATCACCAGTAAATAAACTCCTGTACCCACCTGCATCCCAAGCCATTTGAATGGAATAATCATTCACATCTTTTTGCCTTTCTTTCTTTGCATCCAAGACAAAAAGCCTAGAATTCGGCAAATTAAGAGTAAAGCCTTTGTTAACGTCTATAATTTGTGTGCCATTAGCTTTGTAAGAGTCAAGTAATTTATTGAAAATCTCGGGTTTATAATTAAAATCAGATACGTCCTTTGGCAGCCCATTATGATAGATATTTCTAACTGAAATTCCCGCTAATGCTAAGGACTCCAGACCACCGTAATGATCTGTATGAGGGTGTGAAATGAAAAGGTGCTCGATAACATCTATTCCCTTATTAGACAAATATGGAATAAGAGTATTTTGAGCCACTCTTGCTTCTCCCACATCAATAAGCGTATAGACAGAGTTATCTTCAAGCAAATGACAATCGCCCTGTGTAATGGTATTGCAATTAATCATATGCCAGACTGGTGCAGATTTGGCGGATAGAGAGCCGACATAAAACACACTAATCGACATAAAAATTACTTTAAAGGCTCGATAAAACAAGGTCGAAAATAAAATGTCTTTGAAAAGGATATTGGGTTGGCTGATTATATAAGACGTTTTTGCGTTAGTCGATTTAAACTGAGAATGAGTCAAAAACCTCCCCTTCACAGCACGCCATGGCCTCTGCAATGAACCAGAAAAGATGTCAACATTAGGCTAAAGCTGTCAAGGCAATTAATTTCCACATAACGTTTAAAGCGCGCCAAGTATTGGCGAAGACTGTATTGCTAAAAAGAGCAACCTAATAGTAGGGCCCGCTAATAATTCTACCCAATTTAGAGCCTCGTTAAGTGACTCTAAATAAGCGGCTTATGCCAAAAGTGCATACAAGGGCAATAAGCAGACAGCTTCACTTAATACACTACCCCGAGATTTTGGTGTCTTTCTATTGGCGATAAATCCTTGTTTCGTATTAGCTTAGATCACGTCACTTACTACAAAATGGTTATAGTGTTGTAAGTCACATTCCATACCATTTAAGTAAAGATAGAAACCTACTAAAACGATATAATGGAAACGCACTTTTTATATGGAAAACATCATGAATATTAAATCCCTACTCATCATTCCCGTTGTTGTTCTAACCTGGCACGACGATTGATAGCTTACGTCTTTGAACTTACAATGCCTTGGTTATAGTGTAGTAAATAATTGATGATCTCGTCTTTTATAGCCCAGTTAAAATATGGGCACGTATTGAGTATTGTTGATGCATGTATTTTTCAATCCAAATTTATGTTTATGCTAAAAGCCTAAATAGGCTTAAGTTCATTCTGGAGTATGTAATGGAACGTTTCAGGTTAAATCAGTTAACTCTTTTCTGCATTGTGTCTTTGATTAGTATTTTGTCTATTTCTATAGCTTACGCTGATGAAACGCATTCTAACCTTAGCTTCTTAAAAAGACTTCATCTGGAACACGAAAAGAAATACCAAGTTCTAGTAGAGAAGATTAAATCAATGACTCAAGACGAATATGACGCATACAAGGTGGATCGAATTAACCTTTCATACAACACAGATGCTGAGGTTTTAGAAAATCGAATTCTCATCGAAGTAACAGATGAGTTAAGACAACCTCAGGGGTTTTTTGCTAAACTTCTCTCATCAAATGTAGACAAGGAAGATATTGGAATAAATAAAGTTAAAGAAATTTTAAGTGATAAGCTTAAATCAAAAGGCGGACCTGCTAGGTTCAATTCGAATAGAAAACTAAGTTTTCTGTCTCATATCGAAAGCCCTTCATCTGACATGGAATATCAAGAAATATCGGTGGGACTAACCCAAAGTGAAGTACTTCAGTTAGCAAAAGAAGAATCTATTTTAGATGTTTTCCCACTATCAAGTTCTAGCAAATCAGGAGCTACACTTATATCCATCTACTCTCCAAAAGGTAGAATATTGCCACAAAAAAAAGGATTAGTTGTCGAAAAAGAAGTTCTAAAAAAAGGTTGGTATGCGGAGCTGATCAGCAAGTTTCAAGAGCAAGACGAAATACTAGTGAGAGTTGATTTTTCATGGTCGGATGATTTTTATAAACGAAGGCCGTTCAATAATGAATGGGTCGTCATGCACAACAATATGGCAAACGACTTCTTATCTTCGTGGGAGAAATATAAGTTTAAGACTATTTCAGTAAAAGCAGCTTATGCCACGATAAAAACCACTCAAAGTCATGTAGAAGAAATGTATAAAGACAATCGTGTTAGCCTTTTAAGCACTGGGTCCGTACTATAGACGGCTAATTACAATGAAAAAGTATTTCGTTATTTTAGCGACGCTTTGTGTCTGCTTAGAGCTTCATGCGGCCAATATTTATGTGATTGATAGCGGTTTGGAAGAAGACTATGCAAATCAATTGCGCAAATCAGGGCGATTATTCAAAGAAAGCTGCTACTCGGTATTTGGAGATGACAAGGAGCCTCGCCAAACTGACACAAACAACTCTACTCATAGCCTCGTTTGGTTCTATTCATATGCTTCGCTCTGTAATAGCAAAGGCGCTATAGGATATACCAACGTTTCTCACGCTCTGGGTACTAGTGTCTTAAGGAATTCGGATTTGCCTGCAGCCAAGAAACGTAGCGATGGTCTCATTGAACCTTTAATTGTGGAAACTCTCCCTCACCAAACGGTGATAGCGGGGATTATTACAGATCTAACTTCACCCAATGTTAAACAGTGGCATGCTCACGATCAATCGATTCTGGGCATCAATAACTTCTTTGAACCAGATTATGTTGCAGCTACCTCAGTAAAAATAACCGGCTCCCCTGTTTTAGTTGCTGATGCACTTGAAGATCTATCTACAGGAAATGTTCCTAGAAGTGATATCAAAGTCGTTAGCCTAAGCCATATCATCAAGCCTAACCCGCTACAACCGGATAAGATTGATAGAAGGTATACAGCTCCCTGCGATGCTCACCCTCATGTAAATAGTGGGGTTCTTAGACGTTACGCTGAATCTATCAAGAGACTGAATCAAGAAGGAATATTGGTGTTCGCTGGTACAGACAATAATGCAGGGGCTGACTATCCTACAAATAATGGAAACCGCGAGTTAGATAATGGCCAATTGCCTTTTCCTGCATGTCTTTCTACGACAATAGCTATTGCGGGATTAAATAATGAAAACGTAGCTCAAGGAGCAATTAGCGGACAAATCGACTTTGCTGATAATTATTATGCTCGCCATCCGGTCACAGGTGGGCTTACGCGTGGTACCTCCTTCGCTACCCCCAAAATCGCAGCATATGCTGTAGAACTAATTTCAAGAAACCCACATAGATCTAGGAATGAAGTTCTAAACGCCCTCAGATCAACATCTTCTCGAATCCAAGGAAATCGACGATATCAAGGCGGTACTGTTATCGTTCGTTATGAATTATTTAAGCCCGACTTTGACGACGCTCAGGATCTTCTTGAGGATAAATTATGGAGACGATGGCTAGGCCTTGAGGTCGATCTAGTTGACGAGGAAAAGTACGGCTGGAACTACGGCACGAGTGAGCATGAAAACGGCCTTCTTTCCTACTTTAGTGTTACAGAGTTTTCAGGTCTGTTTAATCAAGAAAAAGAAAGGTCAATTTTTAAAACTCAGGATCGAGTCGCGCGATTTTCGTTTAACCCATTCGATATAGATGACCGAGACGAATTAGCAGTCTTTGTGAATGACAAACCATATGGCTTCGTAGATACCACCCCATCTAACCAGCTAGGTGTAAAGCAAACCGTCTGTATCGATGCCGCTGATTTACTTGAATTTGAAGTTAATACGGTTAAATTACGATTGAAGAGAAGTGGTGAAACATGGGGTATTACGGGGCTTAAAATTGAAGAAGGCATCAGAGACGCAAGCTGCCTTAAGGTCAGCCAAACCTTCCCCCCGCTGCCAGACAATGATGATCGGTTAGTTGGCAGCAATGACGCGTTTGGTAATGGCTATGAAAAGGACAAAACTTCAAGTGTGCCGTTTGAGTTTTCCTTGGCCACGTCAGTTGCTCCGACGCCAAGCACGTACTCAGGCAATACCGTACAGCGTGATCTGCGAGTCAGTTTCACCACACGTTCGGGAGACACAGCGGCCACCGACAATAGCACCTATGTGAGGGTGAATGGAAAACTGGTTTTACAAACCGAAAACTATTATGGTTCAGAAGAACGGTCTTACGAGTTCATTGTTAATCGAAATGACTTAATCGGCGGTAACAATGTCGTTGAATTTTCTCCACGCGATACCAGCACCAATGCGGTGTGGGGCATTCGAGGCATTTCTATTGAGTACTTAGAGCCCATTGACCTTACCATCGGCACCAACATGCCGACTCGTTTTGGGTACCAACAAACGCCGAGCCGATACACAGGTCTAAGAGCCAATTTCACGCTAGCCTCCGTCCAAAATGACTACGGCTTGAGTGTGCGAGGCTGGGGTGTTGATCGAAACGACGAAACTCAAGTGTTCGTCAATGGAACACTGCTCGGAGCGCTTGATGCGGGCTTAGTTACGTCATTAGGCACGAATAAAACCTTTCAAATTCCGCAGACCTTACTAAAAGAAGGGCTGAACCAAATCGAGTTTGTTCAACGAACACCGAGCTCTACGTGGCAAGGCGAACTGTTTGAGCAATGGGGGGTGCAAGATCTTCTTCTCGAAGTCTCAAGACCTGATTTAACCTCATCAGGGGTTAGGTTGAACGATCGCATTCTCACAGCCAATCAGCCATTCTCTGTCAGCGCCAGCCTCAGCAATATTGGGGCGGGGTCATCAGCCGCGAGCACGGCGAGATTTTATGTATCCAATGATGAAGCCATCACGGCCAGTGATCAACTGCTAAACAGCTTTACCATAGGCAGTATAGCGCCCTATTCAACGGCCACACTCACTCGATCATTGTCGTCAAGTTTGGTGAATCAAGGGAAATATATAGGAGTGTGTTTAACACCAGTCGCAAATGAAGTGAGTGTGACCAATAACTGTTCCTTGGGCAGCCCACTTGAAAGCCACAGAGCCTCCAACAAAGCAGCGGCGGTGTCTTCGGCCATAAACATGTTGATGCTGCGCCGATCGGAAAGCAAGTCTACCTTCAGCACCTCATTTGACGGTTGGAAACGGCCACTGTGTACTAACTATGAGCAAAAGCGATTGCTCAGTGGCCCCGGCACACCAGGAAGTATCGTGGTTCGAGAGAAGCTGGATACCTCGGTTCAACCGGATGCAGCTTGTAACCCGCAGGTAACCCGAGGGCTTGAAGTCGCTCATTACAAGGATTTTGATAATGAAGATGATGTTTTTAAGGTCAGTGGTTGGACCCGCGCACGAAGTGATTACGTTGGACTAAGCAAGGTAACGCATCGCTGCATCACGGTATTGAACGCGACGAGCTTACAGATTTTGAAAGGTTTTTGCGTTAATTATCCAAACAGTAAAGATTCTGGTTGGCGGCAGTTCGAGCATGATTTTTCGCCTTATGTTAAGGGTGTTAAAAAAGTGCGCCTGCAAATTGGTACCTGGGATTCTTGGGCACGAAACTGGCGACAGCAAATCTTTATTGACGACATTGTTGTGACCCATTAGTTAAGCATGATT